>DAOTWB010000249.1:0-13978 GCA_034436235.1 Anaerolineae bacterium
GAACGCAGCGAAATAGACTTTCAACAGGTTTTTCAGCCCGATACGAGCATTCCGCCGGAGACGCAGAAAGTTATTCAGGCGGGCGTGAAAGGCATCCTAGAGCGCCGCGTGCGCGTGCGCCGCGAGGATGGTGTAGAGGTCAGTCGTTCGCTGCCTTACTCAGTCGTGGTGCGCGATCCGCGCCCTGAAGTGATCGCCATCGGCGCCACACCTGCCCTGCTCACGCCTGAGCCATCCAACACACCTTCGCCGCTTGCTGCGCCCGGCTCCTGATCACCTTTGACGATTGGAGTCGCTGCTGATGAATGTCAAATACCTGCTGGAGAAGATGGACATTTTGCCCAAAAAAAGCCTTGGGCAGAACTTTCTGCAAGACCCAAACGCGCTGGAGAAGATCGCCAATGCAGCGCACATTGCGCCTACAGATACAGTCTTGGAGATCGGCGCAGGCACTGGCGCGCTGACTGTCAAATTGGCACAACGCGCAGCGCAGGTCGTCGCAGTGGAAATTGACGAGCGCTTGCTGCCTGTCCTGCACAGCCAACTGCACGATTTTCCCAATGTGCGCGTCTATCATGCCGATATTTTGCAAGTAGACCTCGATGCGTTGCTCGGCGCGCGACCATACCTCGTGGTGGCGAATTTGCCCTATTACATCACCAGCAAAATTTTGCGCCATCTCTTCGAAGCGCGCAATAAAGCACAGCGCTTGATCTTGACCGTGCAGCAAGAGGTCGCTGAGCGCCTTGTGGCAGCTCCGGGCGAGATGAGTCTGTTGAGCGTGAGCGCGCAGTTCTACGGCAAGCCGCAGATTGTGGCGCGCCTGAGCCCAGCAGCCTTCTATCCGCGCCCAGAAGTATCCTCAGCCGTTGTGCGCATCGATCTGCATGCCAAGCCGCCCGTGGACGTGCCTGATGAGGAACTTTTTTTCCACGTGGTCAGCGCAGGCTTCGGGCAGAAGCGCAAACAGCTGAAAAATTCGCTCAGCAGCGGTCTGGCAATTTCGCACGCCGCTGCCGCCGATCTGCTGGTGCGCGCAGGCGTCGATCCGATGCGCCGCGCCGAGACGCTCACGCTTGAAGAATGGGCGGCTATCACGCGCTTGTTCGCCGCTCAAGACGCGCGTCTTTTCGTCCAGTAGCGCGGCGGCTTTTTACAGAATTTTAGCCCTGTTCGGCTGAGACAACAGGGCTGAAGTTGTGTACAATCTCCTGAACAGTGAAACTGCACAAACAGGCGCAGGCGACCATGCAAAAGCCGACGATCCAAGCACAAGCACCGACCTATTCCGTCGTAGCACCTGTCTACAACGAAGCGGAAGGGCTGCCTGAGTTCTATCGGCGCGTGCGCGCTGTGATGGAAAGTCTGGGCGAGCCGTGGGAGCTGATCTTGGTCAACGATGGCAGCCGCGACCGCTCGCTAGAGGTCATGCGCCAGCTCCACGCCGAAGATTCGCGCGTGCGCGTGATTGACTTCGCGCGCAACTTCGGTCATCAGATCGCAGTGACGGCAGGCATGGACTACGCACGCGGCGACGCCGTCATCATCATCGACTCCGACTTGCAGGATCCGCCTGAGACGATCCGAGACCTTGTCGCCAAATGGCGCGAAGGCTACGAAGTGGTTTACGCTGTGCGCAACAAGCGTCCTGGCGAGACATGGTTCAAGCTCTTCACGGCGAAACTGTTCTACCGCATCATCTACCGCATCACCGATGTGCATATTCCGCTCGATACAGGCGATTTCCGCCTGATGGATCGCCGCGTGGTGAACGCCGTCACCAACATGCGCGAGCATAATCGCTTCATTCGCGGCATGACGAGCTGGGTCGGCTTTCGGCAGACAGGCGTCTACTACGACCGCGACGTGCGCAAGTACGGCAGCACCAATTATCCGCTGCGCAAGATGCTCAAATTGGCGTGGGATGCCGTCACAGGCTTCTCGTTCTTCCCATTGCGCTTGGCGATCTACGCCGCTTTCGTCCTGTTCCTGCTCTCTGTGCTTGCCATTCCAGTGGTGGCGATCTTGCGGCTCGCCACAGGCGAGCAGCTCTTCGAAGGGCAGGCGACCGCGATCAGCGTGGTGCTGCTGCTCGGCTCAGCGCAGTTTTTCTTCTTCTTCGTGTTAGGGCAGTACGTGGCGCGTATTTACGACGAAGTGCGCGGTCGTCCGCTCTACATCGTCGCCGATACCTTTGGCTATGAAGACGAAGGCAAGCCGCAACGCCATCGAGTCAGCATGGCTGAGAAGTCGGATCGCGAAGAGACGCCTGCGCAAGGCTGATCCGCAGCCCTTGTATGACTGTTCTCTTGACAAAGCCTTGACTCACACAAACGTTCGGTTTATGATTGATTATAAAAGTCGAACGTTTGCTCAATGCCGCCTTAAAAGGCGTGTTGGCACAAGGAGACCATCATGCAAGATTACGAATCGCTCTCGGAAAAGCAGAAGGCTATTCTGCGCGTGATCAAGGAATGGCTGACTCAGCGCGGCTATCCGCCTACTATCCGCGATATCGGCAACGCGGTCGGCATCAGCTCCACGTCTGTTGTGAACTACAACCTGAACAAGTTGGTTGAAGCAGGCTTTGTGATCCGTTCTAAGACGGTCTCGCGCGGCATCCGCCTGAGCGCCGAGCTGATGAACGAGATTCCAGTGCGCGTCAGCCATGTCAGCGAAGTCCTGCAAGTGCCACTGCTCGGTCAGATTGTGGCAGGCGAGCCGTTGCCTGTGCTAGGCGATGACTTTGACCATTACGATGAAGACGCGCTAGTGACCGTGCCGAGCGATCTGATCGGCAGCGCCGATCCATCCCAAGTCTACGCGCTGAAGGTCAGCGGCTACTCGATGATTGACGCGATGATCAACGACGGCGATACGGTCATCCTGCGTCAGCAGGCGACGGCGCGCAACGGCGAGATGGTGGCAGTCTGGCTGACCGAAAGCGGCGAGACGACGCTCAAGCGCTTCTACGACGAAGGCAATCGCGTGCGTCTGCAGCCTGCCAATCCAAATATGGAGCCGATCTACGTGAATAAAGACAAAGTCCAGATACAGGGCAAGGTTTTGGCAGTTTTGCGCCGCGTCTCAAGCTAGAAACGCGCCATGAGCGCCTCGAAAGGTAGCTCTGTTAACGAGTTGAGCGTGAGCGCCACGCCTTCAGGCTGCCCTAGATGTGCCGTCAGCCAATTAGGCACAGCGATGCAACGGATGCCCGCTGCCAGCGCAGCTTGCATGCCTGTCGGCGAGTCTTCGATGGCGACGCAGCGCTCAGGCGGCACGCCCAGACAAGCGGCTGCGCTCAGATAGATGGCGGGCGCGGGCTTGGCGTTTGCCACATCATCGCGCGTGACGACGCACTTGAAGTATTCCCACACGCCGTACCAACGCGCCCAGTGTTCTACCCACGCGCGATCAGAGTTTGAGGCGAGTCCTAAGCCGATGCCTGCCGCTCTCGCCGCGTCGAGCAGCTCGCGCACGCCTGCCAGCACGTCGAGATTTTCGCACAGCTTGAGGTAATATTCCTCTTGCGCGCGCAGCTCTTCCGCGCTGAGCGGATAGCCTTTCAGCTGCTCAAAGTAGCGATCGGGCAGGAAGACGCCTTGCGCGCCGTTGTGAACAACCTTGCCGACGCGCTGCCGCCACAGATCGAGCGTGAGCGGCAAGCCATGCCGATCAAAAACAGCCTTCCACGCCTGAAAATCCGCCGATTCAGTGTCAATGATCGTGCCGTCAAAATCGAAGATGATCGCCTCTACTGCCATGTGATGTCCGTTTTTATGCTTTTCACGACTTGACAGGCACGCTTGAAGTTGCCATGCGTGCGCTGCTGGCGAACGGTGAAGTGACCTCAAAGCGCGAGGTGCTTTTATCGCGCTCGGTCAGCTTGGTCGGCAAGACAATGTGAACTGTGGTGCCAGGCAGTTTCTCCATATCCATGCCCGGACTTTCCACCCAGATGCGTCCGCCGTGCGCATTGATCACGCCGCGCGCGATGGTCAAGCCTAAGCCTGGACCCGCGCCCATGAACTTAGTAGCGCCTGTGGAATGTAAGCCTGGATCGCCCACGCGGAAAAACTTCTCGAAGATCAGCTCATGGTTGCGCGGATCGATACCGATGCCCGTGTCTTTGATCTCGACGTGAACGATCTCATCGCCTTCTGCGTCGGTCTCCAAGCGCGCTGTGATATCAATGCGCCCGCCGTCAGGCGTGTACTTGATCGCGTTCAGGACGACGTTCTTGAACGCCTGCACCAAGCGCTGCTGATCGGCTTCGATCTCAGGCAGACCTTTCAAGCCGCGCGCGGTCAGTTGTAACCTGCGCTGCTTGATGCTCTCTTGCAACGGCTCGACAGAGAGCCGCAGCACTGCGTCGAGCGTAGTCGGCATGAAGCGCAAGTCCATCGCGTCCAGACCGAGACGGCTGACATCGAGCATATCGGCGATGAGCGCTTCAAGGCGCTCAGTGGCTTTGCGGATGTTGCTGGTCATCACGCCGACTCGCTCAGGTTCGATCACAGGCAGTTGGCTGAGCGTATCGAGGATATCCGTATAGCCTAGAATCTGCGTGAGCGGCGTGCGCAGCTCGTGGCTGGCGATGGTCACAAAGTCCGTCTTGACCGAGTCGAGCAGCTCAAGGCGCTCTTTAGTGCTGATGATATCGCGATTGAGCGCTTCGGTCTCATCGCGCGCTTTGCGCAGGTCGCTGACGAGGCGCGCATTGCGCAGCGCGACGCCTGTCTGTGTGGCGAGCGTGGTGAAAAGCTCTAAGTCTTGCGCGGAGAACGGATCGTCGCTGCTCTTGGCAGCCATCGCCAGCACGCCGATGATCTGCCCTTGCATGATGATTGGCGCATAGGCGCTCATGCGCAGCTGCTTGAAGAACGACTTCAGCTCAGGCGCGACGTCGGCATAATCGCGCGAGTACTCGATATCGTACTGCAAAAGCGGCAGCCGTCGCTCGAAGAGCGTCCTGTAGATCGGACTGCTGCGCGGCAGCCAACCGCGCACTTCAGGCATCTCGCTCAGGCTGCTGCGCATCGGCTCCAGACGGATCGTGTCATCGTTCTCGCTGGTCGCCAGCAGGATGCCTGCGCCGCGCACGCGCAAGGCATTCCGCAAAGCGCTGATCGCCATGTCAGAGAGTTCAGGCAGCTCGACGACGCCTGCGATATCTTGGCTGTATTGCCGCACAAAAGCAGTGTTGTCCTCAGTTGGCGCGCCGAAGACGCGATCCACTAGCGCGACGCTGAACACGCGCAATGGCACATAGAGCGCCGTCGCCACGGCTGCCGCGCCGACGACCAAGATCAGCCGATTCGGATCATCGGCAGGGATGTTCTGCGCGACCAAGATCGCGCCGACGATGACGAGAAAGGTGATGGCGAGCGTGAGCGCGCTTGCGAAGGTCAGGCGGAAGATACGGCGCACATCCAAGACGCGCAGGCTCAGCACGGCGTAGGTGACGCCGAACAGTCCGCTGAATTGCATGATCCAGCCGAGTTCGCGCAATCCAAGGCTGCCGCTGACGCCGATCAAAGCGCCCATCAGCACAAGCGGCGTCATCAGCAGCCAGAACATCGCGCGATTGGCGACCTCAGCCAAGTGCGCTGTGGCAAAACTGTACACAGCGGCGATCAGCATGATCGTGCCTAAGATCAGCCAGTAACCGAGCGCAGCTAAGCTCAGCGTCGCGTCCGCCGCGCCAAATGCCGCTGTGATCCAGCCGACTTGCCCAAGCGATACTTTTTCCGTCGCGCTCAGCGCGCCAAAGAACAAGCCGCTCCACGCCAAGACGCTCAGCGCGAACAAGCCGTAGACGAAGCGTCCGCCAAGGTAGCGCACAGTGAGCGCGCCGTAGCCTGCCAACATCGCGCTCATCAACAGCACAGCCAGCGCAGGCTGCGTCAAGCCGCCTATGAAGAGTCCTGCATACGGACCTAAATGCGCTTCTGGCACAAACAAGTGAATCGCCTGTGCCACAAGCGCCAAGATAAGCGTGCCGCGCAGCCAACGGCGCGCTCGGCTAGCTTTGCTGCTGCGGCGCCAGCTATAGATCAGCAAAGCGAAGTAGCCTGCACAAATCAGCGCGGCAAGGATATAGGTAGATGAAATCTCCACAAGCGTTCAGCGGCGCTGCTTCAGCTACGCGGAAGCGCTCACCGCCTGCCTCCCTTCTCACGAATTCATGAATACAGTGCGAAGAGACCTGCTGCACGATGCTGTTCGGCTATGCGGGCTACCGATTCAAGTATACTCGACTCTTGTGCGCTAGGGTAGCGCGCAAGGGCTCAGGTCAGGTCGCGCAGGGCAGGCACGCCGCCTAGCGACTCGGCATGGCGCACTGCGCTGCGAATGGCGGCTGCCGTCACTTCGGCGGCGATGGCGCTCACGGTCAGCAGACTCGCCTCGATCTGCCCTGTGGCGAGCGCGAAGATGGTATCGCCGTCAAATGGCGTGTGCGCAGGACGGATCGCTTGCGCGACGCCATCTTGCGCAGCAGCGGCGACCGCGTTCACTGCCTCTTTGGTCAGCCGCGCGTTGGTCGCCACCACGCCGATCACTGTGTTGGTCGGCGGCGGATTGCCTTGCATCTGCAGGATGTTCAGCGCGCCCAAAAAGCGACCGTCCTGATGGACGCCTGCCATGATCTGCCCGCGTTCATCCAACACGTCGCCCAGCGCATTGACGGCGATCAGCGCCGCCACGATCAGACCGTCGCCAAGTTGCCGCGCCGCGCTGCCGATGCCGCCTTTGGTCGCGTTGCGCAAGCCGAGCATACGGTTGACGACCGCGCCCGTGCCTGCGCCAACGCTGCCTTGCGGCGTCGGTTCGGCGCTCGCCGCCTGGCAAGCGGCATAGCCCATCGCCGCGTCAGGTCGCCGATCGGCGCGTCCGATATCCAGATCGAACAAGATCGCCGCTGGCACAATCGGCACGACGCCGCCTGCCGTCGGATAGCCGATGCCGTTCGCTTCAAGGTAGCGCATCACGCCATCGGCAGCCGCCAGACCGTAAGCGCTGCCGCCTGCCAGCACGACGGCGTGAACGTGCTGCACCAACTTGCTCGGACGCAGCAGGTCTGTTTCGCGCGTGCCGGGCGCGCTGCCGCGCTGATCTACGCCGCCGACGGTCTGCGGCGGACACAGAACAACAGTGCAGCCTGTGATCGCCTCGCGATCTGTGGCGTGTCCAACGCGAATGCCCGGCACAGCTGTGAGCGTCTCATTGATCATCGTCATCGTAGAAATCCTCGTCAGAGTCGCCGTCAGCCAGCCAAGGCAGCGTGTCATCAGGTGTGAGGATCGCGCGCGCTGCGTCGTAATATGCCTCTGGCACCACCACTTGCGCCTCGCCTAGCCCGATGGACAAGCCTAGCACCACGCCGACCGACTCGCGATGAATGTGATTGGGAATGCCGAAACTGCTCAACCTGCCGCTGATGATGCTCGCTTCAAGGTAACTGCCGACTGCCACGACCATCCAAATTGGCGGCTTGCCCTGTGCTTGACTCATGAGGCGACTAACTTGCCCGTCGTGCGGCGCGGTCGCGTCGGATCAGGATCGGTATTCGCGGGCGAGAGCGGCAGCACAACCGTGAAGGTCGTGCCGACTCCTTCGCGGCTCTCGAGCCAAATGCGCCCTTGATGTTGATCCACTACGCCTTTGACGATGGAAAGTCCTAGCCCTGTGCCGTCGTATTCACTGGCAGCGCGCTCTGAGCGGAAGAATTTGTTGAAGACATAAGGCTGATCTTCAATCGGAATGCCGATGCCGTTATCGGCGACCTGAAGGACTAGATTATCGGCGTCGCGCCACAAGTTGACGCGAATATCGCCGCGCTTCGGCGTGTACTTGATGGCGTTGCCGACTAAATTGGCGACCATCTGCTGAAGGCGCAGCGGATTGCCGAGCAGCGGCGGCAGATCGGGCGCGATATCGAGCGTCAGTGTATGCTCGCGCTGCGCTTTCTGATGCTGCAAGCCTTCCACTGCCTTGCGCACAACGCGTTCCATCGCCACAGGCTCAAGGTCAACGTTGAAGCCTGCCTCGATGCGGCTCAGCTCCAGCAATTCAGTGATGAGCGCCGTGATCGAGTGGACGCTGGACGTGATCTGCTCGATGAAGCGCATCTGCTGCTCGTTGAGCGGACCGGCGCGCGTCAACAGCTCAGAGTAGCCGAGAATGGCGGTCAGCGGCGAGCGCAGATCGTGAGCGACCGCTGCCACGAAGTCGCTTTTGGCGCGGTCGAGCTGCTTGAGATGCGTGATATCTTGCATGACTGCCGCGCGTCCAACATTTTGGATGATGGTCAATTGCGCGTTCAGGAATTTGTCGCCGCTGAGTGTGATCTCGCTGCGCCTGCCGCGTCCGCTGATCGCTTCTTTGGCGAAGAGCGCCAACACTTCAGGATGACTGATCACCTGATTGAGCGGCTTGCCGATGAAATCTGTGCGCGTAATGCCGAACGCATTGCGCGCCGTGGCGTTGCAAAACAGAATGCGATCTTCGGTATCCACCACGATCACATAGTCGTCGGTGTCGCGCAAGATGGCGTCAAGCGTGTCGCGCTCGCGGATCATCTCGGCGTATAGGCGCGCATTCTGAATGGCGACCGCTGCGAAGTCCGCCAGGAGCGAGAGAACTTGCACGTCATGCAGCTCGAAAGTGCGTGCTTCAAGCCGATTATCCACGCCTAACACGCCGATCACGCGGTTTGGCGTGCGCAGCGGCACATAGACCAAGCTCTTGACCAAGAATTGCGTCTTGATCTTGATCTGCTCATCGCCTTTGCCGCCGATGACCACAGGCTTGCCGCTGCGCACGACCTGACCTGCCAAGCTATCTCTGACGGGCAGGCGCAGCGTGTGGACAGTTTTCTGGTCGAAGTTTTTGGCGGCGCGCACGTACAGCTCGCCTGTTTGATCGTCAATCAGCATCAGGCTGCTCTCTTCAGCGCCGCTGACGCTGACCGCCGCTTCGACCACGCTGTTAAGCACTTGCTGCAGATCGAGCATGGCGGTCACGCTGGCGCCGACGTTGACCAAAGTGCTGAGTTCGCGCAGGCGCTTCTCAAGGCGGCGGTTGGATTCGAGCAAATGGGCAGGCAAGCGCTCTTTGATCTGTTGTTGCCAATGGCGTTGGAGTGCGCCGCGCACTGCGCTGAGCAACATCTCAGCTGTGATCGGCTTGATCAGGTAATCGGAGACACCTGCACGCAAGGCGCGCACTGCCAGCGCTTCCGAGCCTTCCGCCGTCATCAGGATGACAGGGACGTTCACATTCGCCTCGCGCAGCGCCTCGACCATCTCCAAGCCGTTCAGCTCTGGCATCATGTAGTCGGTCAGGATCAGATCGGGCTGCAAGTCACGGGCAAGCACGAGACCTTCTTTGCCGTCAGCGGCTGTCAGCACGTCGTAGCCTTCAGCCGCCAGCACAGTATGCCCGATGAACTCACGGATTGGCGCGGAATCGTCAACAACAAGAATGCGTTCGTTCGACATGAGCGCTCTCCACAGCAGCGCAGTTTCACACAAGCATAACTGTTTCACGTCTCAGGGACAAGTGAGGCAGGGTTTGGTTGACTCGCACTAGGCGTTGTGCTATCATCGAAAATGAGCAGAGTCGTTCGGCACACGCGCCGAGCAAGTGATGATCCTTCAGGCATTTTCAGGCATTAGAGAGGCACCTATGGCGAAATCTCGTACCGAATTGATGGTGGAGCGGCTACGCGACCTCCAGTACGGCAATTCCGATATCGAAGCCTCAGCGGTGGTGAGTGTGGATGGCTTGAGCATCGCCTCTGTGCTGCCGGGCAACGTGGAAGAAGATCGCGTCTCGGCGATGTCGGCTGCCATGCTCTCGCTGGGCGAGCGCATCTCAGGCGAGCTAGGGCGCGGCGCTTTGGAGCAGGTCTACATTCGCGGCACAGCTGGGCATGTCGTCCTGATTTCGGTCGGTACGGACGCAGTGCTGACCTCGATGGCGCGTGAGAGCGCTAAGACAGGTTTGGTCTTTCTGGATATGAAGCGCGCCGCCAGCGACCTTGAAAAGTTAGTTTGAGCGCGCCGCATAATTTTTCACAGCGCGGCGGAGAGGTGCAGCACAGGCAAGAGACCTCTCCGCTGCTTTTGTGTGTGCGCCGCAAGGATCGTGGTACGTGATCGGTTTGGAAGCTGTGCAGGCAGCGCGCCTGCGAATTGCGCCCTACGTGCGCCGAACGCCGCTGATGGCTGCCACAGCGCTTCAACAGCCGCCGAAGTGCCAACTGTGGCTGAAGTTGGAACAGCTGCAAGCGAGCGGCTCGTTCAAGGCGCGCGGCGCTGCCAATAAGCTGCTCAACACGCCTGAGGCGACTCTGCGGCGCGGCGTGATCACTGCCTCAGGCGGCAACCACGGCTTGGCTGTGGCATATGTGAGCTGGCAGCTCGGCGTGCCTGCGCACGTTTACCTGCCGCACAACACGCCGCTCAGCAAAGCGGACAAATTGCGCGCATGGCGCGCTGAGGTGATCATGCACGGCGCAGTCTGGGACGACGCTAACGACGCGGCGCTTGCGCGCGCAGCGCGCGAAGGTTTGGTCTACGTGCATCCGTTCGCCGATCCTGACGTGATCGCCGGGCAAGGCACGCTGGCGCTGGAAGTGCTGGAAGATTTGCCGCAAGCCGATACAATTCTGGCAGCGATTGGCGGCGGCGGCTTGATCAGCGGCGTGGCGTTGGCTGCCAAGGCGTTGAAGCCTTCCGTGCGCATCATCGGCGTCGAGCCGATAGGCGCGCCAACGCTCAAAGCGAGCCTTGCGGCGAACAGCGCAATCGTCCTGCCGAGCATCGCCACACGCGCCAACACGCTGGCGCCGCGCCAATCCGCGCCGATCAACCTTGAGATCGTCCGTCAATATGTGGATGAGATCGTGCTGGTGAGCGATGAAGCCATGCTGGAAGCGGCGCGATGGCTGTGGTTTGAGCTTGGCATTGCAGCCGAGCTGAGCGGCGCAGCGGCAACTGCCGCTGTGCTGAGCGGCGCCATCGCCGTGCAGCCCGAAGAGACCGTGTGCGCCTTGGTGTGCGGCACAGGCACAGATGGGATCAGTTTTTCGTGATGAGTGAAGGATTTAAGTGAGAGAGTGGGATCACATAATCCTTCGGGCGCTTGGTGGCGCAATTTTCTGGGCGTGCTTTCACTCTCTCTTGCACAAGTATAGCGTGGTGTACGATAATCTGTCAAGGGGTTACTTTACAATTTTCTGGCACATGACGCGATACATCTTCTGCACAGGCGGCGTGGTCAGCTCGGTTGGCAAAGGCGTGACGGCTGCCGCGATTGGACGCATTCTCAAGGCGCGCGGTCTGCGCGTCGCCATTCAAAAACTCGATCCTTACCTGAACGTCGATCCTGGCACGATGAGTCCTTACCAGCACGGCGAGGTATTCGTGACGGCAGATGGCGCTGAAACCGATCTCGATCTCGGTCATTACGAGCGCTTCATTGATGAGACGCTGACGCGCGGCTGCAACGTGACGAGCGGTCAGATTTACGCGGATGTGATCGCGCGCGAGCGGCGCGGCGACTTTCTAGGCGGCACGATTCAGGTCATTCCGCACATCACGAACGAGATCAAGCGGCGCGTGCTGCAAGTGGCGCAGGAGAATCGCGCTGATGTGCTGATCGTAGAAGTTGGCGGCACAGTTGGCGATATCGAGAGCCAGCCGTTCCTCGAAGCGCTGCGCCAATTGCGCATTGACGTCGGGCGCAAGCGTGCGATGTACGTCCACGTTACTTACCTGCCATACATCGGCGCAACAGGCGAGCTGAAGACGAAGCCAACGCAGCACAGCGTGCGCGATCTGCGCAGCATGGGCATCCGACCGAACGTGATCATCGCGCGCGCCGATTATCCTGTGCCGCCAGATTTGTTGGAGAAAATCTCGCTGTTCTGCGACGTGGATCGCGAGGCGGTCATCGCCTTGCCGACGGTCAAGACGCTCTATGAAGTGCCATTGCTGCTGGAAGATGCAGGTTTGGGCGAATACATCGTCAATCGGCTGCGCCTGAAGACGGTTGATCCTGATCTCGCCGATTGGCGGCGTATGGTGGAAGGCATGAAGAAGACGCGCAAGCCGATCACAGTCGCCATTGTCGGCAAGTACGTGGAGCTGCACGACGCTTACATGAGCGTCAAGGAAGCGCTCAGTCACGCTGCGGTCGCAGCCGAGCGCGAAGTGCAGATCAAGTGGGTCTACAGCGGCGATCTGGAGAAAGGCAAGCACTGGGAAACGCTTGAGCAAGTGGACGGCATCGTGGTGCCGGGCGGCTTCGGCTATCGCGGCATCGAAGGCAAGATCATGGCGGCGCGTTTTGCGCGCGAGCGCAATGTGCCATATCTTGGCTTATGTCTTGGGATGCAAGTGATGTGCATTGAATTCGCACGGCACGTGCTGGGCATGGAAGATGCCAACAGCACTGAGTTCGAGACGCCAACTGAGCATCCTGTGATTGACCTGCTGCCTGACCAGCGGAATATCGTGGATCGCGGCGGCACAATGCGGCTAGGTCTCTATCCGTGCATCTTGGAAGAAGGCTCGCTGGCAGCGCAGTTGTACGGCGTCAGCCGCGTTGAGGAGCGCCATCGCCATCGCTTTGAATTCAACAATCAGTTCCGCGCCGCTTTTGAGACAGGCGGTATGCGGCTGAGCGGCTTGAGTCCTGACCGACGCTTGGTGGAGATCGTCGAGCTGGTCAACCATCCGTTCATGATCGGCAGTCAGTTTCATCCTGAATTCGGCAGCCGTCCCAATCGTCCGCATCCGCTGTTCAAAGGCTTCATCGAGGCTGCCATTGCGCACGAGCGCGCGCGCCAAAAGGACTGAGCGCATGTGAGCAGCGCCGTCGCTATCAGCCCTGACGATCTGCCCGCTTGGATGCGTCCGCGCCGCCGCCTGCCCGATCTAGGTATGTTGTTGGCGCTTGTCCTCGCCGTGTCAATCGCCTTGCCGCTGCTGGCGCGCAATAGCGTGCCGCCGTACTCGGCAGTGAAGTTGCACGCGCTGCGCGTTGCCGAAACTGCCGCTCTGATGCGGCGCGGCGTCTTCTATCCGCGCTGGGCGAGCGGCTTCCACCTGACCTACGGCGCGCCTGTGCTGAACTATCTGCCGCCGTTGCCGCATATGTCAGCCGCGCTGCATCAAATCATCACGGATGCCGCGCCGACTCAGAGCGTCAAAGTTGTGATGCTGATCGCGTGGGCAGCGGCGGCAATAGGCATGTACGCTTTTGCGCGCGGTCGCTTTGGCGTGCGCGGCGGCGTGTTAGCCGCTTTCAGCTACCTGATGAGCGCGCCGCTCGCTTTCACGTTGCCCTATCAACTCGGCGAGCTGCCCTACATGCTCGCTTTAGGCTTGCTGCCGTGCGCTGCCGCAGCGCTAGACCTGCTCTGGCGCACAGGCGATCGGCGCGCCTTCGCCCTTGCGCTCGTCCTGTGCGTCGCGTTTGTGCTGTGCGACTCGCGCTTGACGCTCTTCGGCGGCATTGTGCTAGGCTTCGTGGCGCTGAGCGGCAGAATCTATGCGCCTGCTGAAGCGCGCCTGAGACGCGCGCTGTGTTTCGCAGCGCTTGCGATAGCGGTCGCTTTGTTGAGCGCGTTCTATTGGCTGCCTGCGCTACTCGAGCGCGACGCAGTCCGTTGGCTGAGCGCAGCTGCGCCGCCTCACGCTGAGCCAATTCCGTTGACCGAGAGCTTGCTCAGCGCGCCGCGCTACGATTTGAGCGCACAAAATCCGCCTGTGCAGCGCGGCGTCGGCATTGGCGTGGTCGCGCTGGCGTGTTTAGCGCTTTTGAGAGCAGGTCGGCAACGATGGCATGTCGGCATCTTCGTCGCGCTTGCGGCGGCGCTGATCGCGATCAGCACGCCTGCCTTCGGACGGCTGTGGCAGGCGCCAGAATCTTTCATGCCGATTCTGCCTTATCATGCCGTGCTGGC
>DAOTWB010000250.1:0-3232 GCA_034436235.1 Anaerolineae bacterium
CGCCAAATTGGCGCTTGGCGAGCGGCTGAGCGTGCTTGGACGCAACGCCAGCGCCACTTGGTATCGCGTGCAGCGCGCCGATGGACAGATCGGCTGGGTCAGCGCGCAATACATCATTCCCGATGGCGATTGCGCCAGCGCGCCAATCGTGCAACCATGAGCGCAGCGCTGCTCTCTGTGATCATCCCGAATTGGAATGGCGCGGCGCACTTGCCGACCTGCCTGCGCGCTTTACGTGCGCAGACACATCCGCAGATCGAAGTGATTGTGGTGGATAACGGCAGCGCTGATGGCTCGCAGGCGCTCATCCGCACCGAGTTCCCTGAAGTGCAGCTGATCGCGCTGCCTGAGAATCGCGGCTTCACAGGCGCGTGTAACGTAGGCTTACGCGCGGCGCGCGGCGCGTTCCTCGCCTTGCTGAACAACGACACTGAGGCTGACTCGCGCTGGGCAGCTGAGGTGATCGCCTGCTTTGCACGGCATCCTGAGGCAGGCATGGTCGCCTCGAAGATGCTGCTGTTCGATCAGCGCGATACGTTCCACACGGCGGGCGATTTTTACACGCTCGACGGCAGAGCCGGCAATCGCGGCGTGTGGCAGCGCGATGTGGGACAATTTGAACGCGAAGAGTATGTCTTCAGCGCGTGCGGCGGCGCAGCAGCTTATCGGCGCGCCATGCTCGATCAGATCGGTCTGTTGGATGAAGATTTCTTCTTCAGCATGGAAGACATTGACTTGGCATGGCGCGCGCAACTTGCCGATTGGCGGTGCGTGTACGCGCCGAAAGCAGTCGTCTATCACAAGCTCTCAGCGACAGGCGGCGGCGTCACTGCCAGCTTCTACGACGGGCGCAACGCGCTTTGGGTGATCGCCAAAAATTATCCGACCTTTTTGTGGCGCAAGCATTGGCGGCGCGTTCTTGCTGCGCAGTTGGCTACAGCGTGGCAGGCGTTGCGCGCTTGGCGCGGCGCGGCAGCGCGCGCCAAGTTGCGCGGCATGGCGGCAGGTCTGATCGGTCTGCCGAAGATGCTTCGCAAGCGGCGCGTCGTTCAAGCAAGCAGGCGTATCAGCGAAGCGGCGCTCGAAGCGTTGCTCATGCATCCGTCGCGCTGAGCGTCACGCGCCATCGCCTGCCGACCAAGACGCCATATAATCCAGCTTCTCCAGCTCCAGCGCCGTCGCGGTCACTTCAAGCGGATGGAAAGTATCCACCATCACAGCCAATTCTTCGGTCTTCACAGCGCCGATGCTGGCTTCGGTAGCGCCGGGCTGCGGTCCGTGCGGCAAGCCGCTGGGATGCAACGTGATGTCCGCACGCGCAATGCCGCGCCGCGACATGAAATTGCCTTCGGCGTAGTAAATCACCTCATCGCTATTGACGTTGCTGTGATTGTACGGCGCCGGTATGCCTTGCGGATGATAATCGAACAAGCGCGGCACGAACGAACAGACCACAAAGTTATCGCCTTCGAACGTCTGGTGGACTGGCGGCGGCTGATGGATTCTGCCCGTGATCGGCTCAAAATCGTGAATGCTGAACGCCCAAGGATATAAATAGCCATCCCAGCCGACCACATCAAACGGATGATGATCCAAGACATGGCGCGTCAATCTGTCGCGCACTTTGACGCGCACTTCGAACTCGCCGCGCTCAGTGAAGGTCTCAAGCCCCTCAGGCGTGCGGATATCGCGCTCGCAGTACGGCGAATGTTCTAGAAGTTGCCCGTATTTATTGCGATAGCGTCGCGGCGGCTCGATCTGCGACGGCGCTTCGATCACGAAGAAGCGCGCCTCGCCTGCCAGCTGCATCTGCCATGTAACTCCGAAAGGAATCACCAAATAGTCGCCTGCGCTGAACGCCAAGCTGCCGAACTGCGTGCGCAGAACGCCGCTGCCTTCATGGACAAACCAGACTTCGTACGCCTGCGCGTTGCGATAGAAGTAATCCATGCTCTGAGTCGGACGCGCCACGCTGAGCGTGACATCGCGATTGCCGAGCAGGACTCGGCGCGCCTGCATAGGATCGCCGCCGCTGGGAATATGCGCTGTGCTGAAGGCGCGATGGCGAATCGGACCGAAATCCGTGTAGGTCGGCGTCACAGCGCCTAAATCTTCAACGCGCAGCACGCGCGGCGGCAGAAAGTGATGGTAGAGAATGCTCTGAATGCCGCTGAAGCCTTCCAGTCCCATCACTTCCTCGCGATAGAGCGCGCCGTCAGGCTTGCGGAATTGTGTGTGCCGCTTGTGCGGAATCTCACCAAGTTTTCGGTAAAAAGGCATTTTTCAAACCTCTCAAAGTCACTAGCGCATCCAGCCGAAAAGCCATGCGAACGTGCCGCATAAGCCGATCAGCAACATCAAGCCGAAGCAGCCGTAGGCGATCACGATGAAGCGCAAGCCGGGCGCCAATCCGCTGCCGAACAGCGCGCCGAGCAAGCTCGGATCGCGGTCCTGCACAGCAGATCGCTCTGCCGCGCTGCGCACGCGCCGATGCGTGCCTGTGCGCAAGTTACTCCTACGCCGCGCGCTCGTCGTGCCTGTCGCCATGCGGCGGACGCTCGGCGGCAAGTTCAGGAGCGGATCGTCCCAATCAGCAGTTGGATCGGCGCGCTCTTCAGGCTCGGCATCCGGCTGCGGCGGAAGCGAGCTGCTGGCAGCACGTCCGCGCACATCGCGCACGTAGCGCGAGGCATCGAAGGCGGCGAAATCATCGCTCAAGGCGCGCCGATTCTGCTCGCGCTCTTCGTCCAGCTCATCTTCATAGCGTTCGTGGTCGCCGTCTTGCCAATCGCTCATACTTGCACCTCCACGCTTCGGTAAGTATAACATTTTTTGAACTTTTGCCGTATACTCGTAGGTGTAATAGAGCCTGTAACGATGGTCTAGGCAGAGCGACTTATGCGAGAGAATCCACTCATTTTGATCGTAGAGGACGAGCCGCGCGTCTCACGTTACCTGCGCAGCAGCCTGCAGATGTCGGGCTATGATGCGCTTGTGGCGCCTGATGGCGTGAAGGCGCTTGAGCTGGTGCAGGAAAATCGCCCTGATTTGGTGCTGCTGGACTTGCGTCTGCCGCGTATGAGCGGCTTGGAAGTGCTGGAGAACATCCGCCGCAGCAACGACGTGCCTGTCATCGTGCTGACTGCCAACGACGCTGAGGAAGACAAGGTGAAGGCGCTGATGCTTGGCGCTGATGACTACATCACCAAGCATCAGCGCCTTCACCTTGTCT
>DAOTWB010000251.1:0-15352 GCA_034436235.1 Anaerolineae bacterium
GTCTGGAAGTTCAGTACGCTGGTATCTGCGCCACGAATCGTGCCAATGGCGAGAATATTGCTATGCCGCGAGAACGCAAAGCGAAACGCCTCGCCTGAGATTTGCTGCCGCCAGAGCTGCCGTCCACTTCGATCAAAAGCGTAGATGCTGCCATCCTCAGCGCCGGCGATCAGCAGCTTTTCGTCAGGCGTGAAGGCGCAGATCAGCCCTTGCGCATCCGCCTCAATGTTCCACAGCAAGCGCAGCAGTGCAGTCATCAAGCTACTCCCAGATCAGCGTAGAGATAGTAGGCATGGCAAGGCACAATCCGACCATTCTTCCACTGGAAGAAGATATTCTTTCCCCACGGATCAAGCACTAAGGCGACATACCATTCATCGGCGAAGAACTGACTGTGCAGAAAGACATCGTGCTGGGAGAAGAACATGGTCGTGCCGCTGCTGGCAGCTGCTTCTTCGCTCTCATCAGCGACGCTCTCGCTCTCGTTCGTCGGTATGGTCACCACGTGCGTGTGATACCAGCCGACGATGCGCTTGCCGGGAAACTGCTCGCGCAATTGCGCCTGATGGCTCTGCCAGCTCTCAAAAGTGTAGCGCAGCTCAGTGGCGCTAGAGATCAAGCCTTCGCTCACGATGAAGTCGCTCACTTCCACGATCAAGCGTCCGCCGTCAGCCGCGCGATAGACGTTGCCGACCAAAATGCCGCCCAATTCCACTTGATCGCTCGCCTTCGCCGCTTGCAGCAGCGCATCGTGCGTGCCGCGCCGCACAAAAATGCGTATATCATCAGGCTGCGGCTGTCCCTGCCCGATGACGACGGCGCTCGGATAGGCGCTCGGATCGCGAAACGGAAAAGCAGGCGTCTCAGGCTCATCGGAAAGGAATTCGATCAAGCTGGCGGCTTTCTGCTGAAGCGTTGGCAGATGCTCTTTGTCGAACTGGGCGTCGTTGTCATCTTTGGCGTAGAAGCGTATCCGATAGAGCTGTCCGTTTTGCAGCACACCTAAGCTGAGCAGCGCTTGCTCAACGCCATAGGCGATGAAATTGGCGCTGAGCTCATGCGGATAGATATCGCACGCGATCAAAAAGTTGCGCTCGCGGACGTGTAGCTCAAGCGTGAAGTAGATCACAGGCTGATCAGGGCGCGTGTTCGGCTCGTAGTCCAAAACGACCCATGTGTTCTGAGCAGGCACGGGCGCGCTCAGGGCAGTTACGACAGCCTGTTGGCGCAGCCAATTGCCATAGCGCGGTATCAGGCGCGCTGTGTAATGCTCGCCTTCGCGGATCACGCCTTTTTTCACGAAATCCGAGACCAGTTGACGGATGAACGTCTCGCACAGGTTGACGACATCCACATCTCGGGCGTAGAGCAGCTCGCCTTCATTGCTGGTGATATGCAGAGTGAGGTATTTCATGCTCAGTTTTCTCAGAATGCATGTGCGGACAGGCGCGCTAAGGTGTGGCTGAACTGTAACAACGCGCCCGCACAAACCGTGTGGCTTGGCGGGCGGCTGTCTACAACGTAGTGGCGGCGAGAGACGCTGACAGGCTCAGCCGGCAGTCATCTCTGGCACCATCGTGAGCGTTGCGCCTTCGACCACGCCTGCCGATTCGAGCGTCTCTTCCATCTGCAGCTGGCGATTCTCGTAGGCGAGATGATACTGCTGCGGGCGCCCGCGCGGATCGGTCGTTGGCAGGTTAAGGGCGGTGATCAGCGCTGGCACCAACTCGCGCACTGGTGTACCAGCAGCAATGCGTGCCTCGCGGCGCTTGTTGCCTGTGTGATCTTCCAAATACAGACGAACCTTGTTTGGTGTAGCAGTTGCCGACATGAGCCGATTCTCCTTCAGACAAACGGACTTGAAGTTGGTCTCACTATCACCGCCTCGCCGCGAACGGCAAACGGATAATAGCCCACGTATCCCTAGTATACTCACAAATTTGATATTTTCGATCAGTTAGTTATGAAACTCTAACCTTTCATTAAGGTTTGCTGACACAAGGCGTGCGAGGGCTTCGTCGCGATCTAACTCCGCCATGATCAACACTTCATAGGCATAATCAGATGCGTACTGTGCAATCGCTTGTGCGCTCAAACGGAAGCGCTCCAGTGTGCAGAGCGAGAGCGGCATATCCAAGAGCAACAGCACGTTGCTCTGTTCATCTACTACGAAACGCGCCCAGTAAAGTTGCTCATTGACCGTCAGCAAATACTGGCATAGGCGATCGCGCTGAGCGCTACGCCACCAAGCTGCCGCCGCCGCGCCTTCCAGAATCGGCACTTGCCAATACGCCCAGGCCGCGTTGAAGGCGAGATACACCTCAAACGGACGCTCAGGCGCTTTGTAGTGCAGATGGTATTCGTTCGCGCTGATTGGCTTGCGCAAGCCCCAGCCTTCATGTTGCAAGCCTTTGAAGTAAACGTCTAGCGCATAGCGCGGAAAGTACTCGACGTTCTGCTCAGCGGCTGGCGCCGATGGCGCGCTTGTCAGCGGCGAGTCGTGTTTTTGTGCTGCGCGCCACAGCGCCTCAACCGTTGTGTGGATATACGTGCGCTCCAGCTCGACGAGCGGCAGCTCTGCTTGCAAAAGCAGCTGCCCTTGCGGATCGCGCGCATACTTGCACAGATAGAGCTGCCGCGATGCCTGCAGGTAGTGCGCCGCAGCCTGTGTCTGCGGCACGGGCAGGCTGAAGTACAGCCAGCGCGCGTTCACGTCCGCGTAGATCGTGTGTGACTCGCGCTGAAGTTGCCAGCCTGCCGCGCCTGCGCTGACCTGCCAGCCGAGCGTCTCCAGCGCGCTCATCGCAGCGTTGATCGGCTGTGAGTCGTCCATCTGCTCACTCATTGTCTATCAACTCGATCAAATCGCCCATGACAGCAGCGCTCTCTGTTGGCACGCCGTCTACCCATTCCACAAAGCCGCCAACGCGCCGCATGACCAGCGGCGTCCGCGGCAACTCGCCCGTCAGCACATCGCGCGAGTCGACGGGAAAGCGGCTCTCAGGCTGCGCCTTCAGCCACGCGACCACGTTGTGAGTCATGGCGAGCGGATCGTCCATGTTGTAATGGCGATACTGAACCATGCGCGCCGTCATCACCGCGATCTGATCGAGCGTGGCAGAGATCGGGAAAGCGAGATCGGCGTTGCAGATGAACGGCGCGTGAATGTTCGGATGCCAGATCGGCGTCAGCCACACGAAGCGCGGCGGCTTGACGGGATAATCCACGTTGAAGATGACTTCCATCGCGTGGTTGGTCGTCTCCACGATGTTGCCCGTCGCATCTTGGCGCAAGCCAACGCAGTTGAAGACCAACAGATACTTCTCCGGCGGCTGATTCGGGAACTTGATCACGAACTGCTCAGGCGTCAGGAAGCCGCGCAAACCGTCGTTAATGATCTGATTGAACTCTTGGCGCGTCGTAGCGCGTCCCAGATACATGCTCACTTCATCAGCGCTCAGATCGGCGCAGTAGACTTTGATCAGGCTGTTGGGACGCCGCACGCTCTGAATGCGCTCAAACTCGTGCTTCAGGCGGTTGTTGCGGCGATCAGTGTAGCTTGGCATCTCTTCCATCTCCTTCACTCAGACCAAGCGGCAAGGCAACTTTGAGCATCTGCGCTCAGCTCGAACCAGAAGATGCACTCTACACCTTGCACGCGCGCTGCCACCTGCAACACAGCCAATGGCGGCACGCCAAGCTGCACCAACGGCACATTCGTGGCAGGCGAATCGGCGCTGAGCGGCAAACGGCTCAGGATGCTGGGCAGACGTGGCATGTTGCAAGTCGGACAGGCGGCGCCGTCAGGCATCACCTCATCATATGGACGGTATGCAGGCGTCCGCGCGTCGCAAGCGAGACAATAGAAATGGCTGATGATCTCTTGTTCAGGCAAGAGCGCAGCGTTCTCTGCGCCTTCCGCCGCCAAAATCGGCGCGATGGCATCACAAAATGCTCCGACGGTCAAATCGGCGGCGCGCAAGGGCAACTCGGTCACGACTGCGCGCGCCTGCGCATGGCTGAAACAATCGGCGCGCTCAGTGTACGCGAGCAACGAGGTGCTGTAAGTATGTCCATTGATGTAAATGCCTTTGCCTGCTGGCACAGGCAAGCCGTGCAATAGCTTCACTGCTTCTTGCACCTGCCAAGCTGCCACAAGCGACGCGCTCGTCGGCGTGGTCGGTTGCCTGCCTTCCTGCAATTCGTCAGGACGCAAAAGCGGACAGCGATAGCGCACATTGACCAGATCGTAGTCCGCTTCGGTCATCGTGCATTCGTAGCACGCGCCTTGACCTGGCACAAAAACGCGCGCGATGCCCATCAGCACGTCCAGCGCGCCGTCAATCCACGGCACGCCATAGCGCCAACACGCACGGTTGACGGCGAGCCGCGCCGCGCGATTATCCAAGCAACCGATCACCACATCCACGCGGCGATAAATGCCTTGCCCGAGCGCTTGCGTCACGTCGCCGTGAAAAGTTGCCACGCGCACATCAGGATTGATCTCGCGCAGGCGCGCCGCCGCTACCTCTACCTTGCGCTTGCCGGCGTCCTCAGCGCGGTAGAGGACAGATCGCGAGAGATTTGACGCCTCGACCGTGTCAAAATCAACCAAGAAAAGATAGCCGACGCCGAGCAGGGCAAGATTCTTCAACACCTCGTTGCCTAGCGCGCCTGCGCCGACCACCATCACCTTCGCACGGCGCAGCTTGGCGTGATCCCACCAATCGATCAGTTTGAGCGACGCATAACGATCCGCGCTAGGCGCGCTGATCTCAATCACGCCGTCGCCATCAGTCAATTCGACCAAATCGCTCATCAGGCAGCGTCCTCAGGCTCAGCGCTCTCCTCGCCCAGATATGGCGGCGTGTTCGGCGTGAACACTGAGCGCAGTAGCTTGCTCACGTCATATTTGCGGCAAGCAGGACAGTTGCCCATGCTCACCCAGCACTCAAGGTGAAACGCCGCGCTGCACGCTCGGTTCGGACAGTACGCCACGTACTGTCCCGCTTGGAACGGCTGCGCATCCACGCCTGGCGTGCCTGCCGCACAGCGCGTGCCTTGCGTGACGAGCTGACTGTTGGCGGCGAGCTGCTCGATCACCACGCCGTGCGCTGCCAGTACACGCTTGAGCGTCGTGCGAATTGGATACAGGCAGCCCGGATTGGAGCAAAACTCATGCTCAAACCAACATTCCTTGTGATGCGGCACGCCGCAGCGCGGACAGATCACCACTTCATCGCCGATGCCGTAGCTCAAGCGGCAGACAGGACAACGCCGTCCGATCAAGGCAGAGCCTGCCGCAACATCCTGCAGCGTCATCTCCCAAAATGTCATTTCCAAGTCGCCGATCTGCAGGCGACTGCCTTGCCGCAAGACGCGCAAGCTGACCACGCGCCGTCCGTTCACGCGCACTTGCGAGTCGCCGCTCAGGTTGACCACCAGCGGCACTTGATAGACCTTCGCGCGCGTGATGATAGCCAACGGCTGCCCTTCGCCTGCGCCAAAGCGCGCCGCGCCGCGCTCAGGCGCGCGCAGCAGAACAGGTTTGGCATCTGAGAAAGCGTACTCGCGAAAATCGCCATCGGCATCGCGAAAAGTCAGGACAGGCATCGCAGCTCCTCAGAAAGGTATACCATCGGAAGAGTCAGGCTCATCGTCAGGCGCGTCAGGCGCACTTTCAGCGACTGCACTTTCCGTGCCGACCAACAAGCGATCTAACGCCGCTTGGACTTCCCAGCGGACGACGATGTCAGAATCGCCGAGCAGCGCGATCAGCTTATCAATGGCTTCCTCGCCGCCTAGATTGCTGACGGCGTCAATCGCGGCGAGCCGCACGCTCTGTTCCCAGCGTCCGTCTAGAAAAGGCGCGATCAAAGACACATGCTCAGCGGCATTGCCGACCTTGCCCAAGCCGATCAGGGCATGACGCAAGATCGCAGGACTGCGCTGCTGGTAGCTTTGCAGCGTGTAGACGAGATTGGACAACATCTCAGCAGCAACGTCTCGATCTTGCACGCCCTGCGCATCTCCAGAGGTACGCGGCGCGCTGCGTGCGCCGAACAAACCGCTGAATATTCCGAATGGACGCGGCGGCACATTCTCGGCTCTCTCGCTGACAGGCGGCGTAGGACGACTTGGCGCATCAAGCGCTTGCCGCAACAGCTCCTCAGGCGCTATCTGTTCCGTCAGTGTGACCTGCCGACGCGCAATTGCATCAAGCCATTCCAGCAGTAGGTCGCGATTGAACGGGCTGCCTGAGCGCGCCGCCTCAGGATCAGGTCGTGTTGGGCGATCAGTCATAGGTCACCTCGCTTGCTAGGCACTGGTCAGCCTGCCTTCTTTCAAAATTGTGTACGTCTCGGCTGAGAAAAAAGTGAACGGATCGTACAGCTCAACGCGCTGACCGCCTAAGCGCACTTCGCTCCAGCCTTTCACCTCAACGCGACCGCCTGTGCGCCGCGCCGAAGCGATCACTTCGCCGCGCACACGCGCGCGCGTGTATGGCGGCGGCGCGCTCTGCGCTACGCGCACCGACTCGGCGTCCCACAGCGTATCGAGCGCTTCAGCGCCGCGCTGACTGCGCAGCAGCTTGTAGAACAGGCTTTGCGCAGGATCGATGTTATGGTACTGAATGTCCAGCTCTTGCAGCTTGTAGCGGATCGGATGCCGCTCTAGGTCGGGCGTTTCCCAAGATAAGCCGTTCTGCGCCAGCAGCCGATCCAGCACACTTTTCTTGGTAATCCAATCCACCTTGCCGAAGAGTCGCGACGGCGCGTTCTGCAGCGCGTCTAGCGTCTCTGCCCAGAGCAGGATCAGCTCGCGCTCTTCAGGCGACGTCGGATGGCGCTCGGCATAGCGCATGACCTGCTCAAGGTAAATGCGCTGGATATCAATTGCCGTCATCTGCCGTCCATCGTAGAGCGGCAAGAGCGCCGTGCAGCTCGGATCGCGCGAGACGGTCTGCATAGCGCGCACAGGCTCTTTCAGATGCGGTATCTCGCCAATCTCAAGGTCTTCAAGCAGGCGCAAGAGCAAGCCGACCGTGCCGAGCTTCAGGAACGTGCCGTAACCTGACATACAGGCATCGCCTAGGATCAGGTGCAGGCGGCGATAGTTGCCTTCGCTGAACGGCTCGTTCTCGCGCCCTAGATTGAAAATGCCGCGCATGTCGCGCGTATCGCGCGAGACGACGGCGTTGATGAAATCGGCGCGCTGCCCAAGCTGAAACGCGAAGCCTTGCTCGCCGCGCCGCCCTAGCCCAATACGTCCCGGCGCGCATAGGATCAAGCGAGTCGCGAGGAATGGCACAAGGTAGCGAATCGAGAGCCGCAAGTAGTCCTCGTGATCAAGCCAAGCCGTCTCGCGTTCCGCCATGTAGTTCTCATGACAGCCATAGGTATTGCCATGCACGTCCACATTGTTCTTGATGATCAAGATGCGTCCGCGAAAGCCTTCAGCCTGCAGGAACTCTTGCGCGCGCGGCAGCAGGAAGGCTATGAGCGTATCGGCAGCCTTGTCATAGAGCGCGATCTCGCGTGCGCTGCGGCATTCAGGATGCGCCCATTCAGCGTGACCGACGTCGTGATAGAATTTAGCACCTGTGGTGATGAATGAACTCTCGCTCAATCCGACGGCATCGGTCAGCGCGCGGCGCAAAACGCCGACCAGCGTCTCTTTAGTAGGCTCACCTGAGCCGCGTTCGCTCAGAAATGAGATGCCGTACTCCACCTCTAAGCTGAAGATTCGCTCGCGCATGGCAATTCCTTCGTTTGCTGCCTAGAGACGCTGAGCGTCTCTAGGCTGATCGGCTCACTCGCCCGTCTCTTGGCGGAAGCGGCGCACGAATTCCTCTGAGCTGATGCCGCGCAGCTCTGGGCGTTGCTGCGTCTCGCCGCCGATGGTCTCAACAGGCAGCGACTCGCCGCCGAAAAAGTCGCCCAGCACGTCGTCAATCACATCGCGCGAAGATGGCGTTGCGTTCTGTGCCAAGCCGCTTGGCTCGCTGCTGAAGCTCTGCTGACCGCGTGTGATCTGCTCTTGATCGCTCATCGTCATTAACCTCCATAGCTATAGCTATCATAACTGCCGTAGCTGCGATAGTACGGCTGTGCAATCGGTTTCAAGGCGCGAATCAGCCCTGGCAGGTCAGTGACGCCTGCCAAGAGCGCTTCGACCTCAGCGCGCGTGCCGCTCAACGGATCGGGCAGCGGCAGGTACAGATCGTGCGTCATGTACGGCTCGCGGAAGCTGACCTCAGACCAATCGGCGTGTGTGATGTACTCGCCAAAGCGCGCCAAGAGCGTCCCGCGCAAGTAAGCGCGCGTATCTTCAGGCGGCGTGCTGATGTACGGCTCGATCTCAGCGTCGCTCAGCAAGCGCTCGACTGCGCCGCTCGCCTGCAGGCGATAGAACATACCGTTCTGGCGCGGCTCGGCGCTGCGCCGAATATCGTGATACTCAAGATCAAGGCGGCGCAGGCTGAAGTAAATCTCGCGCTGCTGCCAGTAATCGGCATAGCTGAGCTTATGGCGCGCCATGTAGCTCTCGATGTAGCTGCCGCGCACGCCATGCAGCCGTTTGACCGCCGCTTGCACTTCTTCAGGGCGCTGGCCGAGCAGCTCGCGCGTCTGATCGAGCGTCAGCTCGATGGGCAGTTCCCAGAGCGCCACTTGCGTCCAGTCCGTGCGCTGACTGCTCAGGTAGCGCTCCAGCAAGTTGCGTTTGATCGCCCAGTCGAGTCGCGTGCTGAGCAGCCGCCAATCGCGCCCGAGTTTGTCGAGCGTATCTGCCCACACCTGCAGCACCTCGCGGTAAGCTGCCAACAAGTCATCGCTGAATGCCTGCGCCTTCGCCTCGACGTAGTCGCGCGCGGCAGCGTAAAATTGCCGCTGCATCTCTAGCGCAGTGATCGTGCCGCCGCTATCGAGCTGCAGCGGACGACTGAAGGTCAAATCGCGCGAGATCGTCTGGTAAGCGTCAATCGGATCGTCAAAAGTGAAGTTCAACGCGATCGCGTTGTCCTCAAGCATAGACAGGATGATCTGCGTCGTGCCAATCTTGAGGAAAGTGCTGTAATCTGCCATATTGGCATCGCCCAACATGACGTGCAGACGGCGGTAGTCGTCGCGCGCGGCATGTGGCTCATCGCGCGTGTTGATGAGCGGACGATTGTGCGTGGTCTGTAAGCCGATCAAGGTCTCGAAGAAGTCGGCGCGTTGCGTCAGCTGATAGCCATCCGCCGCCTTTTCGTTCTCCGCGCCAACTTTGCCCGATCCGCAGAAAATGGCGCGACTGGTCAAGAATGGGATCAGGACGCGCAACGTGCGATGGAAGCGGCGCATGATCAGGTCTTCGTAGAGCGCGGCAGAGAGCAAGTAGTTCTCATGGCAGCCGTAACTGTTGCCTTTGTGATCGCTGTTGTTCTTGTAGATAGCGATCTCTTCGCCTGCCGCGAGCAAGCCGCTGGCGTTGGCGCGCTGCCGCGAGCGCTCTACGATCACCTCGCCTGCCTTATCGGCAGCGACCGCGACGCGCGGCAGGCGAGTCTCGGCTGTGCAGTACTCAGGATGCGCGTGGTCAATGTAAAAACGCGAGCCGTTGGGCAGCATCAAGCTGGAGTAATCCCAGCCGTAGGTCGCCATGTAGGTCTCAGCGCGGACAGGCTGCTCGGCGCTGAGCATCTCGCCCAGCGGCTCGCCCGAGTCCAGCAAGCGGATGTCTTGCGTCTCAGGCGCCGTGTAAGCGGTCTGTTGCGCCCAGCGCGTCTGCGTCAAACGCGCCTCTTTGAGCTTCTGGCGTTTCAGCAGCGCGCCCGCCTCTTGGCAATGCCCTAGCACCAAACGCGAGGCGACGAAAGGATTGGACGCCGCCGCGTTCAGCACAAAAATGCCGTATTCCGTCTCGATCCCGATCAGTTTTGGTGTGGTCAAAAGATACTCTCCGTGCTAAGGCTAGTCCATGCTCATGCGCTGTTCGGCTGTGTGTGCGGCTGCGCAGTTTGATAAGGCTTGCGCTTCTCAATGCCCCATGGATCGTCCTCAAACGCTTCCAAGAAGATTTTCACAGCGCTGATATCGCCCTGCCGCGCCGCGCCGACGCCGATGTTCTCATTCATCCAATGCGCCACAAACTGCTCAGCGTTCTCGCGGAACTCATCGGCGAGCGCTGCGCGCAGATCGGGCAGCGTGATGCCCACTTTGCCGCTGCCCGCCGCGATCTGGCGCTTGAGCGCAGTCTTCTTAGCGCGAGAGACCAAGCTCATCAGCACGGCGCCGCTTGAGAAATCGCGCAACGGAAAGACTAAACGCTCGCTAGCGCCGTTCGGCGTGCGCACGGATGTCTCTAAGCGGCTTGTGGCGCTGTAGAGAACTTTCAGAGTCTCTACGATCAACGCCTCTGCCAGTTGCTCGCGGCGCGCAATTTCGGTCAGCAGCGCGTGCGCCTCAGGATCGGACTCGGCAAGCGCGCGCAGCGCAGCGCCGTTCGGCTCGCGCGGATCGAGCGCCTTGCGCACGTCGTGCTTCTCAGGCAGCGCCTGCGATAAGGCGTTGCGAGTCCCTTCGGGCAAAAATGCGCCAAACAGCTCGATGCAACGGCGCACTGTCGCCGCTTTGAAAGTGACGTTGCGTCCGTACGCCTCAGGCGCTTGTGGCAGATCGGCGTCGCTCAAAGGCAGATCAGGTGTCAGGTAAAGTGACATGATCTGCAGCGCCGCTTCCTGCGTTGGACGGTTGATCTTGATCTTCACATCAAGGCGACCCGGACGCAAAATGGCAGGATCGATCATATCGGAGCGATTGCTGGCGCCGATGATTATCACGTTCTCGCTGCCTTCCACGCCGTCCATCTCGGCGAGGAATTGCGGCACAATCGTCGTCTCCACATCTGAGGAGCGTCCGCTGCCGCGCGTGCGGAACAAGGCTTCCATCTCATCGAAGAAGATGACGACAGGCGTGTAGAACGAAGCGCGCGCTTTGGCGTCCTCAAAAATCTTGCGGATGCGCGACTCGGTCTCGCCAACGTATTTATTCAGCAGCTCAGGACCTTTGACGTTCAAGAAGTAGCTGCGGATGCCATCTTTGCGGCGCAACACTTCGTTGATGCGCGTCAGCGACGCGCTCGGATCGTCCAGATCGACATCGTTCAGGCGCAGCTCTTCGGCGATCTCGAATAAGTTTGGCGTCGCTTCCGCGCCGCGCAGCGCACGGAACGCTTCTAGCGCCTCAGCGTCCTGTGGATTGGCGCGCAGCTTCAGATAAATCTCGATCAGCTGCGCAAGGCGAGTCAGATAAGCGCGAATGCTCAGTGTGAGCGAGTTGGCGACCGCTTTGGCGATCAATGTCTTGCCGCAGCCGGGCGGTCCGTAGAGCAGGATGCCTTTAGGACGGTCGAGCTGGAACTCATCGAATAGGTTGCGGTAGATGTAAGGCAGCTCAATCGCGTCGCGAATGGTGACGATCTGCTCATCCAAGCCGCCGATATCTTCATAGCGCACGTCAGGCACTTGCTCAAGAGTCAAGCTACTGCTCTCAGGCGCGGGCAGTTTTTCGAAGGCGATGCCGATGCGCGGATCGACGCGCACTGTATCGCCGACCTCAACCGAATCTTGGAAGAGCTGGTCGCTGATCTCGACGACTGAGTCAGTGCTGCCGACGCGCACTTGCAAGCGCGGACGAATTTTGGCGACGGCGTGCTTGCCGCTGGCGTCAATCTGCACGATGTCGCCGCGCTTGAGCGTCTCGGCGAGCGTCGGATCGCACAGCACGCTGAACTTCTCGCCGCTCAGCCATTGCACGCGCAAGTTGACGCCGTCAGGCGCTGCCAACACGCGCGCTGCGTTCTCAGGGCTGAGAATCGCGGTCACTTCAGCCGTCTCGCCGCGCAAGAAGTCCTGCCGAACGCCGACCACGTTGCGCGAGCGGTTCAAGACGACCTGCTGACCTTCGCGCAGTTGCTCAATGGGCAGGTCAGGCGCGGCAAGTTTGACCTCAAGGCGCTGTCCGTTGTAGCCGACGATCACATCGCGCTGCGTAACCAAGATGGCGTGCAGCTCGTCGCGCAGCATCTCAAGGCGCTTGCGCTCATCGGGCAGGACGGCGCGGCTGATGGCTTCGTTCAGCACATCCGCGAGCATTTCCCACAGCAGATCGTTATCGCTGCCCAGCTCGATAGGTTGTCCGTTCTCATCGAGGATTTGGCGCTTGGGACGCGGCGGACAGACTCCCAAGAAGATGCCGTATTCCAGCGGCGCGCTACGCGCTTCTTCCAGCTCGCGCTGCGTCTTGATGAGCAGCTCGCGCAGGCGCTGGATGCCGCTCAGCTTGCCTATGAAACCGAGCAGCTCCATCAGGCGGACTCGCTCATCGGGCGGCGGCGGCGGCGTAGCGCGCAGCTTCTCTTTCACTAGATTTTCGAGATGATGAATCAGCGTTTCGGTATCGGTCGGCATTTCATTCCATCGCATTCAGCGCGTGATGCGCACTCGGTCAAAGGAAATCAACTGGCTCAAATCACACAGACTGCGCAGGCACTTCAAGATCGCAGCTTTTCACACGATAAAGCGGATTCAATTCCAGCTCAACGTGCCAAATGTACTACCTAGCATACAGCACAAGCAAATGAACTACTGCTAAAAACTGGGTTAGAATTTATAATCTACCTCAGCATGAGCCACACGCACTGGCACTTTGTCAACTTCTTGAGAAAGGCAGTATTCGCCTATGCAGATTTTCACCCTGATCTACGTAACCTACAACAGCGGCGAGACGATCCATACAGCACTCAGCTCGGCTCAGGCGCTGCGCTTGCCTAGCGATCAGCTATCAATGCGTATAGCCGTCGTTGATAACAACTCACAGGATAACACACTTTCGATTATTATGCAACATTTTCCAGGCGTGCTAGTCTTTTCTAACAAAAGAAATCTCGGTTTTGCCGCTGCAAACACATTGGCAATGCGCCGCCTGCCTTCTGATTACTTCGGATTGGTGAACGCGGATGTGCGCTTGGATAGCGAGTGGTTGGCAGCGATCTGGGAAGCCTTTCAGGCAGACTCGCGGCTGGCAGTGGCAGGCAGCAAGGTCTTCTTCAGCGATAGCAATATTTTGCAGCACGCTGGCGCCATGATCCGAGCGAACGGCTTGACGTATCACTTGGGCGTGAACGAGGAAGATCAAGGGCAACACGATCAAGTCTTGGATGTGGACTATGTGATGGGCGCGGCGCTCGCCTTGCGCGGCGACTTGGCTGAGCAGCTCGGCTACCTGAACACGCAATATTTCATGTACTTTGAAGAGACAGAGCTGTGCGCACGCGCACGGCGCATGGGCTATCGCGTTCGCTACGTGCCGAAGGCGGTCGCCTATCACTACGAGCGCCACAGCCTGAGCGGAACGCCTTCCACCAAGTACTTGTGGCGCTATCATCGCTCACGTTACCGTTTTGCGGCGCGCAACCTCGATCCGCGCACATTTTGCGAGGCAGAGCGTGCGTGGATACACCAATACATTCCCGATTGGAAGTATCGCCTGCTGCTGAGAGCGGCGCGGCTCTCTCAAGTGCGGCTGTGGCTGCGCCATCCTTGGTTGATCATGTTGCGCGCCTAGCTCGCGACTGACGCGAAGAGCTTTTCGCGGTCAGCGGCACCAGCGCCTTCTTGGCTGGCGATCTCCACGATCTTGTGACGCGCCTCAGGCTGCAACAGCGCCTGAACCAGCACTTCTGCCACATCTTCGCGGCTGATCACGCCGAAAGATGTCAGTTTGGGCGCGATCAGGACGTTCGCGCTGGCAGGCGCGTTGGTCAAGCCGACGGGACGGACGATTGTATACGGAATGCCGCTGTTGATCACAGCCAGCTCGCCGCGACGCTTCTGCTTGAGGATGCGAGACAAGAACGGATTGAAATCCGGCGTCTCAGTGCCGAAAGAAGAACACATCACTAGATGCTCAACGCGCTTTTCGAGCGCGGCTGCCACGATGTACATCGGCGCAGTCGCCTCGATTGCCGCGACTTCCTCATCAGTGTAGTGAATACGCGAGCCGAGCGCGCTGATCACGGCGTGTATGCCATGCATCGCGCGCAGCAGATCGTCTATGTTCAACACTGAGCCGATCAGGACTTCGATGCCGTTCAGCGTAAGCTCGGGCGTGTTGCGAATGCGATCTTCGGCGCGCACCATGGCGCGCACGGCAATGCCTTTGCCGTGCAAATTCTTCACCACGCGCCGACCAGTCTCGCCGTTAGCGCCCAGCACAAGCACTTTGCCTTCAAACATTGTCATGGAGCAACCTTCAGGTCAGTGGAGATGCTTTGCGGTCTGCGATCCTATCAAGAAAGCGGCGTCTTGTCTAATCATCGAAGCGCTGTTCTTTCAGACGCCGCCGAATATCCAAGTCCGCTTCGCGTTTGGCAACTGCTTGACGCTTATCGTAGAGCTTTTTGCCTTTCGCCACAGCGATCTCGACCTTAGCGCGTCCTTTTTTCAAGTAGAGCCGCGTTGGCACGAGCGTGTAGCCGCGCTCGCGCAGCTTGCCGATCAAGTGCGCAATCTCCTTGCGATGCAAGAGCAATTTGCGCGGACGCAACGGCTCGTGACCGAAGCGATTGGCTTGCGCGTACTCAGCGATGTGGACGTTGAGCAGCCACAGCTCGCCGCCGCGCTCTTCCACGTAGCCTTCGCTCAGGTTGACCTTGCGCTCGCGAATAGACTTGATCTCAGAGCCGATCAGCACCAAGCCCGCCTCATAGCGCTCGCCAAGCGTGTAGTTATGACTGGCTTTGCTATTGGTGGCGATGACGACAAAATCGCTCTGTGTTTTGGCTGTCTTCGTAGCCTTTGCCATTGCTCATCATCCTCAGCAAGATTCTGATTCTCGCACTGCTCAAGGCGAGAGTCAACGGCGAAGATGGAAGAGCAGGCGACAATCTGTCGCCTGCTCGCAAAAATCGCTCAGCGAATTGGCAGGGCAGCTGTCACTTTGCGAATCGCCGCTTCGTAGCCGTCAATCATGCGCGACATAGTGAACTGCTGCGCGCGCGCGCGTCCGCGCCGACTGTACTCAGCGCGTAGCGCCTCGTCGCGCAAAAAGCGCCGAATGCCTTCGGCAAGAGCAGCAGGACTCTCAGGCTCAACCAGCAGCCCTGCCTCGCCGATCACCTCAGGCGCGGCGCTCGCCCTTGCCGCTACAATCGGCTTGCCCAGCGTCATCGCTTCAAGATACACATAGCCGAAGCTCTCTTGGCAGCTGGGATGACAGAACACATCCGCTTGCCGCCACTCGCGCGCAAAAGCCGCGTCGTCCGCAATGTGCGAGAGCCACGTCACATGCGCATTCACCTTCAGTTCATC
>DAOTWB010000252.1:0-45334 GCA_034436235.1 Anaerolineae bacterium
TCAGCCAGTTTCAATCGCCTTACCGCGATAACGAGGTCTTTCCGTTCTACGCCAGCAACTATCCGCCGCTCTATCACCTGATCCTAGTGCCGTTTGCGTGGCTGTTCGGCGCGGAATATTGGTATGGACGGCTGGTCAGTTTCCTCGCCACGTTAATCACAGCGACTGCAATCGGCTACGCTGTGCAACGCGCCACAGGTCAGCGCACGATAGCGCTCTTGAGCGGCTGCGCGTATCTCGCCTCGAACTACATCTATCACATCGGACCGCTCTTCCGTCAGCACATCAGCATGGTGATGTTCGAGACATTGGCAGTGGTGGTGATCGCCACGTTGAGCGAGAGCAAACGTCCGCGCCGCCTGCTCCTGATCAGCCTTGCGCTGCTCTTGGCAGCAGGCTACACCAAACAATTGGCGATCGCGACTGTGGCGGCGGTCTTCGGTTGGCTGTTTTTGCGCGGCGTGCGGCGCGCTATCGCTTGGGCGATTCCGTTCGCGGCAGTCGCAGGCGGCATCTTCCTGCTGATCGACTGGAGCACAGGCGGACAGTGGTCGCTGAACATCATCACTGCTAATGTGAATCAGTACATCCTCGGTCAATACACGGGCTTGTTGGCGCAGTTCATCGCGTTACACGGCGCGTTGCTGGTATTGGCTGCGCTGCTGGTCGTCTACGAGCTGTACGTAGATCGGCTCTCGGTCTACAGCGTGTGGTTCGTCGCGGCGCTGCTGAACAGCGTCCTAGCGGGAAAGTGGGGCGCCGGCGATAGCTACTTCGCAACTGCGATCGCCGCCATGTGCATCCTTGCGGGCATTTTTGCAGGGCGCACGCTGAGCAACGCATGGCGTCTGCCGCGCTTTTTGGCAAGTTTGCAACGCGCCATGCCGATCTTCAGTGTAGCAGTCTGCGCGGCTTTTGTGCTGTACGGCGCGGCGGTCATCAAGCTGCCGCTGGATATGCCGATCTTCGCGCAGGTCGGGCAGCTGCTCGGCGTGCAGAGCAACACTAAGTTCCCGAATTTCTACGACTCAGCCGGCTGGACGATGGGCTACGCGACCATCGGGCAGATTCCGACGGCGCAGGACGTGGCGAACGGCTGGCGCATTGTGGCATACGCCAAAGCCGATCCGCGCCCGATTTTGAGCGAAGAAGCCGCTTTCAGCTTCCGCAGCGGCAAGCCTGTCGTCACTAATCCAACACAACTGCTGAACTTGTACAACAACAACACGCCCGAGCGCACGCTCTACGATCCATCGGCGCTGATCGCCATGATCGAGCAGCAAGCCTTTGGCGCGGTCATTTTGCGCCGCGATATCGGTCAGACGGCGATCATCGGCTTCTATCCGCCGCCTGTGCTGGCAGCCATTGAACGCGCTTACAGCCTGCACGCGGCGATTCCGATGAACGGCTACGAGTACACCATCTTGCTGCCAAAAACTGAGCAGACCGAGCCGTGAGTCGCGCCATTCGCCACCATCAACGCACGTTCACACAGACCGAGTTAGCGGCAGCGCTGCACGTTGTCCTGCGGATCGGTGTCTTGGTCTTGCGCAGCGGCGCCGCCAGCTTCCGCACGCAAGAGGTGATGACGCGCTGCGCAGGCGCGCTCGGCATTGAGCAATTGGAAGCCTATGTGACGCCGACCGGCATCATCGCGTCCGCTTACAGCAGTGGTGAGCATCGCACGCAGATTATGCAAGTGCGCGGATTGGCTGTGGACATGAACCGTGTCATCGCTCTGGAGCTGCTCTCGCGCAATCTGCCGCTCGGCATTCAGCCTGCTGAGCTGCACAAGCGCATAGATGCGATCGAGCAGCAAGGGCTGCTATATCCGCGCTGGTTCGTGGCGATCATGGTCGGCTTGGCGTGCGGCGCATTCTCAGTGATCATCGGCGGCAGCGCCCTGGAATTCGCGGCAGCCTTCGGCGGCGCGGCGGTCGCGCAGACGCTGCGCATGGCGATGATCAGGCGGCACTTCAGCGCCGTGCCGATTGTGGTGATCTGCGCGGCGGTAGCCGCTGCCGTCTGCTACGGCTTGCTGCGGATTTTTGCGCCGCTCTACGCGCTGCTGGGCGTTCAGGCGTCGCTGCAAAACGGCGTGATCGCGTCTGTGCTGCTCTTGGTGCCTGGCGTGCCGCTCATCACGGCGCTGCTCGACCTAGTGCATCTGGACTTGGTCTCAGGCTTATCGCGTGGCATTTACGCCGTGCTGATCTTGGTGTGCATCGCGATTGGCATGTTGGCGATCCTGTTGCTGACAGGCTTCTCGGTCGTCTAGAGGTGCGGAATGCGCGTTGAGATGCTGGTGTTGCAAGGCAGTATGGCGCTCTTGGCGACGGCAGGCTTCGCCGTGTTGTTCAATGTGCCGCCGCGCCTGCTGGCGGCTTGCGGCGTCGTCGGCATCAGCGGACATTTGGTGCGCTACAGCTTGTTGCAAGGCGGCGCGTCGCCTGCGCTGGCGGCTTACATCGGCGCGTTGTTCGTCGGCTTGTTCGGTTACGGCATCTCGACGCGCTACAAGCTGCCGCGCTTGGTCTTCACTGTGACAGGCATCATCACGATGATACCGGGCATTCCTGCCTACGAAGTGCTGCTCTATTTCTACGAAGGCGATATCAACGGCGGCTTATCAGCAGGCGTCTACGCCGTGCTGATCACAGGCGCGGTCGCGGCAGGACTCAGCACAGCGCGCCTGCTGACCGATAGCGACTTGCGCCATGTGCAACCTTAGTTGCCAAACGGCGCGCTTGCGCGTATACTCAGCCATATGAGACGCATCCGTCGCGTGTTGAGCATCCTGTTTGTGCTGAGCGCAGCGCTGTGCCTTGTGCTGCTGCTCAACTTCACCGCGCCTAATCCGACAGGCAGGCGCTATTCCAGCGAAATGCCCGTGACCACAGGTCTTGGCAGCGCTGCTGAGATCGGACGCTCAGCTGAGCTGATCCTCGCCAAAGATTTGCGGTTGCCGCGCAACGATGCCGCCGATCAACGCAAGTGTATCTGCAGCAGCCTGCGCGAAAACACAGCGACGCCTGCCGAGTGCAACGTCTGCGTTGTCTCAGCGCCGATCAGCGCGCCGTTCCGCCGTCCCGATTTCGTCGGCGCAGGCTTCATCGCAGAGGCGAAGAATACGCGCGCGCTGCTCTCGGAAGAGCGCGAAGGCGAGCAGATCGCTGACTACGCGCAGGCAGCGCGCGCCATGCGCGTCCCGCTCTACATCTTCACGCGCGTTGATACGCAAGTCGAAGACTTTTTCGAGCGCGCGGTCGCGGCGACAGGCGGCGCTGTGGTGCGCTACTTCACCGTGCCGAACTGGACTGATCCTGTGGATGCCGTTGCGCGCTTCGGCTTGCTGATCTCGCTCGGCGGCTTGCTGTTGCTCTTCTTGAGCGCGCCGCGCAAATCTCTGCCGCGCCAAGCGCGACCGCGCAGCGCGCTGAGCAAAGCCACTGACTCGGTTGAGACGGCGCAGCGCTTCGCCGAGCGTCTGAGAGACAAGGTGGACTGAGCGCTACTCACGGTAGCCTTTGCCGAGCGCCTCTGAGAGCAGCACGCCCAAGAAGCCGACGATCAGCGCGATGTGCAGCAAGCCGAAACCACACACGCCTAGCCAGACGTTCTGTCCGCTGGCTAAGTAGACCAAATGCACGATCAGGCTCACCAGCAGCAGCAGCACTGCCAGCACGATCAAGATGCCGCGGCGCGGCGGAATGTTCACGCGAAACCAATTGAGCAGGTTCGCCAACCACAGCGCGCGATCAAGGCTTCTGAACAGACGTCGCATAGGCTAGATTTTATCCTCTGCCAACAAGGCGGCAAGGCGCGGCGGCACGTGCGCACGGATATACGTGCCTTCCGTCGTCGGCTGCGCGCTATCGAGGATACCTTGCTCGCGGATGAGCGCCAACAGATCGCCGCGCTGATACGGCACGAACAGCTTGATCTCCAACATCGCTTCGCGCAAGACGCGCTCGATCTCGCTGACGAGCAGCGGCAAGCCTTCGCCGCTCTGCGCTGAGATCGGCACGACGGCGGCGTAATGATCAGTGCCGCGCAACGGCGGCACGCCGTCAGGCAGCTTATCGATCTTGTTCAGCGCGAGGATGCGCGGCAAGCGCGGCACGTCAATCTCAGCTAAAGTATCTTCCACGGTCTCGATCTGCGCAGCAGCCTGCGGATGTGACGCATCTACCACGTGGATGATCATGTCCGCTTCGCTCACTTCTTCCAGCGTGGCGCGGAAAGCGGCGATCAAGGTTGTCGGCAGTTTTTGAATGAAGCCGACCGTATCTGAGATCAGGACTTGCTTGCCGCCGTTCAAGGTCAAGCGCCGCGTGGTCGGATCGAGCGTGGCGAACAGCTGATCGGCGGCGTAGACATCCGCGCCGGTCAGCGCGTTGAGCAGCGTGGACTTGCCGGCGTTCGTGTAGCCGACCAAAGCTACAATCGGAATGCCTTGTCGCGCGCGTTGAGCGCGATGCCGACTGCGATGAGCGCGCACAGCCTCGATCTCTTGCTTCAGCTTGGCGATGCGCTCTTTGATCTCGCGCCGATCCGCTTCCAGCTGCGTCTCGCCCGGTCCGCGCAACCCAACTCCGCCGTTGCCGCTGCGTCCGCTGCCGCCGCCTGCTTGGCGCGCAAGGTGCGTCCATTGGCGCGTCAGGCGCGGCAGACGGTACTCGTATTGCGCCAGTTCCACTTGCAGCGCGCCTTCGCGCGTGCGCGCGTGCTGCGCGAAGATATCGAGGATCAGCGCTGAGCGATCGATGACCTTGACCGTCTCGCCGAAGCGCTTCTCCAGCTCACGCTGATGGTTGGGCGAAAGCTCGTCGTCAAAAATGACCACATCAGCGGCGAGCTGCGCCACTTGCTCTTGCACTTCGCGCACTTTGCCGCTGCCGATGTATGTGGCAGGATCGATGCGTTGTAAATGTTGCACAGCGCGCCCGACCACTTGAATGCCTGCCGTCTTCGCCAAAAGCGCCAGCTCATCCAGCGATTCTTGCGCGCGCAATAACGGTCGCGCTGAGCGGACTTCTGCCGCCACAAGAAAGCCGCGCTCTTCAGGCGGCTCGTCCTGCTCAGGCGCGATGAAAGTCTCCATTTGCACTTTGTGACGTCTCAATACACGCTCCTATGCTCGTCCAGCATACCATGCTTGCAAGCGCGCAATCGCCTCTTGCAAGCGCTCATCTTCTATACCGACGCTCAGCCGCACATAGCCCTTACCTGCCGGTCCATACATGGCGCCGGGCGTCAGGCTGACGTGCGCTTGTTCCAGTGCGGCTTGGACGTATGCCGCGTCGTCGCCATCTTCCACGCGCGCCCAGACGTACAGCGAGCCTGACGTCTTGAACGCGCTCAGCCCGATGCTCGGGCAAGCCGCCAAGAGCGCATCGCGCCGCGCTTGATAGATCGCGTTGCGTGCGTCAATCCAACTTTGCGGCGTCTCGGTCAGCGCCAATGCACCTGCCTCGTAGATCGGGCGGAAATGTCCGCTGTCCATGTTGCTCTTGATGGTCAGCAGCGCTTCGATCACCTCGCGGCGCGCAAGGCACGCGCCCAGACGCCAGCCCGCCATGTTGTAGAGCTTCGAGAGCGACATGAATTCGACCGTGCATTCAAGCGCGCCGTCAACCTGCAGCGCGCTTGGCGCGCGGTAGCCATCGTAGACCACTTCGGCGTATGGATTGTCAGAGCAGAGCAACAGGCGATGCTCGCGGCAAAAGGCGACCAGCTTTTCGTAGAGCGCGAGATCGCATGTGGCGCCTGTTGGATTGTTCGGATAATTCACCCAGAGCAGCTTGGCGCGGCGCAGCTCAGGTTGTCCGCGCAGTGCGTCGAGGTCAGGCTCGTAATTGCGCGCAGGATCGAGATGCATCATGATCACGTCGCCGCCTGCCATCAGCGCGCCCATCGTATACGCCGGATAGTTCAGGTCAGGCGCGATGACTGCATCGCCTTGGTCAATGAAGGCGAGCGCCAGATTCACAATGCCTTCCTTCGAGCCGATCAGCGGCAGCACTTCTTTATCGGCGTCCACTTGCACGCCAAAGCGTCGCTCATAGTAGGCTGCCACTGCCTTGCGGAAGGCGGGCAAGCCGCGATAGCTGCCATAGCTGTGGAACTTCGGATTCTGAGCGCTGCGCTGCAGCATTTCGATCACAGGTTGCGGCGGCGGCATATCAGGGCTGCCCATATCGAGGCGGATGATATCCGCGCCTTCCGCCGTCAGCTGCCCAATGCGCCGATTGATCAGTTCAAAGCCGTAGGGCGGCATTCGGTCAAGGCGCGCCGCCGTCTTAGGGAGTAAAAAAGTTTGTGTTGCCATGCTCGTAAAAACCTTTCAAGGTCAATTTTACCACAAGATAGCGAAATGCCCGCGCTTGCCAGCGGCGCGCAAGCATGTTAAATTCAAGATCACCATGCCCGCTCAACAGCACGACGCCTGCCCGACCGCTGGTCGTGTCTTGATTTAAGGAGTTCCGCGTGACCGAAACAATCATCCCGCTCGATCAAATTCCGATTGGCGAATCAGCCACGCGCGCCCGCGTAGATGAGCCGCAACAAGCTGCGCGTCCGCAACGCCGTCCGCCGTGGATCAAGGTGCGCGCGCCCGGCGGCGAAACCTACGAGATGGTGCGCGCGCTCATGCGCGGCAAGGCGCTGAACACCGTCTGCGAAGAAGCGCACTGCCCGAACATTGGCGAGTGCTGGGGAAACGGCACCGCCACTTTCTTGATGATGGGCGATACTTGCACGCGCTCATGCGGCTTCTGCGATATCAAAACTGGTCGCCCTGCGCCGCTGGATTGGACTGAGCCGATCCGCGTGGCAGAGGCAGTGCGCGCCATGAATTTGCGCCATGTGGTCATCACCAGCGTGAACCGCGATGAGCGCCCTGACGGCGGCGCGCCAATCTTCGCCATGGTCATCAAGCGCATTCGGCAAGTGCAGCCCGGCTGCTCAATCGAAGTGCTGATCCCAGATTTCAAGGGCAAGATCGAGGCGCTCAAGATCGTGATGGACGCGCAGCCCGAGATTCTCAACCACAATGTGGAGACCGTGCCGCGGCTCTTCAAGCGCGTGCAGCCGCAAGATAAATACGAATGGGCAATGGCGACGCTCGGCAACGCCAAGTCGCTCGATCCGCTTGTGCTGACCAAAAGCGGCATCATGGTCGGTCTTGGCGAGACCTTCGATGAAGTGGTCGCCGTCATGCGCGATTTGGCAGCGCTCAAAGTGGATATCCTGACCATCGGTCAGTACTTGCAGCCGAGCAAGCAACATCTGCCGATTGAGCGCTACTACGAGCCTGCCGAGTTCGAGGCGCTCAAGCGCATCGGCTTGGAACTCGGCTTCAAGTGGGTGGAGAGCGGACCGCTGGTGCGCAGCTCTTACCGCGCTGAGCAGCAAGTGCGCGCGCTCTCACAGCTCAGCCATTTCCGCCTGCGCAGCGAGTGAGCGCCGCAACACTGCGACATTGAGATTGCGTCCCGTTTTGCGTCAAGACGGGACGCACGCTTAAAATAGCATTGTTTGTAAATTTTCTTGAGAGGAGCGTTTGATGTTAGACGTTAAAGTTGCCGTTGTGCGCCAAGCTGGCGCGCCCTTTCAGATTGAGTCCGTGCAAATGGACGAGCCGCAGGCAGGCGAAGTGCTGGTCAAGATCAGCGCGGTCGGCATTTGCCACACAGATATGTACGCGCAGAGCTTGGCAGGCTTGGGCTTCCCTGCGCCGATTGTACTCGGTCATGAAGGCGCAGGCGTCATCGAGAAGGTCGGCGCAGGCGTGACCAAAGTGCAGCCTGGCGATCACGTCGTGCTGACTTTCAACTCATGCGGACGCTGCTTGAATTGTGAGGACGGCGCGCCTGCTTACTGTCACAATTTCCCTGCTTTGAACATGGCAGGCGTGCGCGCCGATGGCTCGACGACCATGCGGCAGAATGGCACGCCGATTCACGGCGGTTTCTTCGGGCAGTCTTCTTTTGGCACGTATGCCATCGCTTATGAGCGCAACGTGGTCAAAGTGCCGAAAGACGTGCCAATCGAGCTGCTCGGTCCGCTCGGTTGCGGCTTGCAGACAGGCGCGGGCAGCATCATGAACGCTATGCGTCCTGAGATTGGCAGCACGATTGCAATCTTCGGCACAGGCGCCGTCGGCATGGCGGCGATCATGGCGGCGCGCGCGGTCGGTTGCGGCATGATCATCGGCGTGGATGTTAAGCCAAATCGTCTGGCGCTGGCGCGCGAGCTGGGCGCAACGCACGTAATCAACGCGGCGGAAGTCGATCCCGTCCAAGCGATTCGCGAGCTGACAGGCGGCGGTGTGCGCTACAGCTTTGAAGCGACAGGCATCATCAAGGTGATGCGGCAAGCTGTGGACGTGTTGGTGTCGCGCGGCGTATGCGGCGTGGTCGGCGCACCGCCGCCGCAAGCCGAGCTGGCGTTAGACGCTAATCACCTGCTATTCGGACGTACAGTGCGCGGCATCATCGAAGGCGAGAGTGTGCCTGATATCTTCATCCCTGTCCTGATCGAGCTGTACAAGCAAGGGCGCTTCCCATTCGATAAGCTGATCCGCCAGTTTCCGTTTGAGCAGATCAACGAGGCAATGCACGCCTCTGAGTCAGGCGAAGTGCTGAAGCCTGTGCTGGTGATGTGAGGCAGTTGAGAGCGCCTGAGCGGCGCTCTCACTCGCTGTGTTGTTCCGCTCTGCCCTGTGCAATCTCACTCAGGCTTGCCCTTGCGGCGCACAGGCTCGACCTTCGCGTTCGGATCGACCCAGCGCTTGCCGCGCTTGACCCAGCCGGGATGCGGCGGCGTCTCGCCATCGGCGGCGGCGCTCGGCGCGGCTGCCTCAGCCTTCGGCGCAGGCGTAGGCTCAGGCTTCGGCGCTTCGATCTGCGGCGCGGCGGCAGGCGGCGCAGCTACAGCGACCGCGGCTGGCGCAGGCTCGGGCTCAGCAGGCTTCACGGCGTACGGACCTAGACGCGATGGCTCCAGACCTGCCTTCTTGCGCGCTTTCTGCACGTCAGTGTGATCGTAGCCGCCGCGCGCCGCCTCTTCTTCTGCGGCGATGGTCGGCGCGATGGACTGCCAGTAGCGAAGCTCGCGCGAGAGCCGCGCCTTATCGTGAATGTGCGTCGAAGTACGGTCGTAAGACGCCAGCTCGTAGTTGTGATCCATCTTGATCGCGTCAAACGGACAGTACTCAGCGCAGTAGCCGCAGTTCATGCAGATATCAATATCAATGTAGAACTGCTCAGGCTCAGGCTTGGGTCGTCCTGTCTTGGGATCAGTGCCGCGCACGATCCAGATGCATTGCGGCGGACACACTTTGGCGCAAATGCCGCACGACGTACACCAATCCTTGCCAGGATAATCAGGATCGTCCTGATTGTAGGTGATCAAGAATGGCGTGAAGCGGAAGCGCTCTGGCACTGCCAATTTCTCGTCAGGATACTCGACCGTGACCAAGCCGCGATTGGCAAGGCTCTGCTTTTGCTGGAAGACGTCCACGTCGCGCTTGCGACCGAGCCATTGGATATCGTCAATGAAGGTCGTGATCAGGTGACGGAACGTCACGCCTAGACCTTTGAGAATGCCTGAACCGTACATATTGCACTCTGTCTCCTAGCGATCAGTCTCGCCTAGCACGATGTCAATGCTGCCTAGAATCGCCACCACATCGGCAACTTTTTGTCCCTTGCACATCTCGCCGAGCGGCGTCAAGTTGATGAAGCTGGGCGCGCGCACGTGATAGCGCCACGGATTGCCGCCGCCTGTCGAGACGCAATAGAAGCCAAGCTCGCCTTTCGGATTCTCGGCGAAGCCGTACGCCTCGCCTGCCGGCACTTTGATCGAATAGCTGGTCTTGCCGCCGAAGATCGGTTGCCCTGCCGTCTCTCTCAGGCGCGGCAGAATTTGCTTCAGAATGCGCACGCTCTGGCGCATTTCGTCAAGGCGCAGGTAGTAGCGGTCGTAGATATCGCCGTTCGATCGCGTGCAAACGTCAAACTCCAGCTCAGGATAGATGCTGTACGGATTGGCGCGGCGAATATCGTATGGCACGCCTGAAGCGCGCAAGAGCGGACCGGACGCGCTGTAAGCGATCGCCATCTCAGCGGGCAGCAAGCCGACGCCAATGCAGCGGCTCTTGATGATCTCGCTCTCAGAGAGCAGCTCATCCAGCTCGTCAACCGAGCGCGGCAGACGGTCGTTGATCAGCTGCTCAAGGTATTCCATTGTGTCCATGTCGCGCACTTTGTCGTTCATCAGCGCCACTTCGCTGCGAATGCGCGCAGGCAGGTCTTTGAAGACGCCGCCGATGCGCATGTAATTGCACATCATGCGCGCGCCTGCCGTCGCCTCGAAGAAATCGAGGATGTACTCGCGAGTCTGAATGGCGTATAGCGCAGGCGTGAAGAACGCGCCCAGATCGTTGAGCAGGAAGCCGATTGACCACAAGTGATTGGTGATGCGCGTCAGTTCCGCCATCAGGACGCGGATCACTTCAGCGCGGTACGGCACGCTCACCTGACCGCGCATCAGCTGCTCAACCGTCATGGCGTACGCCAGGTTGTTCGCCATGCTGCAGATGTAATCGAGACGGTCGGTGAAGGGCATGTTGCCATACCAAGTGTTGCGCTCGCCAATCTTCTCATGGTTGCGATGCAGATAGCCCATGACTGGCTCTAGCGACTCGATGGTCTCGCCCGTGAGCGCCACCATCATGCGGAAGACGCCGTGCGTGCTAGGATGGTGCGGTCCAAGATTGACCAGCAAGCGATCTGTGCGGAAGGCAGGATCGCCCATGATATCCACGCCGAGCGACATGCTGTGCTGAAATTCCGCCTCGCTGAGCGGCTTGTAGTCATCCAGCGTGAAACCTGCCGGATAGCGCACGTTGTGACCGAACGGATTGTGTTCTTCAGCGCGGAAGACATGTCCGCCGGGCCAACGGCTGTCGAACGGCTTGGTCTCCTGCTCGTAATAGGCTTCTTGGTAATCCTTGCGCATCGGATAGCCTTCGAAGCCTTCCCAGAGCAAAATGCGCCTCAGGTTAGGATGCCCTGCGAAGTGAATGCCGTACAGATCGTACGCCTCGCGCTCTTGGAAATCCGCGCCAGGATAGATGCTGACAAGGCTTGGGATGACGGCGTCTTGGCGGTCGGTCTGCGCTTTGAAGACCAAAGGCTTGCCGCCGCTCGGCACGCGGAAGGTGTGATAGACCACTTCGAGGTGATCGCCGTGACCGAGGTAATCCACAGCGGTCAAGCTGGAGAGATAGTTGAAGCCATATTCATCGCGGATGACGCGCGCGAACTCAGGCAGCTGGGCAGCTTCGACGATCACGCCTTCGTAGCCGGAGCGTGTATCGTCTTTCACCGCGTTCGGGAAGCGCTCTTTGAGCGCCGCGATGGTGCTGGGCAGGTCAGTGACTTCGGGCAGAACTTGATCGGTCATAAAGATGCTCCTCAGGCGCTCTCAGATGGCGTGCGCTCAGCGATGCTCTGCGCAACGGTCGGCGTGACGCGGTTGCGCTGCGCTTCCTTGCGCAGCACTTCGGCATGGCGCGGATCGATGATATCAGGACCAAGAATCGGCACAGGAATCTCCTCGCTCGGACCGCCGCCATACCACGGCACGCTGGCGCCAACGCCGAGCGATTGCTTCTCAATCTTCTTCTGCAAAGCGATCAGTCCGTAGAGCAGCGCTTGCGGCGTAGGCGGACAGCCTGGCACGTAGACATCCACTGGCACGTATTTATCAATGCCGCTGACCACGTTATAGCCTTCCTTGAACGGACCGCCGCCTGAGGCGCAGGCGCCCATCGCCAGCACGTACTTCGGCTCAGGCATTTGGTTGTAGAGACGCACGATCGGCACAACCATCTTCTTGGTGACCGTGCCAGAGACGATCATCAGATCGGCTTGGCGCGGACTGGCGCGCATGACTTCCATGCCGAAGCGCGCCAAATCAAAGCGGCTGGCAGCCGTCGCGATCATCTCGATAGCGCAGCACGCCAAACCGAAGAGCATGGGCCAAATCGAGCGGCTGCGCGCCCAGTTGTACAGGCTGCTCAAACTGGTGACTGCCACATTGGACTGCATCTCTTCAGGCACGGGAATGTCAGGATGCTGCAGTTGGCGTAAATCGATCTCACCGTTACTCATGAAAACTCCTCCTCAACGCTGCCGCCCTGTGCGCACAGCGCGGACACCCTAACCTTAGAAATCGGCATTGGCTTCTTCCCACCACTCGCGTAGAATATCGCTGAGCAGCTCATCGTGCGCCAGAGCAGGATCGTCGGCAAAGTTAGGCAATGCCACGATCAACGCTCGAAGCTGCTCTAAACCGACCGTATCTACGTCTATGTGCGGATACGCCGCCATGAGCGCTAAGACGATCTCATAGCTGGCTTCCCAGTATAACGCTTTTTGAAAGTCAGCTTCTGAAGAATATTCTAGCACGTTTGATCAACTTTTCACAGACGTTCGATGTTATAATTGGCGTATCATAGCAGGCAAAGGAAGGCTTGGCGACATGCTGATCATGGGAATTGATCCCGGCACAGCCACTACAGGCTACGCCTTCGTGCGCGAGGACGACTCGGGCGCGCCGCGCGCGGTCGCCTATGGCGTGATCAGCACGCCGCCCGATCAGCCGATGCCAAGCCGCTTGCAACGCATCTACGCTGAGATCAAGCGCCTGATCGCCGAGCATCAGCCGACTGAGGCTGCCATTGAGGAGATGTTCTTCGGGCGCAACATCACGGCGGCGATCACAGTGGCGCAAGGGCGCGGCGTGGTGCTGCTAGCGCTTGCCGATGCCGCGCTGAGAATCCGCGAATACAAGCCTGCGCAGGTCAAACAGACTGTGGCAGGCTCGGGCAACGCGGATAAAAAGCAAGTGCAGGCGATGGTCAAGACGTTGCTGAACTTGGAGCGCGTTCCCAAGCCCGATGACGCCGCCGACGCATTGGCGATCGCCATCACGGCGCTGCAAAGCTCGCGCTGGGAACATCTGGTGCAAGAGTGAGCGACGATGCGCCTACAGATTCCGACGATAAACGACGACATCGGCGATTACCAGCAGTTGTTTGAGCTATGGTCTCAGGTCAGGGCGAGCGACGACTCTGAGATCGTCTATGATTTCAGCGCGTGCAGGTTTTTCCGCCAGAGCGGCGCGGCGTTCATGCTTGGCTTGGCGCGTCTGGCACAGCGGCACGGCAAGCAGGTCACAGTTGAAGGACTGCACAGAGAGCTCAAGTACAATCTGCGCATGAACGGCTTCCTGAGAGCTCTAGGCTTGCCCGACAGACGAATGAGCGGATTAGCGATTCCGTGCCGTGAGGACTCTCACAAGGACGCCGAAGGCTATATCGAGTACTTGAAGCGTTATTGGCTTCGCGGCGATCGAATCAGGTTGAGCGACGATCTGAAAAACGCCATCGTCTCCGCTGTGTATGAGGCGTACGTGAACGTCTTCGATCACGCGCGCTCGCCGATTGGCGCGGTCACGTGCGGGCAGTTCTATCCATCGCAAGGCGAGATCGTGTTGACTCTGGTTGATTTTGGCGTGGGCATTCCTGCCACAGTGCGCGCCTATCGCCGCGAGCCTGCCTTAAGCGCAGAAGCGGCGATCCGTTGGGCATTTCAGGAAGGCAGCACAACGCAACAGCAGCAAATTGCGCGCGGCAACGGGCTGAAAATTCTGAAGGCGTTCATCAAGCGCAACAAGGGCGCGCTCGCCATATACAGCGAAGATTGCCATGCGCAGATCGATTGGCAAGGTGAACGTTTCACGACACACGCGAAGCATTTCGAAGGCACTGTTGTGCAGATTCGTCTGCGCTCTAGCCAAGAATTCTACAGCGCGCTTGAAGAAGACGACGCTGACGAGCCATTTTTCTAAACGAGGGACGTGCGATGAGTCACATGCGATTGTCAGAGCAGATTGGCAAGTATTGCGTCACTGTTGAAGATGGACAGCGCATTTATAAGCTGATCCATCCGTTGCTGAGCGCCAAACAGACTGTTCAACTGGATTTTGCAGACGTTCAGATCGTCGCCTCGCCATTTTTGAACGCGGCGGTCGGGCAGTTGTTGCGCGACCTCGATTCTGAGACGCTCAACGCGCATCTGAAATTTGAGAATCTCGCCAGCAGCTTCAAGCCTATCTTGCGGCGCGTGATCGAGAACGCCAAGCGCTATTATTCCGATCCTGCTTATCGCGCTGCTGTGGAAGCTGTGCTTTCGAAGCACGAAGAGGACTTTGATGCCGATTAGCGTGCGCGCAACCGTCATCAGCGCCATCTTCAATCGGCGCTTTGGCATAGACCTCACGCTGAAAAAGTATCGCCAAGAGAGCGGCGAGCGCAGCAAAGCAGTCGAGGAAATTCAGACGGCTTGGTCACTGGCAGAAGGCATCACAGAGCGGCGCGTGTTGCCTGTCACGACGGATGTTGAGGCGCTGCGCGGCACGCTCTCATCGGCGGCGGTAGATGGCTACGATCTGCTCATCTATCACGCGGCGCTGAGCGGCAACGCGCGCCAAATCTTGACCGATGATGTGGATTACGGCGAGCTATCCGATGTGCAAATTTTCACGGCGAATGAGAAGTTGATTGACCTTGCGCGCGAACAAGGGAAGCTGAGGACGCGATGATCGAGCGTGTGGCAGGACAAGTGGTCAAGCGCGAGAATGATAGCGTGGTGATCATGCTCGGCGGCATCGGTCTGCGCGTGCGCGTGACGCGCGCCGCTTTTGAGCAGGCGCAGCTGGGCGCCGAGATCATGCTCTATACACACCTTGCCGTGCGCGAAGATGAGATCGCGCTCTACGGCTTCAGCAGCGAAGATGAGCGCGCGCTCTTCGAAATACTGATCACAGTCTCGGGCGTTGGCGCAAAGTTAGCGCTCGCCATGCTCAGCGCGCTCAGCGCTGAGCAGCTGCGGCGCGCTGTGCAGCGCGGCGAGCCTGAGCTGCTCACGCGCGTGCCAGGCATCGGCAAAAAAACGGCAGAGAAGCTCGTCTTTGAGCTAAAAGACAAGATCGGCGCGGCGGCGGACACTTTGAGCGAGCTTGCCGCCATTAACGACGTGGACGCCGATGTGATCGCTGCACTGACCAGCATGGGCTTCAGCATTGTCGAGGCGCAGCGCGCGCTCCAGCAGCTGCCGCGCGACGCGCCGCAAGAAGTTGAGGCGCGCGTGCTACTGGCGCTGCAAAACCTAGGCTGAGCTTTCCTTCACAAGCGCGCTTGATCGTCATCTCTTAACAAAAATTCTCGCTTGGGCAGGCATGAACCACTTGATCTGCTTGACAGCAGTTGATAAGATCATGCGTGGACAAGGTGAAAAGTCTCTTTTGGAGTGTAAAAACTATGTTCAAACGTCTTTTCAGTCTAGCGATTGCATTTGTGTTGGTCTTCGCATTGGCGGGCGTCGCTGCTGCGCAGCAGGGCGGCAAGCTCGAAATCTTCTCGTGGTGGGCAGGCGACGAAGGTCCGGCGCTTGAGGCGCTCATCAAGCTCTACAATCAGAAGTTCGCGAACGTGGAAGTCGTCAACGCGACGGTCACGGGCGGCGCGGGCGTCGCAGCGCGCGCCGTGCTGAAGACGCGCATGTTGGGCGGCAATCCGCCTGATTCGTTCCAAGTTCACGCAGGTCAGGAACTGACAGGCACGTGGGTAGTCGCCAACCGTATGGAGCCGCTGACCGAGTTGTTCCGCAGCGAAGGCTGGCTGGATAAGTTCCCGAAGGATTTGATTGACCTGATCACCTACGAAGGCGAGATTTGGACAGTGCCAGTCAACATCCATCGCTCGAACGTGCTGTGGTACATTCCCGCCAAACTGCAAGAGTGGGGCGTGAGCGTGCCTGCCACGTGGGACGAGTTCCTCGCAACGTGCGAGACGCTCAAAGGCAAGGGCGTGACGCCGCTGGCGATGGGTGAGAACTGGACAGCTGTCCATCTCTTCGAGAACGTCTTGCTGGCGCAGCTGGGCGTGCAAGGCTACCGCGATCTGTTCGCGGGCAAGCTGAGCTGGACGGACGACTCCGCTAAGGCGGCATGGACGCTCTTCGACAAGGTGCTGGATTGCACTAATCCTGACGCCGCTTCGCTCAGTTGGCAGCAGGCAAACGACTTGGTCATCGAAGGCAAGGCAGCCTTCTACATCATGGGCGATTGGGCAGCCGGCTACATGACCACGACTAAAGGGCTCACGCCAGGCGAAGGCTTCGGCTATGCGCCTGCGCCGGGCACGTCGGGCGTCTTCAACATGCTCAGCGACTCGTTCGGCTTGCCGAAAGGCGCGCCCAATCGCGAGAACGCGTTGGCGTGGCTGCGCTTGGTCGGCTCAGTGGAAGGGCAAGATGCCTTCAATCCGCTCAAAGGCTCGATTCCAGCGCGCATTGATGCCGATGTGAAGAATCCGCAGCTGTACAACAGCTACCTGCAGAGCGCAGCGGCGGACTTTGCCAAAGATGCGCTCGTTGGCAGCTTGATGCACGGCGCGGCAGCTTCAGAGGCTTTCCTGAACGACTTCCAGACGGTCGTCTCGGTCTTCATCGCCACGCGCGATGTCGAGTTGGCGTCTTCAGCGGCGCAGGCTCTGGCAGAGACCACTGCTGCCCGCTGAGCCTCAGCGACGCGCACAAGGCGGATCGTCGCACAGGCGATCCGCCTTTCTCCAGTGGCTAGGATGACATCGCCATGCGCCTGAACATCGATCGGTTGACCGCTCTAGCCGTCCTAGCGCCGTCAGTGATCTTGCTCGCCATTTTCGTCTATGGCTTCATCGGGCAGACCTTCTACATCGCTACGACCAACTGGCAAGGCTTAGGCATCAGCGACATCAGCTCAGTTGGCTTGCGCAACTTCGAGCAGCTGTTCATCGGCAGCGGCTTGCCGTTCTTCCGCTTTCGCGAGGCGCTCGTCAACACAGTCGTCTTCACTGTCCTGTTCATCGCAGCCAGTCTCTCGCTCGGTTTGCTGCTCGCCATTCTGCTCGATCAGCGCATCCGCGCCGAGGCGCTCTTCCGCACCATCTTCCTGTTCCCGATGGCGCTCTCGTTCGTGGTGACAGGCACGGTCTGGCGCTGGTTGTTCTCGCCGCGCAGCGGCTTGAACACGCTGCCCACGCTCTTCGGCGGCGCGCCTTTACCGCCTGATCAATGGGCGTGGTTCACGGATCGGCGGCAGCTGATCACGTTCACATGGGCGGATGCTTCGCGCCTTGTGCTGATCGCGATTATCATCGGCTTGTTGGCGTTCGCCGCGATCGCCGCTGCGCGCCGCCGTCCTGTTCAAGCGCTGATCGCGGGCATGATCGGCTTGAGCCTGATCGGCTGGGTCTTTTTAGGCGGCGCTTTTGAGGCGCTGGGCAACGTGGTGCGCCCTGCGCACGGCGTCAACCTTGCCATGTTCTCGATTGTGATCGCAGCCACGTGGCAGATGTCGGGCTATACAATGGCGATGTATCTGGCGGCGCTGCGCGGCATCCCTGAAGAGCTGCGCGAGGCGGCGCGCGTGGACGGTTGTAATGAGCTGCAGGTTTATCGTTACATCGTGCTACCGCTGTTGCAACCGATCACGCTCAGCGCCATGATCATCTTAGGGCATATTTCACTGAAGATTTTCGATCTGATCTACGTCATGGCAGGCGGCGATAACTTGCGCGTGGACGTGCCAGGCATCCATATGTACCTGACCGCTTTTCGCGGCAATAACTTCGCGCTTGGCGCTGCGATCGCCGTCATCATGTTGCTGCTGGTCGCCTTTGTGATTGTGCCTTACTTGGTGAACGCCTTCCGCACAGAGGTGAGACGATGACTGCCTCAGCGCTTCCGAGACACACTGCGCACGCTCTGCGGCGGCGCTCATTCACGCGCTTGGCGATATACGCCACACTCATCTTCTGGGCGATCATCTACCTGATACCGATCTACCTAGTACTGAACACAAGCCTGAAGCCGCGCGCCGAAGTCTCGCTCGATCAAGTCTGGGCGCCGCCGCAGCAAGTCTCAGCCGATGCTTTTATCGCCGCCGTTGAGAAGCTGAGTCCGAACTTCGCGAACAGCATCATCCTGACCGTGCCTGCCACGCTGCTCTCGGCAGTCATTGGCTCGCTGAACGGCTACGTGCTGAGCAAGTGGCGCTTTCGCGGCGCAAATATCGTCTTTCCGCTCATGCTCTTCGGCATGTTCATCCCTTATCAGAGCATCTTGATACCGCTCTTTCAGCTGATGAGCCAATTGCGCTTGACAGGCACGCTGTGGAGCTTGATCCTGACGCACGTCGTCTACGGTTTGCCGATCACCACGCTGATCTTCCGCAACTATTACGCGGAAATTCCTGACGAGCTGATCGAGGCAGGTCAGATTGACGGCGCTAACTTTTTCAGACTGTACACGCAGGTCGTTTTTCCGCTCTCGCTGCCCGGCTTCGTGGTCGTGATCATCTGGCAGTTCACGCAGATTTGGAACGAGTACCTGTTCGCTGTGACGCTCGCCGATCCGCTCACGCAGCCGATCACGGTCGCGCTCAGCCAGCTGGCAGGCGGACAAGCCATTGATTTCAGCCTGCAAATGGCAGGCTCGTTCCTCACTGCGCTGCCGACTCTGTTCGTGTACATCCTGCTCGGTCGCTATTTCATTCGTGGCTTGTTGGCAGGCTCTGTCAAAGGCTGAGCGGCAAGTGTCTCACTCAGCGAGCGCGGCGTAAGTCGGATGCTCGATGATCGTGAAGCTGGAGAGCGGCCAGTAGCGTATCCACGCTTGCCCGACGATCAAGCGTTGCTCAATCGGACCGAAATTGTGGCTATCGTAGCTCTGTGGACGATTATCGCCTAGCACAAAGTACTGCGTGGCGCTGAGCGTCCACTTGCCATTGCAGCCCAAGCCGCAGAAAGCGCGCACGTAAGGCTCTTCCAGCAGGGTGCCGTTGATGTAGACGCGACCGTCGCGCAGCTCGACCGTCTCGTTCGGCAAGCCGATGACGCGCTTGATCAAGTCATCGCTTTGCGCGCTGCGCGGATTGTGCAAGACGATCACGTCGCCGCGTTGCGGCGCGCTGAAAAAGTACGCAGCGCGGTTGACGATGACTAAATCGCCTGTGTGGAAGGTCGGCTGCATACTCGGACCGTCCACGATAGCGCGAGCCGTGATCAAGTTGATGGGCGTGAAGGTCATCAGCACCAGCAAAGCGATCTCCAGCACGTCGCGCAGCAGGCTGTGCTTGCCGTGCAGGCGCGGTCGCGCCGAGAGGTTGAGCGTCGTCACAGCGCGCATGGCTAAATGCCGCCGAATCCATCGAACTCGCGCTCGTCAATCGGCGCGGGCGTGAAAGGCGGCGGCGTGCGCGTTGGCGTTGGCGGCGGCGGTGTGAAATCTCTGGGAACGGGCGCGTAGCTGGGATGCTCGATGATGGCGATATTGGGCGGAGGCCAGTAGCGCAGCCAAGCCTGCCCGACGATCAGGCTGCGCTTGATCGGGCCGAAAGCGTGGCTATCGTGGCTGCTGGGACGGTTATCGCCTAGCACGAAGTACTCATCTTCGCCGATCTGCCACGCGCCGTTACAGTTGGTGCAGAAGCGCTCGATGTATGGCTCTTCCAGCAACACGCCGTTGATATACACGCGACCTTCGATGATCTGAACGTACTCGCCGGGCAAGCCGATCACGCGCTTGATGAAATCTTCCTTGCCGTTGCGCGGATTGTGCAAGACGATCACGTCGCCGCGTTGCGGACTGCTGAAAAAGTAGGCGAAGCGATTGACGATCACCAACTGTCCCGTCTCGAAATTCGGACGCATACTGCTGCCTTCGACGACAGCGCGCGCAGTGGTCAGGTTCACAAAGGTGTAGATGATGGCGATCAAGAGCGCAATCTCGCCCAAGTCGCGCCAGAATGGACGGCGCTTCAAAGGCGGACGCAGCTCAGCGTTCGATGTGTGCTGCACAGGCGCAAAACTCTCGCAACAAGTTAGCTCGGTCGCTTATTATAGCACATTGCGATGGCGCGGCGCATTCATCTCGCGCTCAGCTGCCATGTGCCGATTGTGCTGATCGCGCTATAATCGCCATATTCGAAGAGTCGTTCACGGAGAATGGGACATGCATCCTTCCACGCAGAAGCAGCGTGTTGTGCTGATGACTATCTTGCGCGGCTTCAGTTTCGGCGCGTTGCTCGGCGCAGTGTTCGTGGCAGGTTTTCTGTTTCGCGGCGCGATGCCTTCGCAGGCGCAAGGCAATCGGCACTATCCGTTGCTGGAGCAGACGCATGGCTTGCTGATTGACCATTACTTGCGTCCGCTGCCTGATGCCACGCAACTGGAGTACGGCGCCATTCGTGGAATGCTTGCCACGCTCAACGATCGCCTGACCTACTTCATCGATCCGCCTGTCGCTGCCAGCGAGTCAAACGTCTTAGCGGGACAATATGGCGGAATCGGCGTGCAGGTGCGCCGCGATGAAGCAGGGCGCTTCCGTCTGTATCCATTTCGCGATGGACCGGCGGCGCGCGCAGGCGTCCGCGACGGCGACATCCTGTTGAAGGTCAACGATCAGGACGTGCCGCTCGACATGCGTCAAGACGCCGTAGATCAGCTGCTGCGCGGCGAAGTGAAGGAAGGCAACGGCGTCAAGATCGAGGTGCGCGCCGATGCTGAGGCGGACAATACGCGCACGTACACCATCTTGTTCGAGACAATTGAGATTCCGTCAGTGGTGTGGCGCACGCTCGAAGAAGAAGCGTCCTTCGGCTATGTGCAGGTGCTGCGCTTCACCAGCCGCACGCCAAGCGAGCTGAAAAAAGCGTTCGATGAGCTGCGCGGCGCTAACATCCGCGCGCTGGTGTTGGACATGCGCAATAATCCGGGCGGCTTGCTGCAAGAATCGATCACGGTCGCCAGTCAGTTCTTGCCGCCTGATCTGGTCGTGCTGTACGAGCAGAGTCGGCAGGGCGAGAAGGAATATCGCGTGCGCGACGGCAGCACGCTGACCGACTTGCCAATGGTCGTGCTGATCAACGGCGGCACGGCGAGCGCCGCTGAGCTGGTGGCAGGCGCGCTCAAGGATCACGGACGGGCAACTGTGATCGGTCAGCGCAGTTTTGGCAAAGGCACAGTGCAGCTGATCTTCCAACTGCTGGATAAATCGTCCATTCACGTCACCACAGCTGAGTTTTTCCCGCCGAGCCGTCAACCGCTGGAAGGCGCAGGCATCGCGCCAGATATTCCGATGATCCCTGATAGCAACGGTCGCGACGTGGAACTGGGCGAGGCGATTCGCTACCTGCGCGACAAGCTCTCACGAGGTTGAAACGCTGTGCGGCTGCAGCATTCGCCTGTAACTGCACATTTCGGCGTCGCTTTGCGCACGCTCATCGCGAAATCATGCTACAATCGAGCTTGCAGACGCTCTGCAGCTACATTTTTTCTGCCAGAATGGGAAGCGCACTATGGCTGTCAAGGTTTTGATTGTGGAAGACGATGCCGAGATGAACCGCTTGCTGCAGCTTGACTTGAAGCAGCACGGTTACGAGACGCTATCGGCGACCAACGGCTTGGAAGGGCTGCGCATGTTTCACGATCAGCGTCCAAACTTGGTTGTGCTGGATGTCTCACTGCCGATGATGGACGGTTTGACGGTCTGCCAACGCATTCGCGAGCTTTCCAACGTCCCGATCTTGATCATGACCGCGACTGCGATCACAGAAGAAGACATTGCGCGCGGTCTGAATTTAGGCGCGGATGAATACATGCTCAAACCGATCCGCAACATGGAGTTTCATGCGCGCGTGCGCGCGTTGCTGCGCCGCGCCTCGCGCGATGAAGATGCTTCGCAAGCGGTCGCTTACAGCGATGACTACTTGACCATAGATATCAACGCGCGCCGCATTTGGGTGAACGGACAAGAGATGCGCCTGACGCCGACCGAATTCAAGCTGATCGCCATCTTGGTCAAGCATCGCGGGCGCGTGCTGACCTTTGACGAGTTGTTGGAGCAGGTCTGGGGACCGGAATATCGCTCGGAGCATCATTATCCGCGCATTTACGTCTCGCATTTGCGCCGCAAGATCGAGCCCGATCCGAAGGCGCCGACCTACATTCAGAGCGAGTATGGCATCGGCTACCGCTTCACGGGCAAGCAATGAGCGATGCCTAGCCAAATCGCTGTGGTCGCCATTGGCGGCAACTCGCTGATCCAGAGCGATGAGCGGCGCGAAGTGCGCCATCAGTGGGACGCCGTGCGCCAGACCTGCGAACACATCGCGCAGCTGGTCAAGCAGGGCTGGCGTGTGTTGATCACGCACGGCAACGGTCCGCAGGTCGGTTTCATCTTGCGGCGCGCTGAGCTGGCGGCGCACGAAGTGCATACTGTGCCGCTCGACCTGATCGTGGCGGATACGCAAGGCGCAATTGGCTACATGCTGCAGCAGGCGCTGCGCAATAGCTTGCGGGCGCTCGGCATCAATCAAAGCGTGGTGACCATCGTCACGCAGACCGTTGTGCGCCGTGACGATCCTGCTTTTGAGCAGCCTGATAAGCCGATTGGCGGCTTTTTGAGCGAAGCAGAGGCGCGTCGCTTCGAGGCGGAAGGTTGGCGCGTGGTGGAAGATGCAGGGCGCGGTTGGCGGCGCGTGGTGGCATCGCCGCAGCCGCTCGAAATCGTCGAGCTAGACGCAATCCGCGAGATGCTCTACAACGATTATGTCGTCATTGCGTGCGGCGGCGGCGGCATTCCAGTGGTGCGCAACGAGAAAGGCGAGCTGCGCGGCGTCTATGCGGTGATTGACAAGGATCGGGCGAGCAGTTTGCTGGCGAGCGGCTTAGGCGCCGATTTGTTCGCGATCTCAACTGGCGTGCCGCGCGTGGCGCTTTATTACAACACGCCTGCGCAGCGCTTCCTGGAGCGAGTCACGCTGCGCGAGGCGCGCCAATACATGGCGGAAGGTCATTTTGCGGCAGGCAGCATGCGTCCGAAGGTCGAGGCGATCATCCACTTCCTAGAGCGCGGCGGTCCGTCGGCTGTGATCAGCGATCCGCCGAATCTGGCGGCGGCGCTGCGCGGCGAAGCAGGCACTTGGTTCGTGCCTGCCTAGGAGATGCTGACAAAACTGCGCATCAAGAGCTTCAAGCGCTTTGACGAAGCAGAGATCGAGCTAGGCGGCGCGGTCGTCTTCATCGGTCCGAACAATTCGGGCAAAACGTCCGCCTTGCAAGCGCTCGCGCTCTGGGACTTAGGCGTGAAGGCGTGGTCGGCGCGAAGGCAAGGCAGCACGGCGCAAAAGCGCAGCGGCGTGACGATCAATCGGCGCGACCTGATCGCCATGCCTGTGCCAGATACCGATCTGTTGTGGCACGCGCTCAGCACGCGCAGCGTGCGCCGTCAGGACGGCAAGCCTGCCACGCAGAACGTGCGCATCGAGATCGAAGTCGCAGGCGAGACCGAAGGCAAGCCTTGGGAATGCGGCATGGAGTTCGATTATGCCAATCCTGAGTCGATCTACTAAGGCGTATTTCGATGTGACGCTCTTGCCGCCTGAATATCTGCCTGAGCGCGGCGAGATCACGATGGCGTACAGCGAAGGCGACCGCAATAAGCCGCTCGATATCGCCGCCTCAGGACGCGGTTTACAGCAGATGTTGCTGCTCCTGACCTATCTCTACACGCATCCTGACGCTGTTCTGCTGCTGGATGAGCCTGACGCGCACTTAGAGATCATCCGTCAGCGCGATATCTACAATTTGCTGGCGGAAACTGCACAAGCGCAGCGCGCGCAAGTCTTGATCGCCAGTCACTCTGAGGTGCTATTGGAAGAAGCGGCATCGCGTGGACTGGTGATCGCCTTTCTAGGCAAGCAGCCGCGCCGTCTGAACAAGAGAGAGCAATTGCGCAAGGCGCCGCGCGATATCCCTGCCAATCATTACTATCAAGCGGCGCGCAAAGGCTGGGTGCTTTACGTGGAAGGCGCTACCGATCTGAGCATCCTGCGCGCTTGGGCGCGTCGCCTTGAGCATCCTGTCGCGCGGTTTCTGGACGGCGTCTTCGTCCACTACATTCAGGGCAATAAACCACAGACGGCGCGCGATCACTTCTACGGATTGCGCGAGGCGTACCCTGAGCTGCTTGGCATCGCCATCTTCGACCGTCTGAAGGAGCAACCTGCCGCTGAGCAGCTCAAAATCCTGATGTGGCAGCGCCGCGAGATCGAGAACTATTTATGCAGCCGCGAGACGCTGCTCGCCTTCGCGCGCGCCAATCCGCCTGACGCGACCGAGCCATCGCTCGTCGCGCAGCGCGTGCGCGTCATGGAACAGCAGATCGAACGCTTGGAGCAAGCGTTCAGCGCGCAGCGCAAGCCGAGCCCTTGGTCAGCCGATATCAAGGCGACCGATGAGTTCCTCGATCCGCTCTTCGAGAACTACTACGAAGCGCTCGGCTTAGCCAATCAAATGCGCAAGGCGAACTATCATCTGCTGGCTGACTATGTGCCGCTCGCTGAGATCGCGCCCGAAGCGCGGACGATGCTCGATGCAATCCTAGACGTGGCGCAACGCGCCAAAACTGACCTTGAGTGACCATATGACCAATCCTTTCCTGACTCATTACCAATGCGCTGTGTGCGACCGCGTCTACGCCTTAGACGCCGTCACCTACACTTGCCCGCTGTGCGGCGCGGTCGGCACGCTGGATATGTGCTATGACTACGCTGCGCTGCGCCGCGCTGTGACGCCTGACCAGCTCAGCGCGCTGAGCATGTGGCGCTACGCGCCGCTCTTGCCTGTGAGCGAGCCTGCCTACTTTCCGCCGCTGCACGTCGGTTGGACGCCGCTGATCGAAGCGCCGCGCCTTGCCGAATCGCTCGGCTTGCGCGCGCTGTGGCTCAAAGACGACTCGCGCAATCCGACGGGCTCGCTCAAGGATCGCGCCAGCGCGATGGTTGTGGCGCGCGCGCAGCAGCTCGGCGTCAAGGTCATCACAGCGGCAAGCACGGGCAACGCCGCTGCTGCCTTAGCGGGCATGTGCGCCAGCGTCGGCATGAAGGCGGTCATTTTTGTGCCTGCCAAAGCGCCGCCTGCCAAGATCGCGCAACTTCTGGTCTACGGCGCGACCGTCCTGTTGGTAGATGGCACATATGACGACGCCTATGCGCTCAGCCTGCAGGCGAGCGCCGCTTACAACTGGTATTGCCGCAACACGGGCATGAATCCATACACGACCGAAGGCAAGAAAACTGCCGCCTTCGAGCTGTGCGAGCAATTGGCTTGGCGCGTGCCTGATGCGCTGATCGTGAGCGTTGGCGACGGCAACATCATCGCTGGGCAGCACAAAGGCTTCCGCGATCTGCATCAGCTGGGCTGGATCGAGCGCGTGCCGCGTCTGATCGGCGTGCAGGCGGCAGGCAGCGATAATCTGGTGCGCGCTTGGGAAAGCGGTCTGGCGGCGGATGCGATGCCGCGCGGCGGCACTGAGACGCTCGCCGATAGCATCTCAGCAGGCTTGCCCAGCGATCGCGCCAAAGCCTTGCGCGCCGTCCGCCAGACCAATGGCGCGTTTGTGCGCGTGAGCGACGCCGAGATTCTCGCCGCCATCCCTGCGCTGGCGCGCGGCAGCGGCGTCTTCGCTGAGCCCGCTTGCGCGGCTGCCTACGCAGGGCTGCTCAAAGCGCTTGAACGCGGCGACGTGCGCAAAGGCGAGTCAGTGGCGCTTTTGATCACGGGCAGCGGCTTGAAAGATATCGGCGGCGCTATGCAGAGCGTGGCAGGCGAAGGCGGCTACGCCATCGGACGCGATCCTGAGTCCATGCATGAGACAGTCGCGCGCTTAGGACTGCCAATCGGCGCGCCTTTCTGCTAAGATTCACACATCGCTTGTGAAAGATGACGCAATTTCTACGAAAGGCAGTCCGATCATGCAAGGCGACGTGGCAATTATCGAGGATGAGTCGCCGCGCTCTCAGCCAACATGGCGCAGCAGCGGCTCGTTCTTCGTCATTTTGATGTTCATCGGCGCGGCGCTGTTGTTCGTCTACAGCCTGTGGTTCGTCAACACGCACTCGCCTGTGGAAGAGCGCTTCAATCAGCGGCGGCGACCTTTAGAAGCGGATACGGCAGGCTACTTGATCCTGCGCGAGCGCGCCGGCGACTATCTGCGCACGGCGTTGAACGTGGATACGCTCGACGCGACCGAAGGCAGGCGGCATGGCGTCGCGGAATACGAGGTGGAAGGCAAGACCGTGCGCTTGGAAGTGGAATACATCCCTGACGGCACGCCGACGCTCGACATGATCTTCGACGGCTTCCTAGAGCGCGCCAACGGCACAGACACCGGCAGCGTCCTCAAACGTTTTCCCGAAGCACGCACGCCGTACTATTTCGCCGTCTTCTCAGGCTTCACCTACACTTACTATGAGTTCGGCTGGATCAACGGCAATTGGATTCTGCGCGCTTCCAGCCGCGAAGCAGGTCAAGAGACGCTCTTGAAGTTCGTCAACGGCTACGTTTACTAGGCAGTGAGACGGCGCGCCACATCGTTGGCTGCCAGCAAGAACAGCGTGAGCGCTGTGCCTGCTGAAAAAGCGACCCAAGGCGCCGTCCTGAAAATCAGCCGTCCTTCCGCTAACATCGCGCCAAGCTCAGGCGCTGATGGATCGCCGCCGAAGCCGAGAAAGTGCAGCGTCGCAGCGTTCAAGGCTGCCCAAGCTAAGGCGACCACGCCTGCTGAAAGGCAAGTTGGTAGCGCGTTCGGCAGCACGTGCCGCCACAGCACGCCGAGCGAACTCGCGCCGACCGCGCGCGCCGCCTCGATGTACAGCTGCGCGCGCACTTGGCGCGCCGCGGCGCGCACCACGCGCAGATAGGCAGGCAAGCCGCTCAGCGACGCCGCGATGGCGATCTGCAGCGCGCCGCTGCCTGCCAAAGTCAGCACACACAGCGCGATCAGCAAGCTCGGCAAGGCGAGCAGCGCGTCGCTCAGGCTGACGAGCAGCCAATCCAGCGCGCCGCCGAAAAAACCTGCACACAGCCCGAGCGCGCCGCCGATCAAGACCGTGCTGGTCAGCGCGATCAGCGCGATGCTCAACGTGCGCGCGCCGCCGTGCAAAACGCGGCTGAACACATCGCGTCCGATCAAATCCGTGCCAAGCCAATGCTGCGCCGATGGCGCCATCAGCGCCTCACCGACCGTCGCCAATGGATCGTATGGCGCGATCAGCGGCGCGCACAGGCTGCTCAGCGTCCAAAGCGCCAAAAACGCGCCTGAGAGTCCGATGCGCCGCATGGCGTCACTGGAAGCGCAGACGCGGATCGCGCCAAGCTGCTAAGATATCCGCCGCTGCGCCGAGCAAGCTATAGGCGAGCGCGCTGAGCAGCACCACGCCTTGCACCACAGGATAATCGCGTCCGTTGACCGCGTTCAGCAGCAGCTGACCGATGCCGCGCCGCGTGAAGAGCGCTTCCGTGACCACGGCGCCGCCGATCAAGAAGCCGCCTTGCAAGCCGATCAAGCTGATCAGCGCGCCGCCCTGCGCACGCAACATATGTCGCCACACGATCAGGCGCATCGGCAGACCTTTGGCGTGCGCTACCTGCACGTACGGCGCGTTTTTCGCCTCGCGCAGCGCCGCCGTCGCCACTTGAGCGATGCTGCCGCTCAGCGCGAGGCCAAGCACGCCACACGGCAGAATCAGCGCCTGCAAGCTATTGCCGCGGCTGACCGACGGCAACAGACCGAGCCACACGGCGAACACATAGATCGCCAATGTGCCGAGCCAGTAGATCGGCGTGGCAAGCAAGAGCGCGATCAGCGCCTGCGCAAGCCGCTGCACAAAGCGACTGCCGAGCGCAGCGCCGATGCCCAGACCAATGCCTGCTAGGGCGCCGACGATCAACGCGCCGAGCGCCAAGCTCAGCGTCGCCGCCAACTGCTCGCCGATCAGCGCTGAGACGGCGCGTCCGTTCACCAGCGAGACGCCGAGGTCGCCGCGCAGCAAGCCGCTCAGCATGTTCAGGTATTGCGCGCTGAGCGGCAGCTCCAAGCCAAGCGCAGCGCGCCGCGCCGCGATTTGCTGCTCAGTGGCGCCGCTCAGCGTCAATTGCAAGGTGATCGCATCGCTGGGCGCAAGGCGCAGCGCGACGAACGCCAGAGTCGCCGCCAGCCAGAGCGTGACTAGCGCACTGAGCGCACGGCGCAGGATGAAACGCAACATGGCGCGCTAATCATCTCCAGTGAAGGTCAGGTTTGCCAAGAGCGGAAACCAGCCGTAGGCATCGAAGGTCAGTCCGCTGACGCGCCTGCCGTGCGCGTTCAGGTTCACATAGTCGCGGATGGGCAAGATCAGCGCCTGATCCATGATCAAGCCTTGTATGCCTGTGTAGAAGTTCTGCCGCGCGGCAGGATCGTTGGTCTGGACGGCTTGGCGCAGCCATTGGTCAAGGTCGGCATTGCTGACGCCTGTGAAGTTGTTGCGCGCGTCGCTCAGATAGAAGTTATTGAGCAAGCTCGGATCGGCGCCGAAGTCGTTGAAGGCGACCAGATGGTAATCGCCGCTTTGCACGGCAGCCAACAAACCTGCTAGGTTCGGCACTTGGCGCAGCTCGGCGTCAATGCCTTGCTCGCGCCATTGGCTCTGCAAGCGCTGTGCCACTTGCGGCGCGTAGCCCCAGGTCGGCACGATCACGATCAGGCGCAGCGGCGCGCCGTTCAGGTCAAGCACTCTGTCGCCGTTGTTATCCGTGTAGCCAAGCTCAGTCAGCGCCCGATGCGCCACGTCGCGGTTATGCGGATAGTATTGCTTGATCTGCGGCTCGTAGAACGGCGTGACAGCCGTCAGCGGACCGTAGGCGACAGGCGAGAGCTGCTGAAAGACTGAATCGATGATCGCTGTGCGATCTGTCGCCGTGATGATGGCGCGGCGCACCTCAAGCCGATCGGTGGGCGCCTTGCGCGTGTTGAACATGAATTGCAGCGGCATCCCAGGGATCGGCTGCGGCAGCAGCGTGATATCGTCGCGGCGCGCCAGGGCGAGCGCGTCGAGCGGAGCCAGCTCGCCCATGATGTCGGCGGCGCCGCTCTCAAGGGCAGGCGCGCGCGTCGCAGGATCGGTGAAGAAGCGGAACTCAATCTCTTCGACAGGCGCAGGATTATCCGCGCGGTAGAAAGCAGGCGCCCAGCGATAGTTTGGATTGCGGCGCAGCAAGATGTAATCGCCAGGAATGAACTCGACCATCTGATATGGACCTGTGCCGACCTGATGCAGCTGATATAGGTCTGTGCCGTATTCGCGCAGCGCCTTTGGACTGGCGATGCCGAGATAGACTTGCGAGAGCGAATCGAGCAGCGGCGCGAACGGCGTCTTCAGCACCAGCTGAATGGTGTAATCATCCAGTACGATGTAGCGCTCGAAGCTGCCCAGCATGAAGACAGCTTTCTGCGAGCGCGTCTCAGGCGCTGTGATGCGATCCAAGTTCGCGGCGACCGCCAGCGCGTTGAATGGCTCACCATCGTGAAAGCGCACATCGCGGCGCAGATAGAACGTATAGACCAAGCCATCGGGCGAGATTTCCCAGCGCTCAGCCAAGCCTGGCACGAAGTCCTTCGTGGTCGGATCGCGGTAGACGAGCGTATCGTAGACTGAGCGCAGCGGAATGCCTAGCTCGGCAGAAGCGTTGATATGCGGATCGAAGCCGCTCGGCAGCAGCGTCAAGCCGTATACAATGCGCGAGACGGCAGGCTGCGCAGCCGAGATCGGTCGCGTGAGCAGGCTGGAGAGCAAAATGCCGCTCACGCAGGCGAAGAACAGGATAGCGCTGCAGGAGAGGAACACAGCTGTGCGCAAGAAGATTCGTGGCATGTTCAGCACACCTTGTTCTCAACGATATACGTGGTGAGCGAGTATATCGCAAAAAGCGCGCCGATTCACGTCGCGCGAGCGTAGGGCAAAGCGCGCTATGCCGTCCAACAGATGTGCAGCGCATGCGCTATACTCACAGCAGTCTTGAGAGAGCCTGTGAGGAACTGCTATGCGCCAATTCTGGAAAAATCGCCGCCGTTGGCAGAAGATCGCGATCATCGTCTTCGGCTTGCTCAGCGTCGCCTTCGGCGCGCTGTGCTGGTGGCTCTTCGCCGATCTGCCGTCGCTGGATGACTTGCAAGCAGGCCTGGCGTTGCCTTCCACGCGCATCTACGACCGACACGGTCGCTTGCTCTATGAAGTGATCGATCCACACGGCGGCAGGAATCGCGTCGTGCCGCTCGAAAAGATTCCAGAGGCGCTCATCCAAGCGACCATCGCCACAGAAGACCGCTATTTCTATCAGAGCATCGGCATCGATCTCGGCGGCATCTTGCGCGCAGTTTGGATCAACTTGCAGGGCGGCGAGGTGCGCGTCGGCGGCAGCACGATCACGCAGCAAGAGGTGCGCAACCTGCTGCTCGATCCGCAACAGCGCGCTGAGCGCAGCCTGCGCCGCAAACTGCGCGAGATGGTGCTAGCTGTGCAGCTTGCGGCGCGCTATAGCAAAGATGATATTTTGGCGCTCTATCTCAATCAGACCTATTACGGCAATCTCGCGTATGGCGTGCAGAGTGCAGCAGAAGTCTACTTTGGCAAAGATGTCGGTCAGCTGACGCTCGCCGAGTCGGCGCTTCTAGCAGGCTTGCCGCAATCGCCTGCTTTGCACGATCCATTGCGCAATCCGCAAGCGGCGAAGGCGCGTCAGCGCACTGTGCTTAATCTGATGGTCGAGGCAGGCTACATCACGCGCGCCGCCGCTGATCTCGCCTATGCCGAGCCGCTGCAGTATGGCTCAGGCAAGTTCACCATGAACGCTCCGCATTTTGTGCAGGAAGTCTGGCGGCAATTGGAGCGCGACTTTCCGACGCGCTTGTATGAAGGCGGCTTGCGCGTGATCACCACGCTCGATCTGGATTGGCAGCGCGTCGCTGAGCAGGTCGCCAAGCGCCATCTCGCCGCGCTGAATACTGATCGAGACAATAAGCCGTCCAGCCAAGCGGCAGGCGCCGCCTTAGTCGCGCTCGATCCGCACACAGGACAAGTGCTGGTCATGCTCGGCAGCGTGGACTTCTTCAACGCCGAGATTGACGGCGCGATCAACATGGCAGTTGTGCCGCGACAGCCTGGCTCGACGCTCAAGCCGTTCGTATATGCCCTGACCTTCGATCCAAATCGCGCTGAGCCTTGGTCGCCTGCCACGATGGTGCTGGACGTGACCACGCCGTTTGTCACGCGGCGCGGCGAGAGCTACACGCCGCACAATTACGGCTTGGTGGAACACGGACCGGTCTCCGTGCGCGAGGCACTGGCGTCTTCCTACAACATACCGGCGGTCGTGGCGCTTGAAGAAGTTGGCGTGAGCGCGCTGATCAACCTGCTGACTCAGCTCGGCGTCACCACGCTGAACGATCCTGAGCGCTACGATCTGTCCATCGCGCTCGGCGGCGGCGACGTGCGCCTGACCGAGCTGGTCGCCGCCTATGCCGCGCTCGCCAATCACGGCAGACCAGTTGCGACCAGCTTGCTGTTGCGCGTTGAGACAGCCGATGGCGAGCTGCTCTACGAATGGCAGCAGCCGCCGCCTGCCGAGCCTGTCATAGACGAGCGCGTGGCGTGGCTGATCACAGACATCCTGAGCGATCCTGAGGCGCGTATGCCATCTTTCGGCGTGCGCAGTCCGCTCGGCATTGGTCGCCCTGCCGCTGTGAAAACAGGCACAACAACCGACTTCCGCGATAATTGGACGGTCGGCTACACGCCTCAATTGGTGGCAGGCGTCTGGGTCGGCAATCCGAACAATCAGCCGATGGTCAACGTGAGCGGCGTCAGCGGCGCCGGTCCAATTTGGAACGAATTCATGCGCGAGGTGCTGAAAGATAAGCCTGAACTGCCTTTTGAGCGACCTGATGGCTTGGTGCAGGCGGAAGTTTGCGCGCTCTCAGGCTTGCTGCCAACGCCGTACTGTCCGCAGCGGCGCGTGGAATGGTTCATTCGCGGCACTGTTCCGACCGAGTACGACGATCTGTACCAGATGTTCACGATAGACGTGCGCACAGGCTTATTGGCTGATGAGAACACGCCGCCGTCCTTCAGGCGGGAGCGCGTCTACCTCGTCTTGCCGCAAGAAGCGCGCGCTTGGGCGGCGCGCAAAGGCATCCAGCCGCCGCCTGTGCCGCTGAGCGAAGTCTCGCGTCAGGTCGCGGCAGTGCGCCTGCTCACGCCTGATCCGCACACCATCTTCCAGCTGACGCCTGTCATTCCGTTCGATGCACAGCGCGTCAGGCTCTCAGCCGCTGTGCCGAGCGGCACGCAAGAGGTCTCGTATTGGCTGCGCGATAGCGACGGTCAGGAGACGTTGATCGCGACAGCGACGACGGAGCCATATTGGGCGTGGTGGCAATTGCGAGTGGGCGAGTTCGCGATCATCGCGCGGGCGCGGCTGATTGACGGCTCTCAGCAAGAATCTGAGGCTGTGCCGTTGCGCGTGATCGCTTACGTGCCGCCTGAGCAGCGTCCGCCTTCGGGCAACGTGGAGTGACAGAGCGCGCTGTGTGCTACAATTGAAGCCAGCACATAATGAACGCTTGTTAGTTTTGAGGAGCTTTGCTCGATGTTTGACGCCAAGAAGTTAGAAGAACTCGCCGCTGAGCGCGACCGCTGGGAAGAGACGACCTTGCACAAGACGCTGGCGAAGATGCCTGAGCGTCGTTCTGAGTACATCACGACGTCGGGCAAGCCGATCGCGCGCCTGTACACGCCGCTCGACCTGCCCGACTTCGATTACATGACCGATCTCGGCTTCCCGGGCGAGTATCCGTTCACGCGCGGCATTCACGCCACAGGGCATCGCGGCAAGCTGTGGACAATGCGCATGTTCGCAGGCTTTGGCACGGCTGAAGAGACCAACGCGCGCTTCAAGTATCTGCTCTCACAAGGCAACATGGGCTTATCGGTCGCCTTCGATCTGCCTACATTGATGGGCTACGATACTGACGCGCCTGAGGCGCTTGGCGAGTTCGGCAAGTGCGGCGTGGCGGTCAGCTCGCTGCGCGATATGGAAATTCTCTTCGACGGCATTCCGCTGGGCGAAGTGACCACTAGCATGACGATCAACAGTCCTGCAGCGGTGATCTGGGCGTTTTACATCGCAGCGGCAGAGAAGCAAGGCGTGCCGATGGAAAACTTGCGCGGCACGCTTCAAAACGACATTTTGAAGGAATACACGGCGCAGAAGGAATACATTTTTCCGCCTGAGCCGTCCATGCGCCTTGTGACGGATACCATCGAGTTCGGCACGCGCCACATGCCGCACTGGAACACGATCAGCATCAGCGGCTATCACATCCGCGAGGCGGGCAGCACTGCCGTCCAAGAGCTTGCCTTCACGCTCGCCGACGGCTTGGAGTACGTCCGCTGGGCGCTTGCGCGCGGCTTGCACATTGATGAATTCGCGCCGCGCCTCTCGTTTTTCTTCAACGTGCATAACGATTTCTTCGAGGAGATCGCCAAGTTGCGCGCGGCGCGGCGCATCTGGGCGCGCGAGATGCGCGAGACCTTCGGCGCCAAGGATCCGCGCTCATGGCTGATGCGCTTCCATTGCCAGACTGCCGGCGTGAGCCTGACCGCGCAACAGCCTGAGATCAACATCATCCGCGTGGCGATTCAGGCTTTGGCGGCTGTGCTAGGCGGCGCGCAATCCTTGCACACCAACAGCATGGATGAAGCCTTAGCGTTGCCAAGCGAGAAAGCTGTGACCATCGCGCTGCGCACGCAGCAGATCATCGCGCACGAGAGCGGCGTGGTCAACACGGTCGATCCGCTCGGCGGCAGCTACTTCCTCGAAAAGCTGACCGACGAGACTGAGGCAGCGGTCTACGCTTATTTCCGCCGCATCGAAGAGCTGGGCGGCGTGTTGCCTGCCATTCGGCGCGGCTTCTTCCAGCAAGAGATCGCAGATGCTGCTTTCGCCTTCCAGCAGCAAGTCGAGCGCGGCGAGCAGATCATCGTCGGCGTGAACCAATACGCCGATCCGACTGCCAAGGTCGAGATTCCGATCCTTGAGATGGATCCGCACGGCTACGATCGGCAAGTGGCGCGCTTGCAAACCTTGCGCCTTGAGCGCGATAACGAGCGCGTGGGCAGCGCGTTGGCAGCGCTGCGCGAAGCGGCGCGCAGCACACAGAACCTGATGCCGTTCATCCTAGAGGCGGCGCGCAGCTACGCAACTTTACAGGAGATCATGGACGTCTTCCGCGCTGAGTTCGGCATTTATCACGAGGATAACGCTATATAGCGCTATGAACTGCGCTGTGACGACCATTCGGTCGCCACAGCGCAGCGTAGTGTGCTTAGCGGACGCCGAGATCGACAATCCGCACAGAGATCAGCAGGTCGCCGTCGCCTGTGGCGCTGCTCGGATCGCGCGGCGCGATCTGCTCGACGATATCCATGCCTTCCACCACTTGTCCGAAGATGGTGTAGCCTGCATTCCGCGCGCTCGGATCGAGCGATGGCAGCGGCGCGTACGTGATGAAGAACTGGCTGCTGGCAGAGTTCGGCGCGCTGGCGCGAGCCATGCCTAGCACGCCGACTCGGTCGTACTTCAGAGCGGGATAGATTTCGAGCGGCAAGGTGTAGCCTGCGCCGCCAGTGCCAGTGCCTGTCGGATCGCCGCCTTGCGCCACGAAGCCAGGGATCACGCGATGGAAGGTTGTGCCGTCGTAGAAGCCGCGTTGCGCCAAGAAGACGAAGGAATTGACGTGCTGCGGCGCGACCTGCGGATACAACTGCACCACGATCCGTCCTTTAGCGGTCGTCAAGATGGCGCAATAGGTGTGCGCAGGATTGATGACCTGCTCAGGCGCGCTGTATTGCTTGCCTTTGCCATCGGCAGGCACGTCAGCGTTCTCAGGGTCTTTCACGCCAACGCAAGCGCCTTCGCCAATGGAGACAGGCGCGAAGCCTGCCACAGTCGGCACGCGCGTCGGCGTAGTCGGCGGCGCGTTCAGGCGCGCTTCAATGGCTGCCACGCTGAGCGCGGCGTCTAGGACGAGCGTTTGCGTCAGGCGCTCGAAGACGGCAGTGACTTGCGCGCGCTGCGCAGGCGCGCTGACGGCTTGGATGAGCAGCACATAGCCAGGCGCCACATCCAGCAGCCAGATGCGCCGTTCAAGGTCAATATAGCCGCCGCTGACGCGATCCGCCACCGACTCGTACTGCACCACGCCTGCGCCTTTGAGCGCATTCGCCGTCACAGGCTCAATCGTGTACTTCGGATCGCGCCCGAAGACTTCGCGCATCAGCGCCAGCGCGTCCGCGTTCTCGCCTGCGCTCGGCACGCCCAGCGAGCTGACCGTGCGCACGCTCAAGCTGATGACATTGTTGAGCGGCTGGTCAGGCGGCAGCAGGTTATAAGCGACAGGGCTAGAGTTGAAGTTCGGCTCCACGCGCCATGTCTGCGGCGCATCGAAGCTGATGGCGCCATCGGCGCTGCGGAACGGCGCGAATTGCAGCGCAGTCGCCGTCGCGCGGTCTATGAAGTCGGCGGTCGCGTTGAAGGTCGGCGTGAAAGTTGGCGTTGGATTGAAGACGCGGTCGAGCGCCAACAACGCGCCTTCGCGTTCCACTGCGATGGTTCTGGTCGCCTGCTCAAAGACCTTTTGCGTGTTCTCCCAGAACTCGCGGGCGCTGACGCCTTGCATCACGATCAGCGTGACAGGATCGAGCGCTAAAATCCAGATGTCGCGCTCAATCGTCAAGCGTTGTCCTGTGCGCGGATTGACATCCTCTTGAGTCTGGCGAATGCCGACGCCGCGATACTCGCCGTTGCGACCTGCCGCCACTTCGCGGATTTGCGCGCCTTGCTGGCTGCCGAAGACCAGCTGCGCCAGTTCGGCAGGCGTGGTGTTCGGCGCAAGGTCAGGGATGCCCAAGTCTTTCGTTGGCGTGATCAGCACGCCGACGCCGAGCGATTCGTCATCGGCAGGCGTGAAGATATATGAGATCGGGCTGACCGATTGCACATTCACCTGAGCGCGCCAGCCGCGCGGAAACTCAAGCGATAACAAGCCGTCGTTGCTGCGCCATTGCTCAAAGGTCAGATTGGCGAAAGGATCGCTCTTGGTTGGCACGGCGGTTGGCGTGATTTGCGCGATGGCAGTGCCTGTGGCTCGGATCGCGGCAGCCAGCTCGCCGCTGACGGCGCGCGCCACAAGCGCGTCCACATCTTCAAATGGCACGCCGCTCTCATAGCGCGTACCATCGGCTTGCGCGAACCATTGCAGCGTGCGTCCGTCGTCAATAGACCACATCAGAGTTGGCGTGAAGCGGATGCCCGTCTGCTCAGCGAAGCGCGCCGCGCTCAAAATGACCTCAGTCGTCTCGCCTGTCTCAACACAGGCGATGAGCTGATCGGCGTCAAGGGCGAGCTTCTCAGCGGCGGCGCGCAGCGTGGTCGGATTGAAACTCTGTCCGCCTTGCGCATTGTGCTGATCGAAGAGCGCGTCGTGCATTTCCCAGAAGGCATTTTGGCGTCCTGCGCACAGCGCAGCCTGCGCCGCAAGGAAGGATGGATCGTCGCCTAAGCCGAAGACCATCGGCAAGAACATGAAGCGCGCTTTGCCTGTGCGCACGTGCGCCTCGATGATCTGCTTGACAGTTGGACGGTACAAGGCGCAGCCAGGACAGGAAAAATTGGAGAATTCAGCGATGATCAAGGCTGCTTCGGGATTGCCTAGCACTGGGAAGCCTGCCACAGTGGTCACTTGTTTGAGATCGGCGTAGGTGCGCTGCGCGGCAGGCGTCGCCGTTGGATCGCCTTGCGCGAAGATCGGCGCCGCTAAGCTGATCAAGGTGAGGATCGCCATCGCTGCTAACGCTGAGAACAGAAAACGCCGCATGGAAGTACCTCTCTGAACCATTTATGCAAATGTATTGTGGCAGTTTCTTGCCAAGCGCGCCAACTTTTGTTAGGCAAAGCTCAGTTTTCTACGTTACAATAAAAATGCTTTAAGCTGAAGGCTGCGCTACAGGGAAATCGCACGCTATGCTTGAACTCTCACGCCACGCCGAGCCTGCCTTGTACTGGGAAGGCGGTCACTATGAGCTGAACCTGAGCTTCGAGACGCTGCGCGATAAGCAGTGGCAAGACGCGCTGAACGCGCTCTGGAATCACGTGCTGCTGAACGGACCGCTGGCAGCGCGCTATGTGCCGAATGGCGTCCCTGCCGAGAAAGTGCCGATCCAAGTGCCGCCGCCGACGGCTGCCGTCAAGCAGCATGGTCAGCTTGCCGTGAACGGACAAGCGGTCGGTTGCGATGTGCAGGCGACGCGCTCGATCTTCGAATGTCTCTCAATTTTGGTGCCAATCGGCATGTTCAAAGGCATTTCTGGCGGCATGTTGATGCGGCGCGAGCATCCGCAGCTCGAAGCGCTCGATGAAGTCTTCTACGACATCGCGCTCAGCATTTACAGCGTGGCGCCTTTCCAGATCGCCGCGCTGGGCTACGAACGTTCCTGCCAGCTGCCTGCCGAGCTGCGTATCGATCCTGAAATGCGCCATAACTTTTTGGCGGCGGGCAATTTTTTGATCCAAGAGGCGGTGTTGCGCACGCTAGAGCCTGATCTGACGCCGTATCGCGAAGTGCGGCAAGGTTTATATTGGTTAGCGGCGCGTTTTTAGCTCAGGATGTTTGGTTCTAGGAAAGGCGTGCATGTATGGACGCTTCAACGCTCATCTTGATCGTATCCTTTGCGCTGGCGGCGTTCTTCGCAGTCCAAGCCGTGCGCAGCGCGCTGAGTCAGCGGCAGCTGAAAGGCACAGACCTGAGCGACTTGTGGCCTCCGCGCTACTTTCTGACCGATCTGCGCCACGAGACGAAATCTGTCTCAGACACAGGTCAGATTCCGCGCGTGATCACAGTACAGCCCGATGCGCCGCCTACCGCGAAGGTCGCCATGCCGCTCAATCCGTCAGCGCCGCCGCCCGACGCTGAGACGACCAGCCGCGTGCCGCGCGAAATTCTGCAGCCGCCGCCCGATAATTCGCTCGACCGCACCAGCCAATTCCCTCGTCCTGTGCCGCCAAGCGACCCTGAATAGCGCGGAGAGACGGCATGTTGCACGTCGTCATCGTCTACAAAGCCACACGGCGCGAAACAGCTGAGCGCCTTGAGCGAAGGCTGCGCGCGCTCGGCTTCGAAGTGCTGCTGCAGACAGCTGAACAGTCGCTGCCTGACGATTACCTCGCCGTGATTGCCATAAACGCGGCTGAGCTGCCTCAGCGCGCGCTGCCGAGCGATGCGATTGAATTCACGGTCGGCAGCAATGATTATGATTTCGTCGTCCTTCAACTGGTGAAGCGCTTGTATGCGCGCTTGCCGCAAAGCGCGCGGCGCAGCATGAGCCTGCCCGATGAACAAGAGACGCGCGGAACGACGCGCGGCGGCATCAAATCAGCCGAGCCGCCTGTGCGTTCTCTGCCGACTCAGCCGCGTCCGTCTGCGCCAGAAGCCGTTCAAGCGCCGCCTGTCGAGCCGCGCCTAGCCGTCTCTGAAGCGCCTGCTGAGCTGCCGTCAATCGCTGAGGCGCGCTTCACAGCGTTTCTGCCGCGCTACGCCGTCGTCGAGCGTTGGCACTCGCTGTTGGTATACACACACACGCCTGCGCTGAGCGATCAGATTCGCGCTGATGCCAAGCGCTTCGCGCCTGAGCTAGGCGACGCGCCGCGTCAGGTCGCTGCTGCGCAAGCGGCAGCCTTAGCGCGCGGCACGCGCCTGACCTTCACGCCGTCTGCGCAAGGCGTGCTGTTCAATCCTGAGTCCATCACCATCGCGTGGTGGGAAGATGTGCATCGCTTGGAATTCCGCTTCAAAGCGGCTGCGGTGCTGCGCGATCAAGCGGCAAACCTGACCATCACAGTGAGCGCCGATCCGCTGGTGATCGCCGAACTGCGCGGCGGCATCCTCTTCGAAGCGGCTGAGCGCGCTTATGCGTCCAATCCGTTCGAAAATGAGCCGATCACGACGGCGCCTTACCGCGCTGAAGAGATTTTCGTCAGCTATAGCCATCGCGACTCGGACGTTGTGGAAGCCTGCCGCAATGCCTATCGCGCGCTCGGCTATAAGGTGTTGATGGACATTGACGAGCTGCGCAGCGGCGAGCGCTGGAACGCGCGCCTGAAAGACTTCATTGAGCGCGCCACGATCTTCCAGCTCTTCTGGTCAGAGAACGCGGCGCGCTCTGAGTTTTGCCGCCAAGAATGGCAACACGCGTTGGCAGTGGCGCGGCAGCGCAGCCCTGCCGATGGCTCAGGCTACATCCGTCCCGTCTATTGGCAGAAGCCGCTGGTGACGCCGCCGAAGGAACTCGAACATCTGCACTTCGCCTATGTGACGTTGCCGCGCCTCTCAGAGTAGCCATGCGATACCTATTTGAGAATGTGCATGTCATCGCGCCCGATGGCAGCGCCGATTGGCTGCTGACCGATGGCGCGCGCATCGCGCAGATCGGCACGGGTGCGCCGCCTGAGCTGCCCGATGCACAGCGCATTGACGGCGCAGGCGGCTATTTAGCGCCCGCCTTCATAGACCTGCACGTCCACGGCGGCGACGGCTTTGACACGATGGACGCGACGCCTGAGGCATTGCGCGGCATGGCGCGCTTCTTCGCGGCGCACGGCGTGGCGAATTTCCTCGCCACAACCATGACCGCCAGCCGTGAAGCGATCACTGCCGCCTTGCGCAACATCGCCGAGTGCCTTGGCGCGCAACCTGACGGCGCTACGCTGCTCGGCGCGCATTTGGAAGGTCCATACATCAATGTGAAGGCGAAAGGCGCGCAGCCTGCTGAGCATGTGCGCTCGGCTGCGCACGATGAATACGCCGAATGGCTCGCTTTGAACGTCATCCGCCAAGTGACCGTCGCGCCTGAATTCGAGGCGAACGTCGCGTTCATGGCAGCCTGCGCCGAGCGCGGCATCTTGGTCAGCATTGGACACACACAAGCCAGTTACGAGCAAGCGCTCGAAGCCGTTCGGCATGGCGCGCGCCAGACGACGCACACCTTCAACGCGATGACAGGCTTGCATCATCGCGCGCCCGGCACGGTCGGCGCGGCGCTGACCTGCGATTTGCTCACCTGCGAGCTGATCGCCGATAATCATCATGTGCATCCTGCCGTCATGGCGCTCTTGGTGCGCGCCAAAGGCGCGCGAGGCGTCGTCGCCATCACTGATGCAATCCGCGCCGCAGGCATGCGCGACGGACAATCTGAGCTGGGCGGACAGACGGTCTACGTGCGCGACGGCAAGGCGACGCTCAGCGACGGCACGCTGGCAGGCAGTTTGCTGACGATGGACGCTGCGCTGCGCAACTTGCAAGCGGCAACTGCGCTCAGCGTGGAAGCGCTGATGCCGATTTTCAGCGCCAACGCGGCGCGGCAGCTCGGTCTGGCGCATCGCAAAGGCAGTTTGCGCGTCGGCTACGATGCTGACTTGGTCTTGCTCGACTCAACCCTGCACGTGCAAATGACCTTCGCCGAAGGTCGCCCGATCTATCAACGAAGGATATGAGCGTGCCAACGCTGCTGGCTGAACATGCGCATACGTTGCTCACCTTTGACGATCAGCGCCGCGAGATCAGCGACGGCGCGCTCTTCGTCCGCGACGGCTTCATCGAGCTGATCGGCACGACGGCAGACGTGCGCGCCGCGCTCCGCGAGACGCCTGATGAGACGCTCATCTTGCGCGATCACGTCGTGTTGCCCGGCTTGGTCAACACGCACCACCATATGTTCCAAAGCCTGACGCGCGTCACGCCGCATGGTCAGGATCGCGAGCTGTTTGGTTGGCTGCGCGCGCATTACGGCATATGGATGCATCTGCGCGCTGAGATGATCTACAGCTCAACCTTGACCGCCATGGCAGAACTCATCCTCTCAGGTTGCACAACCAGCAGCGACCATCTGTATTTGTATCCGAACGATTGCCGCCTTGACGACTCGATCCGCGCCGCGCAGGAGATCGGGATGCGTTTTCACGCCGCGCGCGGCAGCATGAGCCTTGGCGAGAGTCAAGGCGGCTTGCCGCCCGACCGTCTGGTAGAAGATGAAACGTCCATCCTGCGCGATACGCAACGCCTGATCGAGACCTATCATGACGCGCGGCGCGGCGCGATGCTGCGCATTGTGGTGGCGCCTTGCTCGCCGTTCACGGTCTCACAAGACCTGATGCGCGAATCGGCGCGCTTGGCGCGCGCCTATGGCGTTCATTTGCACACACACCTTGCCGAAAACGACAACGACGTCGCTTACAGCCTTGAGCAATTCGGCTTGAGTCCAGCGGCGTACGCCGAGTCGGTAGCGTGGCTTGGCGCGGACGTTTGGCACGCGCACTGCGTGAAGCTGGACGCGGACGGCATCGGCAAATTTGCGCAGAGCGGCACAGGCGTGGCGCATTGTCCCAGCTCCAACCTGCGCTTGGCGAGCGGCATCGCGCCAATTCGCGCCATGCGCAGGGCAGGCGTGCGCGTCGGCTTAGGCGTGGACGGCTCGGCTTCGAACGACGCGGGACATATGTTGGCGGAAGCGCGCATGGCGATGCTCTTACAGCGCGCGGGCGGCGATCCAGCCGCCATGAGCGGACGCGAGGCGCTGGAGTTAGCCACGCGCGGCGGCGCGGCAGTCTTGGGCAGGGATGACATCGGCGCGTTAGCGGTCGGCATGGCGGCGGATTTCATCGCAGTGGACTTGAATCAGGTCGCTTTTGCGGGCGCGTGGAGCGATCCTGCGGCGGCGCTGGTCTTTTGTGCGCCGCCACAAGTCGCCTACAGCGTGATTGACGGTCGCGTGGTGGTGCGCGAAGGGCAGCTCACCACAATTGACCTGCCGAAAGTCTTACGTCAACACAACGCCTTCGCGCGCGAGCTGGCACAACTGCCGACGCGCTAGTCGTGGTCAACATTCTCTTCGTCAGGCGGATCATCTCGCCAATCTTCAGGGAACGGACTGTCGTTCGCACTTCCGTCGTTGCCGACGTGGAATCTCGCCCACCATTCAGCGAAAGACGTCTCAGGGTCTTCATCGTCGCTCAGCCAATCAACAATCACATCATCGAACATGACGGTTCACCTCACACGGCTAGTTGACGCGCGTGCCGAAGCCGGGCGCGCTACACGAGACGTAATCGGCGCCCAGCACGATACGAAAGTCCACTGTGCGGTTCGGATCGGGCTGGCTGATGATCCGATCGGCGCGGATGTTGAGCGCGCGGCGCAGCACCTGCAAAATCTGTGGCGAGGCAGCGCCTGTGTAATCGTAGATGACGGTCTGGGCGGCGGCTTCGCCCTGACCGCGCGCGACGGCGCGGATGCCTTCCCAGCTGAGCAGATCGACCGCCACCAGATCGTAGTTCGGCTTGGACGAGCCGTTGATCACCTCGACGCTGCCTACATCGCGCACCAAGCGATTGCGCGTAGGCGGCGTGTAAAACTGGCGTAAGGTCTCGAACATGCTCTCGGTCGGAATTTGCACATCTTCGCCGTAAGGCGTGCGCCAGGCGTCCGTCTCGCGCCCTTTGATCAGCTGGAAGCTGCTGATGTTCTCAGGCGCTAGGTTCAGCGCGATGGGCAGCAAGCCGATCACGTCCTGCAGCTGCAAATTGGTCTGCACAACCTGACTCGCTTGGCTCCACAACTCTGGCGCTCGCTGCAAGATGCCTTGCGATAGCGCCTCGCGCCAGATGGCGCGCAAAAGCTGCTGTTGGCGGCGATTGCGGTCGAAGTCGCTCAGGCGTTGGCGCACGCGCGCATACCAGAGCGCGAGCGAGCCGTCCATGCGATAATAGCCGACATCAAGCGTGTACGGCGCGTAGACAGGCGTGCCTTGCAGGTCGTACTGACCTGTGAAGCGCAATTGATCGATCATTGGGCAATCCACTGCCACATTGACGCCGCCGAGCGTGTCAATGATCGCCTTGAAGCCGTTGAAACTGACCTTCGCGTAGAAGTGGATCGGAATGCCGAAGTTGTAGAGAATGGTCTCTTGGAGCAGACCGAAGCCGCCATTAGGCGACCAGCCGACTGATTCGCCCCAGCCGTAGGCGACGTTGATGCGCTGCATACCGAGCTGCGGAACACAGACGTACAGGTCGCGCGGCAGGCTGAGCATGGCGACGCTGCCTGCAGTGCGGTTGACCGAGACGATCAGCATGGTGTCTGTGCGCACGGAAGGCTCGTTCGGCTGCAGGTCTTCATCCGTGCCGAGCAGAAGGATGTTCAGGATATCGTCCTCAGAGCGCAGGCGCGGCGCGCGCGGCGGCACAGCGGTCACCTGCGGCTTCTCAGTACAAATCTCGCGGAAAGGCACGCGCGGCAAGGTGCTGGTGGCAGGCGGCAGAGTCGGCGTTGGCTCAGGCGTCGGCGTGAAAGCGCTCGGATCGGGCGTGCGCGTGGGACGGCGCGTGTTGGTGGGCAGAAGCGGCGGCGCGAAGATGCCGTGCGCAGCCTGCTCAGGCGCAAAGCGCACGTTCAGCGGCATGGCGAGCGGCGTCGGCGTCGGCACGCTCAACCGATTTTGCTGCAGCGCAGTGCCTGTGGCAGGGAAGAGCGTGCTGTGCTGCTCGATCAGTGCGCGGCGCTCAAGGCGCGCCTGCCATTCGCGGAAATTGGCGAGCGCGCTGCTCAGCAGCCACGTGGAGCTGCTCAGCAGGATCACTAACAGCAGCGCGCGTCCGAAGAAGCGCAAACAGCCTTGAAATTTCATGGTCATCACTCACAAAGCATTGGCTAGTTTCACAAGCAGCGCTCTATCATAGCGCTTTTTGGGCAGCTTCAGCAGGTTTCTCATACCATTTTGAGATTAGCGCAGGGTATGATAGCAATTAGACTTAATATGAGCGTCACTTTGTGCGAGGTAAGGAGCTTGCAGACGTGCCGATGGGCAACCTGAGCCAGCGGAGACTGTTCAAAGTCTTTGACGACCTGCGCTGCGGCGCGCGACGCCTGTGGCTGTGGCTGACGCACGTGCCGTATTCAGAGACGCAACGCAAACGGCAAGGCGAATTCTTGGCAGGTGCTGCGCTGTTCGTGATCTTCGCCGCGCTCGCGTCAGTCATTTTGCCAATGCCACAGGCGCCGCGTCCGTTTGGCGAGCATTACACAGCGATGCTGCTCTTGTGCAGCGCACTTTTCGCTGTAGTCTACGCGCTCAATCGCGCAGGGAAGTACAACTGGGCAGCGACGCTGATGCTGAGCGCCTTCGCGTTCAACACAATCATGGCAGTCCTGCTCGCCACAGAGCCTGAGCGATTTTTCTTCCTGATCTACTTGATCGTGCCGATCTTGCTCAGCACGGTCTTGGTGAGCTTTCCCTACGCTTTTCTCTCATATAGCTTGATCATCGGCGGCTTCGCCATCATGCTCATCGCGCAGCCTGAAGCGCGCCTGACGCTTCTGAACATCATGCTGTTCATCGTGACAGTCGGCTTGGCGACGCTCTTGATGATCTACTATCGCGACGCGCTTGAGGCAGATCGGCAGCGCAGCCTGAGCGAGAGCGAAGCGCGCTACCGCAGCTTGGTAGAAGTCTGCCCAGATGCGATCGTGGTCGTCGCGGAAGGCAGATTCGTCTTCGTCAATCCTGCCGCCATAACGCTCTTCGGCGCGCAAAACGCTGATGAGCTGCTCGGCAAGGCTGCTATCGCCTTCATCGATCCTGCTTTTCGGCGCGACGTCTCTGAGAGCCTGCTGCGTCCGCGCGACGATCGTCCTGTTGAGCAGCGCATTCTGCGCTTGGATGGCACTGCGCGCACTGTGGAAGTCATCGGCTCTGCCATTCTCTACGGCGGCAAGCGCGCGCGCCAATCGGTCATCCGCGATATCACTGAGCGCCAAAAGGCGCAGCAACAAGCGCTGGAGCTTGCCGTTGAGCGCGAAAAAATCAGGCTGCTGGAGCAGTTCATCAGCGATACATCGCACGATCTGCGCACGCCGATCGCTACCTTGAACACGAACGCTTACGTCTTCGAGAAGCTCGGTCAGAAGATGAGCGCGCAGCTAACGCAGAACGATGCGCAATCGCTGGAGCGCACTTTGCAGCAGCTGATGGAACGCGCGCAAGACCTGCGTCTGACGGCGCGCCGTCTGGCGCGTATTGTGGAAGGCATGTTCGACATGGCGCGCTTGGACGGCTTGACGACGTTCACGCTCAGCCGCACCGACCTGAACAAAGTGATCGCGCGCGCTTTGGAGCCATATTTCACCGATGCTGAGCAGCTCGGCTGCACGCTCACCTTCACGCCGTGCAG
>DAOTWB010000253.1:0-8723 GCA_034436235.1 Anaerolineae bacterium
TTCCGCAAGCGCCTCAGCGCGAGGTATTTTTAGGCAGTTTGGCGGCAGGCGAGGTCAGCTGCTGCCGACCTCACCTGCTGAGCGAAAGCCTGAGCGCGGCAGGCTGCGCAGGCGCTCAGGATGGCGCGTTGCAAATCTCGATGCGGCTGACCCAAGCGCGCTTTGCCCAAAAAGCTGAGCTGAAAGCGCCGATCTGTGCTAGAATGGAGCAGGTTCACGCGCTTCAAAACACAAGGAAGCATCGCCATTCTATGTGCGGCATTTACGGACACTTCTCGCGCGAGCGCGCCGATATCGCCCTTGTGGAAGCGATGGGCGCGCATTTGACGCATCGCGGACCGGACGGTCAGGGCATGTATTGTGATGAGCGGCTCGCCTTTGGCGCAACGCGCTTGGCGATCATCGATCTGAGCGCGCCGTCGGGCGCGATCTTCAACGAGGATCGCACGGTCGCCGTCGTCTTCAACGGCGAGATTTATAATTATCAGGCGTTGCGCGCCGAGCTGGAGCGGCTTGGGCATCGCTTTGCCACGCGCACGGATACCGAAGTGCTTGTTCACGGCTATGAGGAGTGGCGCATTCAGCTGCTGGAGCGGCTGCGCGGCATGTTCGCCTTCGCCGTGTGGGACGGAGCGCAGCTCTTGCTGGCGCGCGACCGACTCGGCGAGAAGCCGCTCTACTACGCACAGTGGAGCGGCGATTTTTATTTCGCCTCTGAACTGAAGGCGCTGCTGCGCAGTCCAAAGGCGGCGCGCCAGCTGGATCGGCAGGCGCTGCTGTGCTACATGACGCTGGGCTACGCGCCGCCGCCGCTGACGCCATTTGAGGATATCCACAAGCTGGGCGCCGGCGAGTATTTGGTGGTCACGGCGCAGGGCGTGCGCAAGGAGCGCTATTGGCAGGCGCGCATGGCGGGGGCCGATCGCGCGCCGATGCCATACGCCGAGGCGGTGCAGCGCGTGCGCCGCGCGCTTGAAGAGGCGGTCGCCAATTGTTTGGTCAGCGATGTGCCAGTGGGCGTCTTCCTGAGCGGCGGCTTGGATTCGAGCATCACGACGGCGCTGGCGGCGCGCCACTTAGGCGCGCAGCTGCACACTTTCACGGTCGGCTACGATTTTCCTGCCGGCAGCAAAGACGATCTGAAATTCAACGTGGATGCGCGCTACGCGGCGCTGCTGGCTGAGCAGCTCGGCACGCAACATCACGAGATTCGCATTGCGCAAGGGCGCTTGGCGGAGCTGCTGCCGCGCTTGGTCTACAGCGCGGAAGAGCCGCTCGGGCAGCCTGCCATCATCCAAGTGGCGCACGTGGCGGCTTTGGCGCGGCAGTGCGGCGTGCCTGTGCTGCTGAGCGGCGAGGCGAGCGACGAGCTGTTCTTCGGCTACGATTACTAACTCTCAGCGACTTCGTTCAAGGTTAGGCGTTGCGCAGGCTCGTCAGCACGTCCAGCACGGTTTGCGCAGGCACGTCATCGCGAATCTCGGGCTGCGCGACGCCACGCAAGACGATGAAACGCATGGTATCGCCGTGTCGCTTTTTATCAGTGCGCATGGCGGCGCATACATCGCTCGGCTCAAAGCTGCAGCGCGTGGGCAAGCCGATGGCGGCGATCAAACGCTCAACGCGCTCAGGCAGCTCGGCATCGCAGGCGCCAATCGCATACGAAAGGCGCGCGGCTGCCACAAGACCGAAGCCGACGGCTTCGCCGTGCCGCCAAGTGTAGCCGCTCACTTTCTCAACGGCGTGTGCGAAGGTATGCCCAAGGTTCAGCTCAGCGCGGATGTTCTGCTCATATGGATCGCGCTGCACATAATCCACTTTGATCTGAATGGCGCGCTGCAAGACTTCGATGAAGGCGGCGTTCTCGCGCCGATAGTGCGCTGCATCCAAAAGCGATTCATCGCGCAGCAAGCCTGCCTTGACGATCTCAGCCGCGCCGCAAATCCACTCGATATCGGGCAGCGTCGGCAGCAGCGTCGGATCGACGACGACGAACAACGGCTGCTTGAAGGCGCCGATCAGGTTTTTGCCTTGCGGCAAATCCACGCCGACCTTGCCGCCGATGCTGGAATCGACCATCGCCAAAAGGCTGGTCGGCGCTTGCACAAAAGCGATGCCGCGCAGGTATGTGGCGGCGACGAAGCCTGCCAAATCGCCGACGACGCCGCCGCCGAGCGCGATCAGCACGCCGCGCCGATCCACGCCGAGCGCCAAAAGCTGATCGTAGACGGTGCGCACTGTTTCCAAAGTCTTGAATTGCTCGCCATCAGGGATGCTGATCAGCGCGGCGTCCAGCGCGGCTGCCAACGGCTCGCCATAGAGCGGCGCCAAAGTCTGATTGGTGACGATGATCGGCTTGCCGTGCAGGTTGTGCAGCGCTAAGAGCGTCTTGAGCGTCTTGAGCGCGCGCTCGCCGATGTAGATCGCGTAATTGCCGTCAGGCGCGCGCACGTCAATGCGCTGCGGCACAGGGATGGCGCTGATGGTCATAATAAACTCTCTTGCACGCTTCTGCCTTCTTTAATGTGACGCGCGGCGACCAAGATATCATGTGCGCTCTGGCGCGCGCTGATCGTCTCGGCGCCAAGCATCTCGGCGATCTCGTCCACGCGCGCGCGCTCGTTCAGCTCAGCGATCACGGCGACCGTGCGATCGTCGCTGTAGCGCTTGCTGACTCTGAAATGCCGATCGGCGAAGCCTGCGATGTGCGCTAAGTGCGTCACGCACAGCACTTGGTGTCCATCTGAGAGCTTCCACAACTTGTGACCAACTACGCTGCCGAGTCTGCCGCCAATGCCTTGGTCGATCTCGTCGAAGATGAGCGTCGGCGTTTGGTCAGCGCGCGATAGCACTGTTTTGAGCGCCAACATAATGCGCGCTGTCTCGCCGCCGCTGACGACCTTCGCCAAAGGTCGCAGTGGCTCGCCGCGATTGGCGGCTAACATGAATTCGACCGCGTCAATGCCTGTCGCGTCAAATTTCAGGCGTCGCGCGCCGACGAAGCAGCCGTCAGGATCGTCCTCTTGGTGCAGCGCGACTTCGAAGCGCGCGCCGTCCATGCGCAGTTCGCTCAGCTCGCGCACCACGGCTTGGCTCAGCTTCTGAGCAGCCTGCAGACGCGCCGCGCTGATCTGCGCCGCGCGCTCGCCAATGATGCGCAAGAGCGTCTCTTCCTGAGCGCGCAGCTCGGCAAGGCGCGCTTCGCTGTTGGTGATGTTCTGCAGCTCGCGCTCGCAATGCGCGGCGTGCGCTAGGACTGCCTCAAGGCTGCCGCCATACTTACGCTTGAGCCGATTGAGCGCTTCCAGACGCTCTTCCACTTCGTAAAGCCGATTCGGATTATGCTCGATGTTCTCAGTGTAGTGATTGAGCGCGCGCGCGATATCTTCGATCAGCGCGACGGCGTTCTCAGCGCTGACGGCGTGATCTGCCATGCGCGGATCGAAGCGCGCCAGCTTGTGCAGCAGCGCCGCGATCTGGTTGAGCAAGCTGAGCGCATTTGGCGTCTCGTCGTCGCTATCCAACAAGCGCAAGGTCTCAGCGCTCAGCGCCGCGATCTGCTCAGCGTTCGCCAAGCGCTCAGATTCGGCGCGCAAGGTCTGCTCTTCATCAAGGCGCGGCGCGACGGCGCGAATTTCTTCCAATTGATAGCTGAGCATATCCACGCGGCGCGCGCGCGCTGCATCATCTGACTGCAAGCGCTCGATCTCGGCGCGCAACGCGCTGAGCTGCGCGGCAAGATCGGCGAGCGCCGCGCGCGAGACTTCCAGACTGGCGTAGCGATCCAGCAGATAGAGATGTTCAGGCGTGCGCAGCAAGCTGAGATGCTCGCCTTGTCCGTGAATATCCACCAAGCGCGCCGCGATCTCGCGATGGAATTGCAAACTGACCGCGCTGCCGTTGATGCGGCAGATATTGCGTCCATTGGCGCGCAATTCGCGCGTCAGCGTCAGCTCGTCGCCGTTCAGCTCGATGTGTTCAGCGTTCAGCAGCGGCGAAAGCGCAGCTTGCAGCGCGCCCGAGAGCTTGAAAACTGCCTCGACCATAGCGCGCTCGCGTCCTGCGCGTATGAAGTCCGAGTCGGCGCGTCCGCCTAGCACAAGGTCTACCGCGTCAATGATGATGGACTTGCCTGCGCCGGTCTCGCCTGTGATCACGTTGAAGCCTGGCGCGAATTGCACTTCAAGGCGATCGATGATCGCGAAATCTGTGATGCGAAGCTCGCTCAGCATAAAGGCATACCTCTAGCGCAATCTGCCGTAGACGGCTAACGAACATAAGGCTGCATACATACCGATCGGCAAAAATTGTTGGAAGATAATTGTGCCAGGATCAGCGCCGCGCGGCGAGCGATTCAGCACTTCGATGATCCGAAAGGTCTCGCTGATCGTGCCGAGATTGGCGATCAGCGCTGCCAAGATGACTGCTAGCACAGCCAGCTGCGGCACGCGACGTCCGCGCTGCCGCGCAGCGGCGCGGAATGCCAGCTCGCCGATGGCGACGCCTGCTGGCAGCGAGAAGAACAACACGCCGAGCAAGAACAGACGCGGAATGATGAAGCCTGCGATCAGGCTGAGCGCGAAGACGACCGCCAAGGCGATCAGCTGCTGGCGCTGCGTCGCCTTGTAGAACTTGCCTTGCTGCTCGTAGACGCACTCGCGGCAGCGATAGCCAACTTCTGTGCGCACGGCGCATCTTGGACACATATAGCGTCCGCAGCGATTGCAGCGCAGCGCCGTCTCAACCTCAGGATGCACGGCGCAGAATGTTCTCTCGTCAACAGGCGCGTAATTCGGCGCTTGAGTCATGTCTTTCTCTCCAGTGCAGAGCGGCGCGGCGAGACGCCTTCACGGCGCGGCGAAAGGCGCGGCTCCATGCGATCTAGCAACGAACGGTAGAAATAATTGCGCTCGCGCAGGCGCACAAAGCGGCTGACGTGCGCGCTGGCAGAGACGACCACGCAATCGTTCGGCACAAGGCTGCACAGGCTCTCGCCGTCCAGCGTCAAGGTCACATCAGTGCTGGTGCGCGCGGCAATTTCCACTTCGATGGTCGCGCCTTCGGCAAGCACAATCGGTCGGTCAAGCGTCAAGTGCGGCGCCACAGGCACCACTAGGATATTCTTGAGCGTTGGCGGCAAGATCGGACCGCCGACGGCGAGCGCGTATGCCGTCGAGCCTGTTGGCGTGGCAATGATCAGACCATCGGCGTTGTATTGCGTCGTCCAGTCGCCGTCAATGAAAGCGTCCAGCAGCACGCTCTTGGCGACCGCGCCGCGGCTGATGACGGCATCGTTGAGCGCCTCGCCTTGCGCGATGAGCGTCTCGCCGCGCCAGGCTTCGGCGTGGATCATCATCCGCTCTTCGATCCAGAACTGTCCGCCCAGCAACGTCTCCAGCACGTTCTGCCATTCGGCAGTGCTGGCTTCGGTCAGGAAGCCGAGATGACCGGCGTTGATGCCGAAGACAGGCACATCGTGCGCTGCGCACACGCGCGCTGCGCGCAACATGCTGCCATCGCCGCCGATGGCGATCACGAGGTCGGATTCGGCGATCAGCGCGCGCACTGTCTCCGCGTTCCACGTTGAGTTGCACCACGTCGCCACTTGGCGCGCGCTCAGATGCTGCGCTACAGCGTCACACAGCTCGCCTGTAGCAGGACGCAACGGATGCCCCAGAATGCCGACGCGCTTGAACATGCTCGAATCCTCAACTCGCTCGCGGCTCGTCACCTCAGTGGATTATAACGCAACAGCAGGCGCGCCTGCCGCTCTGATCATAGTACATCCGTTCGAAATACGCAAGGTTGCGCGCCGCCCATTTGTCAATTTGTCAATTTTGCCTGTTTACAAGGCTGCAAAAGTGTGTCATAATCCGTGCTGATAGAGCTTGAGAGTGAAAGTAGCAAGTCCGCAACGAGAGCGTCCGCGTTTTCCCGTGAGTCAGGCGATCCCGCGCAAGCGAGTTGCCCACGTCAGAAGTCTGCTGCGCTGTTTGGTCAAGCTCGTCCGTTCAAAGCTCTATCGCTTGTCCGTTTTTTGTCAGTTCAGTCAGGAGAGATAGCCAGATGGCTAAGAAGTTGTATGTGGGCAATTTGTCCTACGATTCGACAGCAGAGGATGTTCGTACGCTTTTCGCGGGAGCGGGCGAAGTTGTGGACGTCGCAATTATCATGGATCGTGAGACCGGCCGCTCGCGCGGCTTCGGCTTCGTCGAGATGGCGACCGAAGAAGGCGGACGCGAGGCGATCAAGCGCTTTGATGGCTACATGCTGGGCAACCGCAAGCTGACCGTCAACGAAGCGCGTCCGCGCACTGAGCGCAACGATTTCGGCGGCAGCCGCGGCGGCAGCAGCAGCGGTCGTGACCGCGATCGCGGCGGCGACCGCAACGGCATGCGCCGCAACCGCTTCTAAGCGCACGCGCTGAGCCTACAACAGACTGCCTTCCCAAGCTCTGGGCAAGGCAGTCTGTTTTTTCATCAGTACAGCACGTAGCGCCGCAGCGCGTCCAGCGCTTGCAAAGCGACCAAGTTGCGGATCGTGTAACCGTAGCGCAAGTTTTCCTCAGTGAAGCGCGCCGCGTTGCCATCCGGCGGCACGGAAGGATGAATGCCGTCCTCGCTGATGCCATAATTCGGCGCGCGCTGCAAGGCGAGCCAATAATCCATCAGCGGCACGTCATAGCGCCGCGCCACACTTTTGATGATCGCGTTCCACTGGACAGCGCGCTCGCCGTTCCAAGCGTCGTTCAGCTTCGGCGGAATGGTGCTGAGAACTGGAATCACGCCCATCTCGATTGAAATTTCCACAATGCGGCTCAGATTGCGCTCGTAGACCTCAGGCGCGACGCCGCCCGAGTCGTTCGTGCCGATCATGATCAGCGCGACGGCAGGCTTGCGGATGCGATACTCACAGACCAGCGGCGGCTCGTTGCCGCACACCTCAGGCGCGTTATAGCCATTCTGCAAGATGCGATCAGCGCCCCAGCCGTTGCCCGCCGCCAACGACGCGCTGCCGAAGGCGCTGTAGAAGCGCAGCGTATCCCACAATTCGTTCTGATAGGCGCCTAGATCGTAGGCGCTGAGCGGCGGCAGAAAATATGGCGAGGCGGTGATGCTATCGCCTACGCGCGTGAAGACGTGCGCACGGTTGCCCAGCGCCTGACCGCGCACAAAAATTTGGCGCGCTGTGGCGCTCACGCCGCTGATCACGCCGCTATTGCGGGCAAGGCTGAGCGGCGCAGGCGTAGCATCCACTGCCTCGCCCGTCACAGGCAACATCGAGACATCCGCCTCGCGCAGCGCCGTCAGCTCGCGGAAGACCCAGCCCGAGCGACGGCGCGCGTCGTTCGTCAGGTTCACCTGCAGCCAAGCGCCATCGGCGCTGCGCCCGACCGCCTGAAAAGTGACCGTCTGATCCAATCTGCCCAAAATCCTGCCCGCCGTGCCGGGCGATTCGCGCAGGTACGGCTGACAGGTATCGCAAATGCGCGACTCGATGACGCCGCCGATCAACGCGACGCTAGGCGGCGTCTGGGAAGGCGCAAGAGTCGGCGTGACGCTCGGGATCGGCGTCAGGGTCGGCGTGAGCGTTGGGCTGAGCGTCGGCGTGATGCTTGGCGTCAGGCTGGGCGTCGGCGTTGGCACGAAGGTCTGGGCGGGCGGCACGATCAAGATTTCGAAGGGCGTTGGCGTGGACAGGGCGCGCGGCGCGCTGCCGCAAGCGCTCGCCAGCAGCGCCAATGCCAGCACGGGCGAACTCGAGAACCTCATCATGCGCTGCATTATAGCGCGGCATTGCGCTCAGCGCCCTGATCAGGTGTCAGGGAATGCCTTCGAATGCAAGGCTTGATAGCAAAAGCGGCTTACATCTCATGCCGAACAGAGAATACAGGTACGGTCTGTCCGACAATGAATCGAGCAATGCACGTAAATCTACTACAACAATGAAACAAGGCTCATTGGAACTGTTGAAATTTCTCAACACGCTCTTCGCTAAAACATAAACTCCGCTTGGGAAAGCTCGTTGGAGCAGGCGAAGGAACCGTTCGTGTGTTTGCATCAAAATAAATCTTTTTCTAGAGACCACAGATTGAAAAGCGATATCTGTAAATGTAGCAAGTATAGCATCTAATCTTAGAAGACGCCTTTGAACTTGCGATCGAGCGCTAAAGCTAACATTTACAACAAAGTGTCTGATTGAAACGGCAGCATCTTTAGCTTTGCTCACCATAAATAAAGGATTCCCTCTGATTTGCTCAACGCCAATTCCCCAAAGCTGACCCAGCCTAACTACAGCCTCTGATAATTCATCCTTTGAGGCAACTTTTGAGCTCAACAAGTCTTGCTTTTCAAAGTAGTCACTGCAGAATCTGACGGCATCAGTGCTGGGATTGTATACTACACTTTCTTCAGATGCAATTTTGAACGAATACGAGCCTACAATTTTGCCCTCGCTGTCTCTCAGAATTACGATGCTTCTCTCGTCCACCAGATGTTGCAGCGGATAGCTTCCTGTCTCATCTTTTCGAAGTTCAGGCAGCTCCCAGCCCAGACCTTTGACAAAAACCGCTTCTCTCAGCTCCAGAACTTGCGTGAGCGTTTCAATCTGCTCAGGGCTGAGCGCTTCTGTGCAAGCGCTGCCGTCTGAGTGCGGCTTCAGCGTCAAAACTTCTCTTGTGCTGATCTCAGGCAGCCGCACCGCTAGCATATACAGATTTGCAA
>DAOTWB010000254.1:0-33580 GCA_034436235.1 Anaerolineae bacterium
TTCCGCAAGCGCCTCAGCGCGAGGTATTTTTAGGCAGTTTGGCGGCAGGCGAGGTCAGCTGCTGCCGACCTCACCTGCTGAGCGAAAGCCTGAGCGCGGCAGGCTGCGCAGGCGCTCAGGATGGCGCGTTGCAAATCGCGATGCGGCTCGCCCAAGCGCGCGCGGAGATCGGGATGAGCTGGACGTTGCCTGCCTGAGCGCCCAGCAGCTTTTTGATGCGCGCCATCAGCTTCTCCTGCAGCTCGCGCGTCAGCAGTCCGAAGAAGGCGCTCTCCTGCAGGCGCGCCAAGCCGTAGTCCAAGCAGGCGTCCGCCACTTTCAGGCGAATGCGGTCATCGCTGATATCGTAGATCAACAGAACACGCTGCATCATACATCTCCTCAGTGGTAGTCTGTCTCGAAGCTCTGATAGCGCTCCTGATCGCCGCGCAGGAAGCCTGCCAAGTGGCGCGCCTGCATCTGGATCAAGGTGCGCAGGGTGTAGCGCTTGCCATCGTGGTAGCGCGCTTTGGAGTCCAAGTGCGCCAGCACCTTCTCAGCGAAGGCGCGGCGCGTGTGCGGGCTGAGCAAACCGTTTTCCTCTTGCTCAACTTTGAAGTGACGCCTGACCAAGCCGAAGACGACGCGATCAACGGCGGCGGCGCGGAATTCCTCGATCAGGTCTAGGACGAGCGACGGCTTGCCGGGACGGTCGGTGTGGATGAAGCCTGCGTAGGGATCGAGGCCTGCCATGATGATGGCGCGCTCGATCTGGCTATACAGGATGCCGTAGCCGTAGTTGAGCAAGCTATTGACGGGATCGGTGGCGCCGCGGCCTTCGCGCTTGAGCCAGTTGTATTCGCTCGGCACAAGGTAGCGCGCCGCTTCCCAGTAGGTCTGCGCGGCGGCGGCTTCGGCAGTCAAGACGCTCTGACGGATGTCGTCCACAGTGCCTTCGCTCTGCTCCAGCGCGCTGAGCGCGTCTGAGGATCGAAGAATGGCTTGCGCGGCGGCGTTCAGGGCGGCATGGCGCTCAGGGTCGCCTTTGGCGTGATTTTTGCCCAAGTAGCGCAGGGTGTTCGCCTGGCTTTTGATCTTCGCCATGCCGATGGTGAGCGCGATGGACTTGCCGCGTCGGTCATGGTAGGCGAGCAGCTGCTCGCGGCGCGTCTCAATAGTGCCGATCAGGTTGACGGCGTAGAGCGCGCCGTAGACATCGCCATTGCCTTGCAAAAAGTAGATCGGAATGCCGCGCTCGCAACATTCGGTCACAGCATCCGATGAAATGCTGACGCCAAGGCTGAGGATCAGCACCATCTCTAAATGGATGAGCGGGACTTCTTGCAGAGTCTCGTTGCCTCTGCTCAGGCGCAGGCGCTCGCTGTGCTTGCCGATGCGCACGCCGTACGAGTCGGCGATCAATTGGGTGATGATTGCCATAGCAGCGCGTCCTTTCTACAGCGCTTCAGCGCAGGGTGTACCAGCCGTCGCCTTTCGCCGTGTTCTTGCCAACCTGCAAATAAGTTCCCCACAAAAGCCATTCGCGGAACGGCGCCAGATCGCCGCTGTAAGTTGCCTCGCCGATCAAGCCGCTGATGGGCGAGGTGCTGCCTGTGCGCCGCGAATGGCTGACGACATCCAGCCATTGCGTGTTGTTCTGCGCCAGCTGGACGCGCTCGGCGCGCGCCAAGAGATCGGCGCGGCGCGCGGGCGGCAACGGCGCGAAGTCATCGCCATAGGCGCTGCCGATCTGGTCGTAGCGCTCGATCAGGCGCGCCATCAGGACGTGAAAGAGCGGCGTCTTCAGCAATCTGTGGTCGTGGATCAGGCGCGTGGGCGTGAGGAAGTGAACAGTGAGGCGCGAAGCGGAGAGCAAAGCGGCGCGTTGCGCGATCTGCTCAGCTGTGATGCCGTGCGGCGGCATCTGCACCTGATCGCTGTGCGGCGCCATCAGAATTGTCTGGCTGCCGTCCGCGCCGAGCAGGCTGATGTGGTGCAGGCGGAAGCGTCCGCGTCCGAAGCCGATGCCGCGCCTGCCCATGTGCGGAAAGGCGTTCACGATGAACGGCAGCAGCGCTAAGGTGCGCGTGCCGAAGAGCGTGATGCCAATGGTGAAGTGCGCTTCGGGCGGATAGCGGCGCGCATCGAGCGGCGGCTGCACGGCGAAGGCGCGCGGCACATCTTTGCCGCGCTCAGCGCTCTGATCTTCGCGCGCCATCAGCCAATGGATCGGATCGATCTCAAGGCTTGGCACGCCGCGCTCAGCCATGGGCAGCGCATTGGCGTGTTCGCGCAGCGCTTCGTAAAGCGCGCCGCGCACTTGCGCGCCTGCCTGATCGCCAAAAGCGACTTCGTCAATTGCCTCTAACGTGAAACGCAACGGATAGATCGTCAAGCCTGACATAACGCACACACTTTCTTAGGTCTGTGGACGAGATACGTCCAGTATAGCTTTTGCGCGGCGCGTCCTGCGCCTTGGGCGTAGGGTAGCGCGTTTGGCGCGCTGAGGCGTGCGCGCTGATACGCAAAAACAAGAATTCCTTTTCTTCAATGGCGCGCTTGAGAGACTATTGTTTTCACAACAGATCGCTCAGCGCAGTTGTGAGGCTGTACTGCGCGTGTTATATTCATCCTAGCGCATTAGCGACGCAGGAGATGTTCTCATGGCAAGTCTCATCGGGCGGCAACTTGGGCAGTATCAGCTGACGGCGCTGATCGGCGAAGGCGGCATGGCGGCTGTTTATCGCGCACATCAGGCGAGCATCGGACGCGATGTGGCGATCAAGATCATCGAGGCGCGCTTGGCGCGTTCGCCTGAATTTTTGCGCCGCTTCGAGCGCGAAGCGCGGACGGCTGCCAATCTCGATCATCCGCATATCCTGAAGGTCTTCGATTTCGGCAATCAAGACGAGCTGATCTATCTGGTGATGGAGCTGAAGACAGGCGGCAGTCTGGCGGCGCGCTTGAGAGCGGGCGGCACGCTGAGCGCGGATGACGTGGCGCGCTATCTCGATCAGATTGGCGCGGCGCTCGACCATGCGCACGGTCGCGGCGTGATTCATCGCGATCTAAAGCCACAAAATGTGCTTTTGGATGAACAGAACAACGCTTTCCTGAGCGATTTTGGCATCGCGCGCATTCTAGGCGATGTGACTGCGCTGACTGGCAGCGGCATGGCGATGGGAACGCCGGCTTACATGGCGCCTGAGCAGTGGCAGGGCGGCGAGCTTGACGCGCGCGCGGACGTCTACGCGCTGGCGATCATGACCTATGAATTGCTGGTCGGCAGGACGCCTTTCACAGCGGATACGCCGCCTGCCATGCTCTATCAACACTTGCACGAGCCGCCGCCGCCGATCCGACGCGTTCGCTCGGACTTGCCGCAGAGCGTCGAGAAGGTGCTGATCAAAGGCATGGCAAAGCGACCTGAAGCGCGTTTTCAGAGCGCTGCTGAATTCGTGAGCGCTTTTCGCGAAGCGCTGAGCGGCAAGACGCCAAAAGGCGTGGCTGTGAAAGACGCACAGCGTCCATTGGCGCCGCTGCAAGGCACACAGACGAGCGTGACCTTGCCTGTGCCGCGCGATACGCGGCGCCGTAAGAACAATCTCTTGATCGGCGCCGCCGCGCTCGTCATCGTCGCGCTGCTCGGCTTGATCGCGTTACTCTTGTTCGAGCGCAACTTCACGCCGAGCGCGTCGCCTGAAATCGCTGAGCTGAACGACTTGCCAACAGCGCTCGCTGCGCAGCTAGATAGTACAGCGACGCTGACTAATACGCCAATGGCGACTAGCACAGCATCGGCAACTATCACGGCGACTGCTACTATCACGCCGCAACCAACTATGCCGCCTGAATTGGCGGCGCAGGCGACCGTCTTCGCACAGGCGACCTCAGCGGCACAGACGGCGGCGCCAACTCTGACGCAAGTTGCTCAGCTGACGGCTACGGCTGAACAACGCATTTATCAGGCGACGCTCGAAGCGAACTTGACAGCCGTCGCGCAGACGCTCACAGCGACGCTCTGGACGAATACGCCGACGAATACGCCAACGATCACGGCTACCAGCACGCCAACTTTCACCAGCACGCCGACCTTCACAGCGACGCACACGGCGACGTCAACTGCCACTGCTACGCCAACAGCGACTGAGACGCCTGTTGTGATCGTGCAGGCGCTGCTGCCTGATCTGGTCATCAGCCGCGTCGAAGTGGATCGGACTACAGTCGCGCTCGATCCAATCACGCGCTCAGGACAATTGACTGTGGCAGTGATCGTGCGCAATCAAGGCGATGCGGCTTCGTCTACGTTTTTCGTCTCAGTTTTGCAGCCGAATGGCGCCGCGGTCGCGCTGCCTGCCGTAGATATCCTTGAGCCTGGTCAAGAAGACGTGCTGCGTTTTCCGCTCACGCTGACGGACGAAGGTGCGCAACGTCTCACAATCATTGTAGATCGCGATAACGACGTCGCCGAGCATAGCAAAGCGAATAACATCGCTTTTCTGGAAGTTGTCGGCGTCATCGCCACGCCAACTCGCACGCCGCGACCGACCGACACGCCAACGCCTGCGCGCGTCGCGCTCGTGACCAGCAACAGTCAGTGGCGTCCAGTTGAGCGCGTCATCAACGGCGTGCCGATGGTCTACGTGCCTGATGGCTGCTTCCAGATGGGCGGCATCAGTCGCTTCAGCAACGAGCAGCCAATTCACGAGGTGTGCTTGCAAGGCTTTTGGATCGACAAATACGAAGTGACGAATGCTGAATTCGAGCGCTTTGTACAGGCAGGCGGCTATCAACGCCGCGAGTTCTGGACGGAAGAAGGCTGGCAATGGCGCGTACGGAATAACATCAACGCGCCGCGCGAAGAGAAACCTGAATTCACAGGCTACGATCAGCCGCGAGTCGGCATCACGTGGTATGAAGCGTACGCCTATGCGCGCTGGCGCGGCGGCGCGCTGCCAACAGAAGCGGAATGGGAATATGCGGCGCGCGGTCCGGACAGCTTGGTGTACGCATGGGGCAATCATTTTGACGCTTCTGCTATCAATTACTGCGACGTGAACTGTACTTACGAATGGGCGGATAAGAATAATAATGATGGGTATATGTACACGGCGTCTGTCGGCAGTTTTCCGCGAGGACGCTCGTGGGTCGGCGCGTATGATATGCTTGGCAATGCGTGGGAATGGGTCAACAGCTTGACATTTCCTTATCCATACGATCCGAACGACGGACGTGAAGCGCCTGAAGAAATTGGCAAGCGCAGCATGAGAGGCGGCTCGTGGTTTGGCAGCCGAGATAACGCGCGCGCTTCATTCCGCTTCACATACGAGCCGTGGTTTCGCAGCACACACATCGGTTTTCGAATTGTCGTGCGCGAGTCGCGATAAGCGCTCACGCGGCTTGTAGTGCCTTACGGCTTGCGCTATGCTTGCTCTAGCGCGATGGAAACTCAGGAGATAGTTTCATGGCAGGTCTCATCGGACAGCAACTTGGGCAGTATACAATTACTGCAACGCTTGGCAGCGGCGGTATGGCGACCGTCTATCGCGCACGTCAAGCGAGCATCGAGCGCGATGTGGCTATCAAAGTCATCAAGACTGAGCTAGTCAACGACCATAAATTCGTCGAGCGTTTCAGGCAGGAAGCTCGGATCATCGCTGCGCTCGATCATCTTCACATCATCAAAGTCTTCGATTTTGGCACGCAGGACGATTTGCTCTATCTGGTGATGGAGCTGAAGACAGGCGGCAGTCTGGCAGCGCACCTAAAAGCGCGCGGCAAGCTGAACGCTGAAGAAGCCGCGCGCTATCTCGACCAAATTGGCGCGGCGCTTGACCATGCGCACAGCCGCAGCGTGATCCATCGCGACCTGAAGCCGCAAAATGTGCTTTTGGATGAACAGAACAATGCCTTTCTGAGCGATTTTGGCATCGCGCGCATCGTGAGCGAGCTATCGAAGAGCGAAACTGTGATAGGAACGCCGGAATACATGGCACCTGAGCAATGGCATGGGAAAAATGTAGGTAGACGTGCGGATATCTACGCGCTCGCTGTCATGACTTACAAACTGCTGACAAACACATTGCCATTTACAGGCGATACGCCGCCTGTGTTGATGTATAAACATCTGCATGAGCCGCCGCCGCCGATCCGACGCCTTCGCCCTGATTTATCGCAACGTATCGAGGATGTGCTGATGAAGGGCATGGCAAAGCGCCCTGAGGATCGTTTTCAGAGCGCACCTGAGTTTGCAGCGGCATTCCGCACAGCACTGGGCGAAAGAATGCCGAAAGACGTAGAGACGAAAAAGGTGCTGGCGCAGCCGCCGCAGCCGCCAGAAGTCACAAAGACGCACGTCGCTGCGCCTATCTCTGCTGCGAACTTAAATCGCGTGGTTGAGCTACAGAAAATAGAACGTCTAGGGCTGGTATTTTCAGTGGCATGGTCATCCGATGGATATCTCGCGTCAGGCTTATCAGGCGGAATAGTTTGCGTTTGGAGAGCAGCGACAGGGCAGCGTGTATGGGAGCGTACAGAGCATTTAGAGTCAGTGTTTTCGGTGGCGTGGTCACCGAATGGACATTATCTTGCCTCAAGCGCAAAGGACGGCATCATTTGCGTGTGGGAATCCGCTAACGGTCAGCTTGCGCGAAAACTCAGAGGACGATCAGGGTGGGTGAACTCGGTAGCGTGGTCGCCTGACGGACGTTACCTTGCCTCAGGCTCAGAAGACAAAGCAGTTCGCGTGTGGTCGGCAGAGGATGGACAGCTCGTGCGGACGCTCACAGGACACACAGGCGCTGTATGGTCCATAGCGTGGTCGCCTGACGGTAGCTATCTTGCCTCAGGCTCAGAAGACAAAACAGTCTGCGTGTGGAAAGTAGAAACAGGGCAGCGCATACGCGTGATCGCAGAGCATACGAGCGAGGTGAATTCAGTGGCGTGGTCGCCTGACGGACGCTATCTCGCCTCAGGTTCGGCTGACAACACAATCCGCGTGTGGAAGTCCGAGACAGGGCGACGGTTGCGGACGCTCACAGGGCATAGCGCCGGCGTATGGTCAGTGATGTGGTCGCCTGACGCGCGCTACATCGCTTCAGGCTCAGCTGATAACACGATCCGCGTGTGGGAAGCTGAGACAGGACGGCTTCTGCGAACGCTAGCAGGTCATGCGGACAAGGTGCGATCGGTAGCGTGGTCACCTGACGGACGTTTCATCGTCTCAGGCTCATGGGATGGCACTATCCGCATCTGGAGTATTCCTGACAATCGATCGTAGCGGCTCATGATATCGTATTGACGACAAAAGAGATGTTCTCATGGCAGGCCTCATCGGACGGCAACTTGGGCAGTATACAATCCTCGAAACGCTCGGCAGCGGCGGCATGGCGACTGTCTATCGCGCCTATCAGCCGAACATCGGTCGCGATGTGGCGATCAAAGTCATTAGAACTGAGCTGTTCAGCAACGAGAACGTCATCAGGCGCTTCAAGCAGGAAGCTCAAATTATTGCCAGGCTCCAGCATCCGCACATCCTCAGAGTCTTCGATTTCGGCATCGAAGGCGATCTGCTCTATCTTGTGATGGAGCTGAAAAAACGCACTTTGGCTGAGCGCCTACGAGAGAAAGGTCGGCTGAGCGCTGAAGAAGTAGCGCGCTATCTTGACCAGATCGGCGCAGCACTCGATCACGCGCACAGTGAGGACGTGATCCATCGCGACCTGAAGCCGCAAAACGTGCTGTTGGATCGAGACAACAATGCTTTCCTGAGCGACTTCGGCATCGCACGCCTTGCGAACGAGTTGACGCAGACCACAACTATTTCAGGGACGCCTGCTTACATAGCGCCTGAGCAGTGGGAAGGGAAAAAGGTAGATGGACGCATAGACATCTACGCGCTCGCTGTGATGACCTACCAATTGCTGACAGGGACGTTGCCGTTCACAGGCGATACGCCGCCTGCGCTGATGTATCAGCACCTGAACGATCCGCCGCCGCCGATCCGACGCTTGCGCCCTGACCTGCCTGAGAAGGTTGAGGCAGTGCTTCGGAAAGGTATGGCGAAGCGCCCTGAGGATCGTTTTCAGAGTGCCTCAGCGTTCGCGCGCGCCTTCCGCGAAGCATTAAACAATGGACAGGCGCACAAGCCGTCTTGTGTTCAGAACGCCTTGGTCGGTCTGAGCGTTCTGGCTGTGCTAGTGCTGCTCGCGATGATCGCATTGTCATCGCTCAATCAGCTGCCAATGATCGAACAGCCGAGCGAGACGCCGACCGCGCCGACAATTCAAGTCGCTGATGTGCCGACCGACGCGCCAATCTTCACTGCTACGGTGACGCTCACTGACACGCCGATTGCAACCGACACAGCGACCCTAACGCCTAGCCACACATTCACGCCGCAACCGATCTTGCCGCCTGAATTGGCGGCGCAGGCGACCGTCTTCGCACAGGCGACCTCAGCGGTGCAGACGGCGGCGCCAACTTTGACGCAAGCAGCGCAGCAGACTGCCGACGCGGCGCGCATTGCCACAGGGACTGCTTATCAGGCGGCGCTTGAGGCGAATCTGACGGCTGTGGCGCAGACGCTCACAGCGACACCTAAAACTGAGGCTTTTACTGGCACATTGTTGTCTGCTACTACTCCTGTCCCTATCACTCTCACAGACGTATCGCGCGTTACTGAGTTGCAAACTCTCGTAGGTCACACAGGCGTGGTTTACTCAGTGGCGTGGTCGCCTGATGGACGCTATCTCGCCACAGGCTCGCACGACAATACAGTCCGCTTATGGGAAGCGGCGACGGGGCAACACATGCGAACACTTGCTGGTCACACAGCCTATATACTATCGGTGGCATGGTCGCCCGATGGACGCTACCTTGTCTCAGGTTCAGCTGACAAGACGATCAGCGTGTGGGAAGTAGAAAGCGGGCAGCTTATGCAGACACTCGCTGAACATTTGCTTGTAGTAACTTCAGTAGCATGGTCACCTGACGGACGCCACATAGCCTCAGGATCAGGCGACGGCAAAGTCCGCGTGTGGGACGCAGCCACAGGACAACTCATGCGAATGCTCTCAGATCACACAGGCTATGTGTTATCAGTGGCGTGGTCGCTCGATGGACACTATCTTGCTTCTGGCACTGATGACAACACAATCTACGTACGGGAATCGGCAACAGGTCGGCTCGTGCAGACGCTGACAGGGCATGCAGGCTATGTATTATCAGTGGCATGGTCGCCTGACAAGCGCCATCTCGCTTCTGCTGGCTCTGACAATACAATCCGAGTATGGGATGTAGCAACAGGAGAGCGCACGCGAGTACTCGCGGGGCATACGGGTTGGGTGAGGTCGGTAACATGGTCACCTGACAACCGCTACCTTGCCTCAGCTTCTCGTGACGGGACAATCCGCATATGGGATGTGGCAACATGGCGGCTCTTGCGGACGCTCACAGGGCATACAGGTGCCGTATTTTCAATAGCGTGGTCGCCCGATGGACGCTACCTTGCCTCAGCTTCGGATGATCGCACCATCCGCATCTGGGGCGTGCCTGCGCGCTGAGGCGCGCGCATTTCAGCCTTGTCAGGCGCAGCGGAGTGTGCTACACTCTGCCGCAGATTGGGGAGTGGCCAAGCGGCAAGGCAGCGGACTTTGAATCCGCGATTCGCAGGTTCGAATCCTGCCTCCCCAGCTCTGCGAAATCCGTCAGCCGCCGTGCGCCGCGATCTCTGCCAGCAGCTCGGCGCGGCTTGGCGCGTAGTTGCCCACACGCCTGATCACGATGCTCGCTGCGAAGGTCGCCAAGCGCGCCGCCGTCGTCAGATCGGCGCCTGCCAAAAGCGCTAAGGCGATGACCGCGACGACTGTGTCGCCGGCGCCGACCGTGTCGAAAACGTCCTCAATTTGCGGCGCAGGCACGTGCTGCGCGCCTGAATGCTCTGCCACGGTGATGCCATCTGCGCCGCGCGTCAAGCAGATGCCGCGCCGCAGCCCTAAGCGCTCGAAGAGCTGCTGCGCCGCAGCGCCGAACTCAGCGTTGCTGCGCAACGAGCGTCCCAGCGCGCGCTGCGCTTCCTCAGCATTGCACTTGACCACGTCAAAGCCGCTGTATTTATCGAGTTCGCCTTGCGCGTCCGCCACGCGCAGCGCCTGTTGCGCGCGCACGCGCGCCACCACCTCAGGCGTCAGCAGACCGTTCAAATAGTCTGAGCAGATGATCGCCTGATACCGCCCGTCCAGCTGCGCGTTGATGCGCGCCGCGATCTCAGCGCTGATCGGCGTCCGATCCACGCGATCCAAGCGCGCCACTTGCTGCGGAAAGCGCAAGCCGATCTGCGCCATGATGCGCGTCTTAGTCGTCGTCGGGCGCGTTGCGTCCACGAGCAAGCCCTGCGTGCCGATCTGGCGCGCTGCCAAGAGTGCGCGCAGCGCTGCGCCGTTCTCATCGGCGCCGATCACGCCGATCTGCTGCGCAAAGCTGCCCAGCGCGACCACGTTCGCCGCTGGATTTGCCGCGCCACCGGCGATCACTTCGCGCCGCTCAAATTCCAAGACAGGAATTGGCGCCTCGCGACTGAGCCTGCTCGCCGTGCCGATCAGATACTCATCTAGGATGACATCGCCGACCACAGCGACCTGCCAATTCGCCAAGCGCTCGACCAATGCGCGCAACGTCTCAGCCATAGCGACCGCCAATGCCTTCAAAGCCGCGCGGCGGACGCGAGCCGCGCCATAGCACTGCTAAGACGAAGTACGGCAAGCGGCTTGCCATGCGCCGCCAGCGCCAAGGCTGCCTGAGCAGGCGATACAGCCACTCCAAGCCGAGCCGCTGCAGCCAACGCGGCGCGCGCTGCGCCGTGCCTGCTACAAAATCAAAGGCGCCGCCGACGCCGAGCGCCACTTTCACCTTCAGACGCGCCAAATTACGCGCTAACCATTTCTCTTGCTGTGGCGAGCCATACGCCACGAACAGGATATCCGCGCCTGCGCTGTTGATCAGCGCCACGATGCCATCTTCCGCCTCAGGCGATGGATCGCCGCTGTGCGTGCCGACCACTTGCAAGCGCGGAAAACGCTCGCGCAGGCGCGTTGCCGCGCGCGCCGCTACGCCTTCCGCCGCGCCGAGCAAGAACAGACGCCAATTCGCCTGCGCCGCGCGCTCAGCGATCAGCGGCAGCGCATCAGAGCCTGTCACGCGCTCAGGCAGGCGCACGCCGAGCCGCCGCGCCGCCCATAGCAAGCCGATGCCATCGGCAGTGACCAGCGCGCAGCGCCGCAAAATAGTGTAGAACAGCACGTCGCGCTGCGCCAACATCACCAGCTCAGGATTCGCCGTGCAGATCAGCTGCGCGCGCTCGGCATGGCGTATCCAAACGCCGATCTGATCGAGCAGCTCAGCGAAGGTCAGCCGATCGATCGGCACGCCCAGCACTTCTAGGGCAGGCGCGCGCGCGCGCTGCGCGACGTCCGTCTGACTCTCGCCTCGGATCAGTCGCTCAGGCGCTAGACTGCGCATACACGTGCGCGCTGCGCAGCCGCTGCGCAAGCCGACGCTGTGTCCGATGTAGGCGCACGGCGAACACAACACGCCTGAACGCGCGATCACAGCCGAATTGCCCTGCGGACGCCATGCCTGCCAAGCGAAGTGATTGGTCGCGCCGAACGGCGTGTATAGCGCCAGCTGTGGCAGCGCCGCCGCGAGATGCATCACGCCGCTATCGCCGCCGATGAAGACTGCGCAGCGCTCTAGGACTGCCGCGAGCTGCCCGAGCGTCGTCTTGCCTGCCAAATCGCAATACGGCAAATGCAAATGTGCGCGCAGCGCCTCAGCGTCATCGTCCGCGCCGCCGATCAGCACAATCGGCGCGTTGCGCTGCCGTGCGAAATGTTCCGCCGCCGCCGCGAAACCTTCCGCCGTCCAGCGGCGCGCTGTGTTCAAGCTGCCGCTGCCGCTGTGGACTGCGATGTAGCCTAGTTCAGGCAAGCGCTGCGCTGCCCAAGCGCGATCCGCCTCTGAGACGCCGACGCGCAAAGGAAAACGCTCAGGTGCATCCGCCGCGCCGATCAGTGCCGCCACTTTGAGCCAATAAGCGGCTTGATGGAACGCGCCGAAGCCGCGATCCGCGACGCGGTGCGTCAAAAACCAGCCGCGTCCATTGTCCAAGCCTGCGCGAATCGCCACGCCTGAGCCGAGCATGAGCGCAGCGTGTTTCCAAGCGCCGAAGCGCGTGCTGAGCTGATGGAAGAGCAGGACTGCCTGATAGCGCTCAGCGCGCAACTGGCGTGCGAAGCGCAGCAGCTGACGCAAGGCGGCAGCTCTGAGGATATCTGTAGCGCGTTCGTAGGCGCGCAACGGGAAAATCAGCACTTGATCGGCGAGTCCTGTGCCGTCGAGGATTGGCGCGGCGTGCGCGCTGGTCAGCACGTCTAGGCGCGCTTGTGGAAATGCCTCGCGCAGCGCTGCCAGCGCAGGCGTCGCCGTGATCAGGTCGCCGATATCGGAGATTTTGATGCACAAAAGTCGCGTCAAGTGCATCCTGCCGCCTCACAGAGCGCTTGAAAGGTCTGTTGTGCGGCGCGCCGCCATGTGAAGGTCGCCGCGTGCGCGCGTCCGCGCGCGATCAGCGCGCTGCGCAGCGCAGCGTCCGTCACAAGCCGCTGGATGCCGTCCGCGATCTGCGCTACGTCCAGCGGATTGACCAAGAGCGCCGCGTCGCCCGCAACTTCGGGCAATGAGGACGTATCGGCGCACAGAACAGGCGTGCCGCACTGCATGGCTTCCAACACAGGAAAGCCGAAGCCTTCGTAGAGCGATGGAAAGACGAAAGCGAGCGCGCCGCTGTATAACGCCGCGACGTCTGAATCAGCCACGTAGCCGAGCAAGCGCACGCGCTCATGGGCTGTTTTCGGCAGGTGCGACCACAGGTCGCGCTCAGGCGCAAAGCGCCAGCCGCGTTGACCTGCCAGCACTAAGCTCAGGTCAGGATCGCCGCTGCGCGCCAAGTATATGGCGAAGGCTTGCGCCAAGCGCGCGATGTTCTTGCGCGGCTGCAACGTGCCTACGAAGAGCAGATAGCGCTCAGGCAGCGCGTAGGCAGTGCGCACAGCAGCGATCTGCGCAGCGGACGCACGCTGAACGCCTTCTGCAGACGGATAGACGACACGAATTTTGGCGGCTGCCGTGCCGTATTGCGCGATCAGGTCGCGGCGCGTGGCATGTGAGTCGGCGAGGACGCGGTCAGCGCGCCAGGCGCTGTAGCGCGTGGTCAGCTCAAGGTACAGGCGTGCCATCAAGCGATGCGCCTTCGGAAAAAAGCGATAGCCGAGATCGTGAACGGTCACCACGGCGCGTCCGCGCATCAGGAACGGCAAAGTATGCGCAGGCACAAAGGTGACATCGGGCTGATCGCGCCATAGGGCGAGCGCGAAGCGCGTGTGTGTCCAAGCGCGGCGCGCGGGCAGGACGCGATATCGGACGTTCGGCAGCGCAGGCAGCAGCGCAGGCGATGGCGGCTGACGGAAGTACAGGCTGAAGTGCTGCTCAGCGCTCTCAGGCAGGCTCAACAAGGCGCGGATGAGCTGTAGCGCGTAGTTTTCCGTGCCAGTGCGCCGCGCTGAGGTGATGCGGCTGGCATCCAGAGCGATGTGCATAAGCTGCTATCAATCGCGCTCGCGCAGCGCGCGCGGCAGCCATAGCAGCGCTGCCGCGATCAGGATGAGCGGCGCGAGACGCGCAAGGCTGACCAACAGCTCGGCTGTGAGCGCGCCTTGCGCCACAGGCAGCGCAGTCAAACCTGCTACGATCAGCGCGAGCGCAGGCAGGATCACGCTGCCATCGCGTCCGCGCGCGAAGAGATAGCTGAGCAAGAGCGCGACGCCGAGCAGGACGATGCTGAACGTCCATAATTGCGTCAGCGTCAGCTGACCGTCTGCCGTCAGCGCCGCGAGCGCCAGTCCGCCGCCGAGCGTGGTGCCGAGCAAGAACAAGCCGCGCTCGCGTCTGCCGTTGATGAAGAAGCGCGTCAAAAGCGCCAGCGAGAGTGCGCCAACGCCTGCGCCTGCCAAGATGAGCGGCGGATATTCTTGCGCATCAGGCGTGAGGCTCTCGCTGAGCAGCAAGACGCCATAACCGATCAGCAGGAGCGCAGGCACGACCATGCTGAATTGCGCGCGCCGACGGCTGCGAAATTGCGTCAGGCGCGCAGGACGCGCCAAATCTGCCTCAGCGTTAGCATCGGCGGCGTTCAGCGCAGCCGACTCAGCGCGCACCGGCGCGCTCTCAGCCTGTTCAGGATCGGCGGCGGCTTGCGCGGCTTGGAAATCTTGGGCGCTGGGCGCAGCAGGCGTCTCAGGCGGAAGCTCGTCGTGATGCATGGCGTCACTGTTGAAAGACGAAAAAGGCGATGGATAGACGCGGCGGAATCAGCACGCCGCCGCTGTTGCGCACTTCCCACTGACCGATGCGCACGCCGCCTGTTGATGGCGTGCGTCCGCGCAACGGAAAGCGCGCTTCCTCGCCGGGACGGACAGGTTGCGTGTTGCTCATCTCGATACGGCGCGGCAAGTTGAAGCGCTCGCCTTCGACGTAATTGATGCTGGTGCCGGGCAGCCAATCGCAGTTGCCTGTGTTGCGCAATATCACGTCGGTCTCCAGCGCTGTGTTGACGCGAATCGGATTCTTAGGCGCCAGCGGATCGGGCGGCTCAGGCGCGATCAGCTCGTATTCCAGCACGCACAGACGCGCCGTGGCAGTGTAATCGGGCGTTGGTGAGACGAGCGCACGCTGCGTCTCGAAGAAGGCGACGATGGTCTGCTGGACGACGGTCGCTGTGGCGTTGGCAGCCACGATGGTCGCCGCTTCGATGGTCGCGGTGATGTTCGGCGTCGGAGTCGGCGTGTTGGACGGCGTCAAAGTCGCCGTTGGCGTCGGAGTCGGCGTGAAAGTCGGTGTGTTGGTCGCGGTCGGCGTCGGAGTCAAGGTCGCCGTCGGCGTCGGTGTCGGCGTGAAGGTCGGCGTATTAGTGGCGGTCGCCGTCGCGGTCGCTGTTGGGCTAGGCGTGTGAGTGTGAGTCGGCGTAGCGCTTGGTGTTGGCGTGAAGGTCGGGCTAGGTGTATCGGTAGCTGTGGCGGATGGCGTGGCGCTCGGCGTTGTGGACGGCGTAGCGCTCGGGCTGGGCGTGAGCGTAGGCGTCTCAGTGGCGCGCAGGGCGATGCCGAGCAGCGGCACTTCGCCATTGACAAGGCTGAGCGCGCCGAAGATGCCCAGCACGATCAAGATCAGAATAGCGCCAATAGCGAGTGGCGAGCGGCGCTTGACGACAGGCAGGTTGATCGTAAGCGACTCAGCGGCGCTCTGGGCAGCGCGGCGCACAGGCGTATCTTCAAAGCGCAGCGGCAGCGCAGCGGGCTGATTGAGCTGAGCGGCAAAAGCGTTCAGGTCCGCCAGCATCTCAGCAGCGCTCTGATAGCGCGCTTCAGGGTCTTTCGCCATCGCCTTCATGACGATCTGCTCTAGGGCAGGCGGGACGTTCGGATTGAAGACGGAAGGCGGCGTCAGCGGCTCGCGCACGTGCTTGAGGATGATCGCCACAGGCGTATCGCCGTCGTACGGCAATCTGCCCGTCAGCATCTGATACAAGATGACGCCCATCGAGTATATATCAGAGCGCTCGTCGCTATTCTCGCCCAAGCCGTGTTCAGGCGACATGAAGGCAGGCGTGCCGACCATGCCGCCGCTGAGCGTCATGGTATTGCCTGAGAGAATTTTGGCGATGCCGAAATCGGTCAGCACCACGCGTCCGCCGCGGTCGATCATCAAGTTGGCAGGCTTCAGGTCGCGATGGATCATGCCTTGCGCGTGCGCGTAGACCAGCGCTTCCAGCGCTTGGCGCATGATGTTGACCACTTCAGGGATCGGAATCAGCTGACCATCAGGGCGCGCCATGTAGTCTTTGAGCGTCGGACCGTCGATCAGCTCCATGACCATGAAGTGATGCTTGTCGCCAGGCGAGTCTTCGTCAGGCACTTCGGCGAAGTCATAGACCTGGACGATGTTGTTGTGGCGTAAGCGCGCCACATTGCGCGCCTCGCGTCCAAAGCGTTCGGCAAACTCGCGGTCATCGGCGAGGAAGGAATGCAAGACCTTGATCGCCACGTAGCGGTCAAGAGCAGGCTGATACGCCTTATAGACTTCCGCCATGCCGCCGCGTCCAAGTCGCTCAACGGCTTCGTAGTTGCCAAACTTTTTCACAGCTGCAGCTCACGTGCGATCTTGTTTCGTGCTGACGCCGCAGCAGAGTATAGCGCTATCGGCTTGTCCATACAACCTTTCCAAGAACGGCGTCCATTGGCGGTTGTGAAGGCAGTCCGCCGCGATAGATGCTTTTTCTAACATGCTTCTATCCTTTCGGTTAGCGCGCTTCTGCGTTGCATGTGCGCAGCGGGCGACTCGACGTTCTGCAAGATTTGGTTTACACTTAAAGGCGTGTTCTGCACCTGAAAGGAGTGATGGCGCTCTGCTGGCACGCGCCGTGTGACGCATGAACGTTTTGCCTTTACCTGCGCTCCGCTTCACAGCTTTGAGCAGCCTGCAAGAAGATCGCCCAACTGCCCTGATCACCTCTGAGGCGGCATGGGCGACCTTGCGCAACAGCCTGACCTTGCCTTTGCTGGTGCAAGCGATGCCCGTTGAGAACAACCGAGAGTTCTTCGAGTACCTCGCCGCCAATTTGCCGACTGATGTGGCGGTCATTTACATGGTCGGCGAGGATGCGACTGCCCTGAATGCCGCCAAGTACGTGGCGCATCAGACCAAGAAGCCGCTCGTGATCGTGCCGAGCGCCTTGCGCGACGCCGAGTGCCTGACGCCGCATGTGCAAGTCAACGGTCAGCGCGTGCTGACCGCTGCCGCGGCTGAGGTCATCTTCGATATGGCGTTGCTCAGCCAACACCTGCCCGTTGCCGCTGTTGTGGACGTTTTGTCGATCATCACGGCGCTGATGGACTGGGGCTACGCGCATCAGCACAATCGCACCACGCCGCAGACGCGCTTTCTGCCTTGGGCGGCTTCTGTGGCAGCCAATATCGCCTCGCAAGCGCTCAAAATTGCGGGCGGAGTTGGCAAAGGCGAGCCTGAGGCGCTCACCAACCTGATCGATCTGCTATGCCTGACCGTGCAGCTGGACAATCTGCTCGGACATCAATGCGCGTCGCGCGGCACAGAGCATCTCTTCGCGCAAGCAGCCGCTGAGCAGCCGGAAGGCGCCGCCGTCAGCTACGCGGATCGTGTGGCAAGCGGCATTTTGATCACGGCGGCGCTGCACAAAAAAGACACCGCGCCGTTGCGCAAGGCGCTGGAAGATGCAGGCTTGCGTCCGAATGCCCTGCCGAGCGCTGTGGCGCGCGCGGCGCTGAAGGCGCTGCCTGCCTTCGCCGCTGCGCACAACGCGCCCTTCGGCATTGCGCACGAGCTGCGTCCCGAGAGCGAGGCGATTGAGGCGGCGCTCAAACAGGCGTATCCAACGTAATTAGAGATTAGCGACGTTTTGTTTTTGAGGAGTGCGCTATGGCTGCACCGAATATCTGGCTTTTGCAGACCAAACGCGACATTGACGGTCTGATCGCGGCATTGCGCTATCCCGATCCTGTGGTGCGGCGCGGCGCGGTCGCCGCTCTGCGTGCGCTGAGCGCTTGGCAGGCGGTGCCTGCCTTGCAAGCGCAGCTGGTGGTGGAGAACGACTGGCAAGTCCACGCCGCCATCTCAGCCGCGCTTCAATACCTCGATCATGACCTGCACGTCGAGATCATGGTCAAAAATCGCGATGTGCGCGGGCTGATCAAGATGCTCAACAGCGCGCGCGCTGACGATGTGATCACAGCGTGCGAAGCGCTCGGTCAGCTGGGCGACCGCCACGCCGTCGAGCCGCTGATCATGATCTTCCGCAACCTGTTGCAGCCTGCGCGCGTGCGCCTCGCCGCCGCCGAGGCGCTGCTCAAGCTGGAGAGTGCGCCTGCTGTGGTCACGCTTTTGGCGGCGCTGCGCCGCAACGATTGGCAGGTGCGCCGCAACGCCGCCGCTGTGCTAGGGCAGCTTAAGGCGGTCTGGGCGACCGAGCCGCTCATCCAAGCCTTGAAAGACCCATCGCCGATTGTGGCGCGCACGGCTGCCGCGGCGCTCAAGCACATTGGCACGCCTGAGGCCATCTCGGCTGCCAAGCGCTTCGAGGCGAGTCAGCCGTCCGAGTCAGCAGCTGCGGCGCGCGGCAGCACCAGTCGCCTGCGCACGCCAACAGGCACCTTGCAAACGCCTGCCGCCGATAAACCGCCTGCTGAATCGCCTGTGTCTGCCGCCAGCACAACTGATCACAAGGTGGATACGCGCCCGTTGCCGCCTTTGCCCGCGCCCGAGCCGCGCCGCCTCAGCCCTTTGAGTCGGCTCAGCGCGCCTCTACAGCCTTCTGACTCCGAAAAGCCGAACAACCCATAAAAAAGTGTTGAGCGCCGACTGCACACTGTGAAAAAAGTGTGAAAACGCGCTCAACGCACCCAATTTGCTGTACAATGCAATATGGAGCGCTCACTCCGAGCGTTCATCAGTGAGCCAAGTTGGGAAAGCAACGTGGAATTACGTTTGTATTTGCAAATCTTGATCAAGCGTTGGTGGCTGATCGTGCCGCTCACCTTGATCTCGCTCACGCTCGCCATGCTGTGGAGCTACTCGCGACCGATGGTCTATCAATCAACTGCCACCTACGTCACGCGCTTGGGCGAAGGCTTGACCAGCGTTGGCGATACGCTCTACGCGCTGGATACCTTCACAGGACGGCAGCGCTTGTTCGTCACCTACTGCGAGGTGATGAAAAGCCGTTCTGTGGTTGACCGCGCCATGCAGATCGGCAACATCGCGCCTGAGGCGATTGACTGGGACTTATATAGCGTCGCCTGCAATGTGCTGCCCGAATCGAACGTGATCATGGTCATCGTGCGCGGTCCGAACGCTTCACTGGTGGAACGCCTAGCAGAGGCGATCGGCGTGGCAGGCACGGCGCGCGCCGGGCAGCTCTACAGTTTTGTCGGCTTAGAGGAACTGGACGCGCCCGAAGTGTACGAAGCGCCCGGCAATCGCGCTCAGCAAGGCATTTTAGGCGGCATGGTCGGCTTTGTGCTAGGCGTCGGCTTGGCGTTCATGCTGGAATACCTGCGCAGCCCTGTGGAGCGCCTTGAGATGGCGTCCATTCGGCATCCCAAGCTCGGCATTTATAACGAGCGCTACTTCCAGCTGCGCTTGATCGAAGAGATTAACCGCGCGCGCACGCGCAACCGTCCGCTCAGCCTAGCCTTCCTGCGCTTGATTCCTACCGAAGACTTCTCGCTGCTGCCCGATAATGTTGAGGATATGCTGCTGCGCGCCGCCGCGCTGCGCCTGCAGGACAAGATTCGCACAGGCGATATCGTCGCCTATCTCGGACGGCGCACCTTCGCCATCCTGCTGCCTGAGACGCCCGGTCATGAAGCGGAGCGCTTGATCGAGCGGCTGCACCAAGATATTCGCACGCATACCTTCAACGTTGATGGCTACATCGCCAATTTCATGGTCAATTCAGGCATTGTGGAGAGCAGCGGCGGCTCGCTGGATTTGCAAGCTATGCTGACCAAAGCGAACGAGGCGCTGCGCATGGCGCGCCAAGCCGGCGAGAACAGCTTGTATCTGATCCGCACGTCAGCGCAGCCGTTTGCGCTAGACGCTGAGAGCGACTCGAAGGCGGCGCTGGAGAGCGATCCGAACATGCCGTTCACCACTAGCGAATTGGATCAGCTGTTGGAAGAGAGCGCATCGGCTGCGCCTGCTGCGCGCACGGTCGAGCTGCGCCCTGAGTCGTCGGCAGAGCGCGACGAGCCATGAGCACGCGCGCGCTCTCTAACAACGGACGCGGTCTGTTCGGCGTGCGGCGCTTTTTGCAGCGCAACGCACGGCTGAACGAGCTGTTGCCGATCGGCATTTTCACGCTCGGCTTGCTGGCGGTTGTGGCTGCCAATTACCTGATGGCGCTGACCGACTCGGCGTTTTTGGTCGCCGGCGGCGTGATCGGCGCTTTTGTAGCGCTGTGGATCGTCTTGCGTCCGCAGATGGGCTTGTACATCCTGACCGTCTTCACCTACATGAACCTTTCCGATGCGCTTGAGGTGAGCTTCGGCATTCCGAAGATCAATCAGCCGCTGATCGCGCTGATCTTGGTCAGCGTGTTGGCAAATCGGATCGTGTTGAAGCGCAAGCCGCTCGTCTTTCGCGGCGTGGAAGCGACGATGGTCGTCTATGGCATCGTGGCGACCATGTCGGTCTTGTTCGCGGTCGCCAATCAATCCGCCGCGCTCGACCGCTTGATAGACTGGCTAAAAGACTTCGCGATCCTGATCATCATGGTGCAGCTGTGCGATGAAGAGCAGAGTTTCAGGACAGTGCTATGGGCGCTCGTCCTCAGTGCAGCGTTCATCGCCAGTTTGAGCTGGTATCACACTTTCACAGGCGATACAGCCAACAATTTCTTCGGCTTGGCGAGATCAGGCGTGCATCAGATCGTAGGTGAGCTGGACGACGTGCGCGTGACCGGTCCGCTGGACGATCCGAACTTCTACGCGCAAATCCTGCTGATGGTCTTTCCGCTCGCCGCGTATCGGATGTTGACAGGCACAACGCACGCGGCGCGGCTGATCGGCGCGCTCTGCACAGTCCTGATCGTCGGCGCGGCGATCTTCACCTACTCGCGCGGCGGCTTCTTGGCGCTGGTCGTAGTGCTTGGCTTGCTGGTGCTGGATCGCAGGTACAATCTGCTGCGCACAGCGTTCATCGGCGCAGCCTTGATCGCTATCCTATTGCCAATTCTGCCGAGCGGCTATGTGGAGCGCATTGTGACGATAGGCGGCGCCTTACCTGCCAACAGCGCAGGGCAGACCGAGGCGTCGTTTCGCGGGCGCTCAAGCGAGATGATCATCGCTATGCAGATGTTCTCGGAGAATCCAATTCTGGGCGTTGGCAAGCGCAACTATCAGGCGCTGTACGTCGAGTATTCTTCGATGCTCGGCTTGGATCCGCGCCTTGAGGATCGGCAGGCGCACAGCCTTTACCTAGAGCTGGCAGCCGAGATGGGCATGTTGGGCTTGCTCTCGTTCGGCGGCATTCTGTTAGCGCTCTTCTTAAGCACGGCGCGCGCGCGCCGTCAATTCCGCGCTCTGGATCGGCCTGACCTTGCGGCGTGGACGGCGTCGTTGCAGCTCGGCATCGTCTCCTACCTGATCACGAGCATCTTTTTGCACGCCGATTACGCGCGCTATATGTGGATCATGTTCGCGCTGGCTGCTAGCGCCAGCGTGCTTGCCCAAGCCATGAGCGACCGACGCCGCGCCTTGTTGCGCGAGAGATATCAGTCCGCGCTGCAAAGCGCGTCTCGCGAGGAGAAAGACCTATGAGGAAATTGCCGTCCTTGCTCGCGCTGCTCGCCGTCATCGGCGTAGTGGCACTTCTGAGCGCTGTGCAATCCACACCGCTCGTCGCCTTGCAAAATCCGCCGACGGCGACCTTCATCACGCCGACCGTCACGCCGACGCCGCGCAGCCTGCTGACCGCGCAACCGACGCCGCAGCCTGAAGGCGTGCTTCTGGCGCAGAATATCAGCCTTGCCGCTTTCAACGTGCGCGATATCGAGCTGAACACGCCACAGAGCAACGCGCGCTTCACCTTCCGCGTGCCTGATAATTGGCTGGCGAGCGGCGCGAACACGCTGCGGCTTGACCTTGACTACGCGCTGATCGTGACGGCAGGCAGCGCGACGCCTGAAGTGCCGCCGCCGCTTGTGCTGCGCGTACGCCTCGATAACGTGCCGATCGCCACCATTAACTTGACAGCCGATGCAGTCGGACGCCGCTTGCTGGAAGTGCCGCTGCCTTTTGAGATCATGAGCGATCCTGCGCTGCGCGAACACAACATCCAACTGACGCTGGACGGACGTGAACAATGCTTGCGCGGCATCGAGTCGCGCGTGCGCGTTGCCGCAGCGACCTCAGAGATAGCCTTTCAGTACCGTCTGTTGCCGCCGCCGCTCGATCTATCGCTCTATCCGCGTCCGTTCTATAACAACACGCCTGCCGTGCTTGGCGAGACGGTCGCCTTTGTGTTGCCTGCGCAGCCTGAGGCGATTGACTACAAAGCGGCTGCCAGTCTTGCCGCAGGTCTAGGTGCGCTAACGCGCAACCGCGTGCGCATGTACGCCGTACGCGCCGATGCGATCAGCGACGCGGATCGGCTCGTCAATCAACTGTGGATCGGACAGATCGGCAAGCACGCCGCCATTGACGCCGCTTATGCCAGTGGACGCTTTCCGACACGCCTGAACGCCGATGGCAGCTTGATCGTCGGCAACACGCGCATCGCGCCTGATGACGGCGTCGCGCAGATCATCCTCAATCCCGATAATCCGAACACAGCTATCATCGCTGTGACCGCGCAAACGCCTGACGGTCTGCGCAAAGCCGTCCAAGTGCTGAGCGGACCGCCTGCCATCATCGGGCTGGGCGGACCAGTGGCGCTCGTCTCGCAAATTCGGCAGGCGACTGCCGCCGATGTGAACGCTGTGCTGGCAGAGCGGATCACCTTCGCCGATCTCGGCTATGTGAACGTGCCGATCTACGGCGCGGGCTTGCAATTCGGCGAGATCGTCTTCACCATGCCCGAAGGCGTAGTGCTGACCGATGACGCCATGCTGGACATGCGCTTCGATTATTCCGATACGCTGGCAGAGGCGAACGCCACGCTGACGCTCTTCATGAACGAGACGCCGCTCAACAGCACCTTCTTGCGCAATCCGCGCACAGGCGAGCGCATTACACAGCTCAAGACGCGCATTCCGCCCAGCAGCGTGATCAGCGGCGCGCAAAACACATTGCTCATCCAAGTCGACTCGTCAGGTTTAGTCGATCCGCGCGCGTGCAGCGTCCTGCCGAGCGTGATCGTCTGGCTTGCGCCGCGCCCTGAAAGCGCGTTCTACCTGCCGCGCCGCGCGGACGACACGCCTGTGCGCGTGCCGTTGCTGAGCGGCTTTCCGCTGCCGTTCAGCCGCCTGAGCGACCTGCGCGACACTTGGTTCGTGCTGCCCGATGCGCCAAATGCTGAAGAGACCGCGCAAATGTTGCGCCTGATGGCATTTTTAGGCAGCTCGGTCACGACGAGCGCCCGCTTCGCGCCGCGCGTCAGCCTTGGCGCGCCGCCGCCTGAAGCTGAGCTGAGCGCGTATCATATCCTCGCGCTCGGTCGCCCGAGCCGCAACGCCTACATTCGCGCGCTGAACGCGAGCCTGCCGCAGCCGTTCCAAGCGAATAGCGATGCGTTGGAACAAGTGGTGGACTCAGTCGTCTATCGCCTGCCGCCCGGCTATGATATCGGCGTATTGCAACTGATCACGTCGCCTGCCTCGCCACAGCGCGCGCTGTTGGTCGTCAGCGGCACTGGCGACGTCGGCGTGGAGAGCGCAGTGCGCGCCTTGATCGAGCGGCGCACGGTCAATCTCGCCGCCAATGTGATCTACGCCAGTCCGACTCAGCTGTGGACGATCAACACGCGCACGCGCGAGACGCTCAGCCTGCCGCCGACAGCGACCGCTGAGCCGCGTCCGTTAGCCACAGCTGCCATTGGTGTCAGCACGGTCACGCCGATCCCTGTCTTCACGGTCACACCGAGCCGCACGCCGACGCCGACAGCAACTGCTGCCAGTTGGTGATGCCCAGCGATGCGCCTGAGCGCGAGCGCCGTCAAGTATCGCTCGCGCTCTCAACATCAAGCACAAGGACAACCATGAGAAACGTTTCTGCTCGCCTTTCCACGCTGATCGTCAGCGCGCTTGCGCTGTGCGCAATGCTCGCCGCTGCATCGCCGTCGCTCATCAGCGCCGCCACGCCAACGCCGAGCCTGCCGCCGTTCAGCACGCCGCTGCCTGCTCCTGCAGGCGGCGCGCTGATCGCGCAAGATTTTGCGCTCGCCGGCTTGAACGTGCGTAACTTCGAGATCGTCTCGCCGCAAGGGTCAGCGCAGTTCAGCTTCGATGTGCCTGATAATTGGCGCTTGGCAGGCAACAACGTCCTCTACTTGAACCTACAGTTCATGGAGAGCGGCGGCGCGCCGTCTGAGAGCGCCGTGCAGCCGATCACGCGCTTTGAAGTGCGCTTGAACAACCAGCTGATCTATGAAGCGTTCTTCAGCGCGAGCATGAGCGCAGCAGAGACGGTCGCCATAGCGTTGCCGCTTGAGGCGATCAACGCACAGCGCGCGCGCCAGACCGTCGCGTTGGCGATGGACGCGCGCGATCACTGCCTGTCCAATCGGCAGGCGCGCATCGTCGTCCGCGCCGATCTGTCTTACCTGCACTTTGAGTACGAGCGCCTGCGACCGACGCTCAATCTGGCGTTGTTTCCGCGTCCGCTCTATAACAACTTGCCCGCCAATCAAACCGAGACGGCGTTCCTCGTCCTGCCCGACTCTTTCACGCAAAGCGATCTTGAGAACGCGCTCAGTCTCGCCGCAGGCATCGGCAGATTGACGGGCAATCAAGTGCGGCTGAAAGTGACCACGTCCGCCGCGCTTGACGCTGAGAACAGACGCGAGAACAACCTGATCCTGCTCGGCACGCCTGCCGATAACGCGCTGCTGAGCGCGCTCTACGCTGAAAATCGCTTTCCGACGCGCTACGACGTGGCGACCAACACCTTCAGCGTTGGCGGCGTAGCCATAGCGCCTGAGGAAGGCATTGTCCAACTGATCGCACATCCTGAGAATCCATACCTCGCCGTCCTAGGCTTCAGCGGCAGCACGGCAGGCGCTGTGCAGAAAGCGATTCGCGCCTTCGCAGGCAGAGTCGACACTTTCGGTCTAGAAGGCGCGCTCGCCATCGTGCGCGACGTGCGTCCGCTCTCGCAGCAACGCGTTGGCGCGCAGCTGCGCAACGCACAGACCTTCGCTGAGTTAGGCGCGGAGACGATCACGACCTTCGGCGTCGGCTCGCAATTCGCCGATGTGCGCTTCGCAGTGCCGAACGGCGTGCGCATCAGCGAGGCGGCTTACGTCGAGATCGTCTTCGATTACTCGGATACGCTCAAAGAGGCGCAGACAAGCCTGAACATCTTGCTGAACGAGACGCCGATCAATAGCGTGAACATCGGCGCAGGCAGCGAATACGCTCAGCGTCCTAGTCCGCACCGCGTGCGCGCGCCGATTCCGCCGTCTGCTGTGCGCACAGGCGAAGGCAACATCCTGACCGTGCAAGTGGAATCGCGCGGGAACTGGGGCTGCAATTTGCCGAATCCAGCCACGATCTGGCTGAATGTGCGCCCTGAGAGCGTCTTAGCGCTGCCATACGCCGCGACAGATGACGCGCTGCGTCCGCCGCTCGTCTCAGATTTTCCGGTGCCGTTCAGCGATTTCTCTGACCTGCACGATGTGCTGTTCGTGCTGCCCGATCAGCCGAGCTTGGTCGAGATTGAGCAGGCGCTGCGCCTTGTAGCACGGCTTGGCGCATTGACTGAGAACGGCGAGCGCTTCGCGCCGCGCCTTGCGCTCGGTCAGCAGCTGCCGGGCGGCGTGGACTTGGCACAGCATCACATCTTGCTGTACGGCAGACCGTCCACTAACAGTTTGTTGCGCAGCATCGCCGATAAATTGCCGCAGCCGTTCGCCGCAGGCACTGATTCGCTTGAGCAGCTGCTGGACGACGTTGTGCTGCGCCTGCCGCCCGGCTTTGAGATCGGCGTGTTGCAAGCGCAGCCTTCGCTCTGGAATCCGCGCCGCGTCTTGCTGACCGTCACAGGCACCAGCAGCGCAGGCGAGACCTTCGCTATGTTGGCGATGCAAGCGGTCACGTTCTTTCGCGGCGATCTGAACGGCAACGTCGTTTACGTCACACAGAACAGCGTCTACGCCGCCAACACCTATCGCAGTCGGTACGCTGTGGATATCGAAGCCGATATTCCGACGCTAGTGGCTGAGACTACGCGCGCCGCTGATGCCACGCCGACGCTGAACCGCGTCTTCACTGTGACGCCTGAACCGACTGAAACGCCGACGCCGACCGTCACGCCGAGCCTGACGCCGACGCCTTCGCCGATCTTCAGCCCGACGCCTTTTGTGCCGACGCCGACGCCACTGCCGACCTTTGAGCCGTTGCCGACTGAGGCATTGGCAGTTGAGACGCCTGATCGTCCTTCGTGGATCGCGATCCTGCTCGCCTTGACGGCAGGCGCGCTCATGGCGACAGCCGCCTTCGGACTCTGGTCGCTGGTGCGCACGATTCAGAAGCGCCGTCAGGAGTAGCGCGTTGACAGACGTGCGACGTCCTTACCGCGTGCTGTTGATCGACCTGGCGCGCAGTTATGGCGGCGCCGAAGTGCGCGTCCAGACTCAGGCGAGCGCGTTGCTGACAGCGACCGAAGGCTGCGCAGTCGCCGTCTTGGACGGCAGTCCGCTGCACGAGCGCTTGAGTCGGCTCGGCGTGCCATGCGAGGCGCTCACGGCGCGGCGCGGCAGCCCTGCGCTGGCGTGGCAGCTGCGCGCCGTCATCAAGCGCGGCGGCTATGGCGTGGTGGATGCGCACAATGTGCAATCCATCTTCTGGGGACATCTCGCCGCGCGTCTGGCAGGCGTTAGCGGCTGCGTCGCTACGATTCATAGCGATTACGGCGCGGAATATCCGAACTTGAAAGGCGTCTTTTACGAGAGCGTGCTGCGCCTGAATCGCTTGTTCGCGCGCGAGTACATCACAGTGACCGAGACCTTGCAGCGCAAGGTGGAACGGCAACGCTTAGCCGAGCGCGCCACGCTGATCCACAACGCCGTGCCGATTCCGCCGCTGCCGTTGCCTAGGCCTGACCCTGCGCTGCGCGCGGCATGGCGCGCTGCGCCCGATGATTTCGTGATCGGCAGCGTGGCGCGCCTGAAGCCTGTCAAAGGGCATCGCTACTTGCTTGAGGCGATGGCGCACGTGCGCGACCTGCCTGTGCGCTCAGTGATCATCGGCGACGGTCCGTTGCGCGCCGAGCTGGAAGCGCAAGCGGCGGCGCTTGGCATTGCGGAGCGCGTGCATTTCGCCGGCTTTTGTGAGGACGTGCCGCGCTTGCTGCCGTCGCTGGATTGCCTGTGCATGGCGTCGCTCTCAGAGGCGTTGCCATACGCCGTGCTGGAAGCGGCTTCTTACGCGCGTCCGCTGCTGTGTACAGCCGTCGGCGGCTTGGCGACGCTGCTCCAAGACGGCGTGACGGCGCGCCTTGTGCCGGCGCAGGACTCGGCGGCGCTGGCGGCGGGCATCCGCGAGCTGGCGAGCGACCGCGCGCGCGCGCGCCAGCTGGGCCTGAACGCCTATCGCATGGTTGCTGAACGCTTCAGCCAAGCGGCGATGCTCGGAAGCATCCTTCAAGTGTATGATAGAGCTATCGGCTTGTCAGCCTGCTGAAGGAGAGAGCGCCTATCATGGCAAAACGCTCGCAGCTCGCGATTGCCGCGCTTGCGCGCTTGGGCGTGCCGCGCTTGTTAGATAGCTTCTGGGGCAAAAATCGCCTGACCGTGCTTGCCTATCATCGGATCACAGATGCCACAGCGCCTGATTTCGTGCATTACCGTCCGAACGTGAGCGCCGCGCCGCAGATGTTCGCGCGCCAAATGGCGTGGATCGCCAAGCGCTTCAACGTGATCAGTTTGCCTGTGCTGCACGCTTTTCTGGTCAAAGGCAGACCGCTGCCATCGCGTCCGCTGCTGATCACGTTCGACGACGGCTACCTAGATAACTATCAAAACGCATTTCCAATCTTGCGGCGCTTGCAACTGCCTGCCGTGATCTTTTTGATGACATCGCGCATGGAGCGACCGACGCCGCCATGGTGGGACGAATGCGCGCTCTACTTGAACTTGACTGAGCATCGGCAAGCGGAGCTGCCATTGCTCGGCGTGTGCGATCTCAGCACGCCTGAGGCGCGCGGCGCAGCCGCTGATCGGCTGTTGCGCGCTTTGAAACGCATCCCTGAGGCGGAAAAAACAGCGGCGGTGCGCGCGCTTGGCGAGCGGTTGGATGTTTCAGCGCCTGAGGACGGTCCGCCGCTCTTTGTGAACTGGGAACAAGTGCGTGAGATGGTCGCTGCGGATATCGCCTGTATGCCGCACACGGTCAACCATCCGATCTTGACGCGCGTGGACGCTGAGACGGCGTACCGCGAGCTGGCTGAGTCCAAGGCGCACATCGAAGCGCAGACCGATCAGCGCGCCGACGCTTTCGCCTATCCCAACGGCACGCCAAACGATTACAACGCCGCCATTTTGGAGATGTTGCGCGCGCTCGATTTCAAGAGTGCGTACACTCTGACGCCTGCACCGATGCCGCTGCGCGCTGTGCGCCGTCATCCACTGCAAATTCGGCGTGCGTTTCTGCTCTACAAAGATTCGTTCGATCTGTTCAAGCTGAAAGTGATGGGCTTGCCGGCGCTGATGGCGCGTGCGCGTTACCACAAGGAGCGATGAGCGATGCGCGTTCTATTGATGCTGAGCAGCATGGCGATGGGCGGCGCAGAGCGCAACATCGCTGCCGTTTTGCCGCACCTGAGCGCAGTGGAAGGCATTCAGCTGACGCTCGGCACGCTGAACACGCGCCGCGATAGTCCATTGGCGGCGCTCATCGCGCAGAGCGGCGTGCCGCGCTTCGACATGGGCGCGCGGCGCATGGTGGATCGGCAGGCGTGGCGACGCTACACGGACTTCCTGCGCCGCGAGCGGATAGACCTTGTGCATTCTCAAGATCAGGACACGCACGTCTACAATGCGCTCTCGCGTCGCTTCTTAGGCATTCCATCGGTCATGACGCGCCACGTGATGTTCGAGCCGTTCACCAACTTGAAAACGCGCCTGCGCGCGCAGCTGGTCTTGCTATCGGCGCGCTACGGCGCGGATCGCGTCATCGCCGTCTCAGAAGCAGTCCGTCAGCAGTTTGCGCGGCAGGCGCGCTTGCCGCTTGAGCGCATCGAGACGGTCTACAACGGCATTGAGCTGGAGAAATTCAACACGCGCGCCAAACGCGCCGAGACGCGCGCAGCGCTCGGCTGGGCGCAAGACGCGCCAATTGTGATCATGGTCGCGGTGTTGCGCGGCGGCAAAGGTCACGATGTGCTGCTGGAAGCGCTGCCGCGCTTGCGCGAGAACGTGCCGAACGTCCAGATCATGCTCGTCGGCGATGGCGAGGAGCGCGCGCTGCTGGAACGCATGGTGGCGCCGCACGGCGACGTGGTGCATCTGCTCGGTCAACGCATGGACGTGCCTGAGCTGCTCGGCGCATCGGACGTGCTGGTGCTGCCGAGCTGGAGCGAGGCGTTGCCAACTGTGCTGATCGAAGCGGGCGCGGCAGGTCTGCCATGCGTGGCGACCGATGTCGGCGGCACGCGAGAGATCGTAGTAGACGGCGAGACCGGTTACGTGATTCCAAAGGGCGACTCGACCGCGTTGGCGGCGCGCCTGACCGACCTGCTGACCGACTCGGCGCGCGCGCGCCAAATGGGCGAGGCGGCGCTGCGGCGCGTGGCGCAGCTGTTCACCTTGCCGCAACAGGCGCAGCGCACTGCTGCAGTCTATTCCAATGTCCTGAACAAGCTGCGGTAGAGCGCTCAAAAAAGTCAAAGTGCGGCTTGACATTTTTAATCGCAAGATCAAAAATTGTTAAGAGACATAGACGAACGAGGAGTCTATCTTGCATCCTGCGCCGACCATCTGTCCGATTTGCGGTGAACAACTGACCATCACGCGCTTGCACTGTCACGCTTGCGATACCGCCATCGAAGGACGCTTCTTCGCAGGCAGATTGGCAAGGCTCTCAGCTGCGCAGCTGGAATTTGTCGAAATTTTTCTGTTGTGCGAAGGTAAGATCAAGGCGGTCGAAGAGCGTCTCGGCATTTCGTATCCAACTGTGCGTGCGCGCCTGCGCGAAGTGATCGCCGCTATGGGCTATGAGCCTGCTGAGAGCGACGACTCGGCGGCGCTGAGCGAAGCAGAACGCCGCCGCCTGCTGGATGACCTTGCCGAAGGACGTATCACGCTTGATGAAGCGCTCGGCGCGCTGCGCGGACGCTGATAGATGCTTTGAATAGCGCTTTTTAAGCAGAAAGGCAATACTGATGGATGATTCATTTGTCCTGCGCGTGCCGATTGACGCGCCGCTGCAGTTGGATATTGACTACATCGGCGGCGACCTGATCCTTGAAGGCAATCCGAGCGATGTGCTGCTCATCAGCGGCGAAGGCGCGCGCCTTGAGCGCCTTGCTGAGGATAGGCTGCGCCTTGCGTGCAGCTCGGATTGCCACGTGCGTCTGCCGCGCACGGTCTCAGCGCACGTGCGCGACGTGGCAGGCGATCTGCGCGCCACGGCATTGGCGAGCGCGTTGAGCGTCGAGCGTTGCCAAGCCGACTTGATCGTGCGCGCGCTGGACGCGCTGTTGCAAGCGCAATTCATCGCTGCTGATGCGCGGATCACAGAAGTGAACGGCGACGTGCAGATCGGCAGCGTTGGCGCAGATTTGGCGCTGCGCGACATCAACGGCGCGGTCGCGATAGATCATGTCGGCGCGGATTTAGATGTCAAGCGCGTCAGCGGCGCGTGCGCCGTGCGCTTTGTCGGCGCGGATGCTTGCTTGAAAGATATACACGGCGCGCTCAACATCGCGCATGTGGAGACAGACGCTGTGCTGAGCGATGTGCTGGCGGATTGCGCCATTGATCATATCGGCGCCGACCTTGTGCTAGACGTGCCGTTCCTGCCGAGCAGACGCTACCGCTTCGGCGCGGTTGGCGCGGATGTGCGGGCAAAAATTCGCAGCGGCAGCGCAGTGACGTTCAGCTTGCCCAGCGGCACGGCGCGGACGATCAACGTGCGCGGCGTCCAGCTGGTGTGCAAGGTAGATCGGGACATTTTGCAGGTCGGCGCGTGCGACGACACTTGCGCTGAGGTGACCTTCGAAGCCATTGGCGGCGATTTGCAGTTGGTCAGCCAAGGCAAAGGCTTCAGCAGCACGCTTGAGTTCTCGCTGCCCGAAAACTTGGGCGAGCTGATCTCCAGTCAGATCAGCCAGCAGCTCTCGCGCCTTGAGCAGACGCTTGCACAGCAGGCAGAGCGCACAGCGCGCCGCGCCACAGAGCGCGCCAAGAAACACGGCGAGCGCGCCCGCCGTCTTTGGACGTGGTCAGGCATGGCAGAAGTGCCGTCTGCGCCGCCGCGTCCGCCTGCGCCGCCGCGCCGCGAGACGCCTGCCGTCACAGAGGCGGAACGCATGGCGATCCTGCGCATGGTGGAAGAGCATAAGATCACGATTGATGAAGCAGAGCGTTTGTTGGCGGCACTGGAAGGACGCGGATGAGCCGAAGCCTGTATGTCAGCATCAGCATTCTTAGGTGAGAAAAGCGTCGCGTTCACAGGCGTGCGTCCTGTCAACTTACGCACGGATTTAGGCGGCATCGCTGAGCTGATTGACCTGTGTTTCAGCGTGGACGAGGCAGGGCGCGCCACAGCGCGCGAGTTGCGCGCGCTCAGCCAGACGGGCGCGCTGCTCTCGCTTTTACAGCGCATGGATCGCCTGCTGGACGGCTTGGGACAAGGTTTTGTCTGGTTAGAGGCAGGGCGCGTGGTCGGCAACGTCTCAATCGCGCCTGCGAACTATCCATCGGACATGGGCAAAGGTTACATCGTCGCGAATGTGGCAGTGCATCCCGATTTTCGGCGGCGCGGCATCGCCAAAGCGTTGGTGAGCAAAGCGCTGGAGCATATCCAAGCGCGCAACGGCACGTTCGCCATTTTGCAAGTGGAAGCGGAGAATCACGGCGCACGCGATCTGTACCGTGCGCTCGGTTTTTATGAAGAGCGGACGTTCATCAAGTGGCAGCGCTCTGCCATGTGGCGCGCGCCGCACAAGCTGGACGACATGCCGTTCATCACTTTGCGGCAAGGCAACGAGTGGCGCGCTGAGTATGCGTTGGCGCGTCTGGTGCGTCCGAATCGGCTGGGCGGCGTCGGCTGGCTGCGCCCGACTCATCCGCGCCTATTTCGTCCGTCGCTATGGCGCTCTCTGGAGATGCTCTTCAGCGGACAAGGCATTGAGCGCTGGATTGTGCGCAGCCCTGACGAGCGCAGCATCCTCGCTGCGCTGTGCGCACGGACTCAGTTCGGCGGCGCAGTGCATCTGGAGCTGTTGGTGCATCCTAGCCAAGCCGGCAAGCTGGAGAGGCCGTTGCTGAACTACGTGCTGCGCCGCTTTGAAGGTCAGCATCGCGCGCTGTACATGGAGCATCCTGCCGATGATGCGCTGACGAGCGCCGTTTTGGAAGAATACGGTTTCACGCGGCGTCACACGCTCGTCCACATGCGCCGCGACTTGGGAGGAAAGTTACCGCAACATGGCGACGCCTGAAGAGCGCATGAAAATTCTAGATATGATCCGCGAAGGCAAGATCAAGCCTGATGAAGGCGCGCGCCTGCTGCAGGCATTGCAACAAGGCGCCAAGAAGGCTGAGAAGCCGCGCGATCCGCGTTGGTTGCGCGTGCGCGTGCTAGACCTGAAGACGGAGCGCGTCAAGGTGAACGTGAACCTGCCGATGAGCGTGGTGAAAGTCGGTTTGAAGCTCGGCGCGCGCTTCGTGCCTGATGCAGAGGTGGATTTCGCCGCCGTCTTGCAAGCGATCCGCGAAGGGCAGGTCGGCAAGGTGCTGGAGCTGATCAATCACGAGGAAAACGAGCGCGTCGAGATTTGGGTCGAGTGATTCAGTGGACGCGAATCGGCGCTGCGCTGAGCAAGACGGCGCTTTGCGCTTCGACGAGCATCACTTGCACGTGACCGATGCTTGGCGCAGGCACGTCGCGGCGTATCGGCACGCGGTAGACTTCGCGGAAGGCTGTGCCTGCGCGCCATGCCGTCGTCGGATACAGTCCGTTGCCGTGAAAAGTGTACAGCCAGCCGTATATCTCGCCATCCGCGCCGATGAAAGCCAATCGCAGCGTGTAGTTCTGGTGGATCGCGCGCTCAGCTTGCCAGGTCAGCGCGACCACGACCGATTGTCCGCCGCGCACGCTCGGACTCAACACTTCGTAGGCGCGCAAACTGATCGAATCGCTCAGCGCCGTGCCATCAGCCTGCGAGACGGCGACGAATTGAATGGGCGGCGCATAATACGCCGCTAAGCCGCCATAAGCAAGCCACGCTGAGAGCGCCATCAGCGCGCACGCCATGCCAAGCGCTGTGTACACGCCAAATCTGCCCAAAGCGCGCCAGCAGAGCGCTAACGCGATTGCCCAAGCCGCCAGACTCGGCAGCAGGTAGCGCGCGCTCAGCAGCCGTCCGTTGTAATAGAGCAGGCTGAGCGCCAGCGCCGCCGCGATCGCGCTGAGACACGCGCTCAGCGACGTCCACAACACGCGCCTGCATCGCGCGCGCCATATGCCGAGCGCGCCGATCAGCACGCCGAGCCACAGCGCGCCTTGTGTCCAAGACGGCAGCTGAATCGTTCCCCAGCCGAAGATTCCAAAAGCGCTCGTCGCGCCGTAGCGCAG
>DAOTWB010000255.1:0-6089 GCA_034436235.1 Anaerolineae bacterium
ATGACGGTGGAGCTGATCGTGCCGGTGGCGCTTGAGAAAGGCTCGAAGTTCGCCATTCGCGAAGGCGGCTTGACGGTCGGCGCGGGCGTCATCACCGAAGTGTTGGACTGATCGTCAACTGAGGATAAATGCACTGCACAGGGCAGCGCACAGCGTGTTGCCCTGTGTTTGCCGAGAGAGGAAACGCATGGCAAAGCATAAAATTCGCATTCGCCTCAAGAGCTACGATCATCGGATGATCGATCAATCGGCGAAACGCATCGTAGAGACGGCTGAACGGACGGGCGCGCGCGTCGTCGGTCCAGTGCCGCTGCCAACGCGCATCGAGCGCTTCACAGTGCGCCGCTCGCCGTTCATTGACAAAGACTCTCAAGAGCATTTTGAGATCAGGACGCACAAAAGACTGATTGACGTGCTTGATCCCGACAGCAGGACTATCGACTCGCTGACGCGGCTTGACCTGCCTGCAGGCGTGGACATCGAAATCAAAATCTAGCGCACGTGCATTGTTGCCCTAGGTATTGGACGGGATACCTCTGGGTCTTTCGGAGGATCGGATGAAGGGTATCATCGGAAGAAAACTCGGCATGACACAGCTGATCGCACCTGACGGCAAGGTGACGCCTGTCACGGTCATCCAAGCTGGACCATGCTTTGTCACAATGATTCGAACAGCTGATCGCGACGGCTACACTGCAGTGCAGGTCGGCTTTGAGGAAGTGGCGCCTGAGAAGCTGACGGGCGGCGAGCGCGGACATCTGCTCAATCGCAATTTGCCCACGCTGCGCTACCTGCGCGAGTTCCGCGTGCGCAACGTGGATGTGCAAGAAGGGCAGCGCCTGACCGTCGAGATGTTCGGCACCGGCGACCGCGTTGACGTGGTCGGCACCAGCAAGGGACGCGGCTTCGCAGGCACGATCAAGCGTCACGGCTTCCATCGCCAAGCCACCACGCACGGCGCTTCGGATCGCACACGCGCGCCGGGCGGCAGCAGTTCAGGCACGACGCCCGGTCGCGTCAAAAAAGGCACGCGCCGTGCCGGGCGCATGGGCAACGAGCGCGTCACCACGCAAAACCTTGAGGTGATGGCGGTCGATCCTGAGCGCAATTTGTTGGCGGTCAAAGGCTCAGTGCCAGGCGCTGCAGGCGGTCTCGTCATCATCAAAGAGTCCGTCAAAGGGCGCAAAAGCTAGGCGGAGACGAAGCAATGAACGTTCCTGTGTTGGATATGCAGGGCAAACAGGTCGGCACGCTCGACCTGCCTGCTGAAATTTTTGAGTACAAAATCAACGTTGGCTTGATGCATCAGTATGTAGTGATGCAAAACGCCAACGCGCGGCTCGGCACGCATAAGACCAAGCGGCGCGGCGAGGTCAACCGCACTAAAGCCAAGTGGTATCGCCAAAAAGGCACGGGACGCGCGCGGCATGGCAGCCGCAACGCGCCGATCTTCGTAGGCGGCGGACGTGCGCACGGACCGATTCCGCACAAGTACACCAAAGCTATGCCGAAGAAGATGCGCCGCGCTGCGATCAAGAGCGCGCTCTCAGCCTTGGCGCGCGACGGACAGCTGATCTTCGTGAACGAGCTGAGCCTGAGCGAGCCGAAGGCGAAACTGATGGCGGCGGCGGTCAAGGCGTTGGCAGGCGATCAAAGCACGCTGCTTTTGCTGCCAAAGCGCGACGAGATCGTGGAGCGCGCCGCGCGCAACCTTGAGCGCGTGATGTATTTGCACGCGCCGTACATGAACGTGCGCGATCTGTTGCGCCACGAGCGCGTGATCATCCCGCTCGCTTCGCTCGACGTGATCAAGCGCATTTTGCTGGGCGCGCCAGTGACAGCCGAGGAGTGAGTCATGCATCTGTACGAAGTGATCAAGCGTCCGATCATCACTGAAAGCTCGACAGTCCTCGCCGCTGAGCAGAATCAGTACACCTTCGAGGTGGACATGCGCGCCAACAAGATTCAGATCAAGGAAGCGGTCGAGGTCATTTTCAACGTGGATGTGGTCAAGGTGGCGACTATGATCATGCCAATGAAGCGCGGGCGGCGCGGACGCAAAGAATATGCGCGCACGCCTGCTTGGAAGAAGGCGATTGTCACCTTGCCCAAAGGTCAGACCATCGGTTTGTTCAACGTATAAGTGTCGTGTAGCTATCCGTTCCATGCGCGTCAGCTGACCTAATGACGCGCTTTCAAACGCACAGTTGCAGAGGGTGAAGTTCCTCTGCCAGTGAGGGAAGAGAGAATGCCCGTCAAAATCTACAAGCCTACCTCGCCCGGACGGCGCGGGATGACAGGCTACAGCTTTGAGGAGATCACGCGCTCCACGCCTGAGAAATCGCTGCTGCGCGAGAAGCACAGCAAGGCAGGGCGCAATCATCAGGGTCGCGTCACAGTGCGGCATCGCGGCGGCGGTCACAAGCGCCAGTACCGCATTATTGACTTCAAGCGCGATAAGTTCGGCATACCGGCGCGGGTCGCCTCGATTGAGTACGATCCGAATCGCACGGCGCGCATTGCCTTATTGGTCTATGCCGATGGCGAAAAGCGCTATATTATTGCGCCGCTCAACATCAAAGTTGGCGATGTGCTGATGAGCGGACCGCAAGCGCCGCTGCGCGACGGCAACGCGCTGCCCTTGAGCATGATCCCTATCGGCACGATGATTCACAACATCGAGCTGGAGCGCGGGCGCGGCGGACAATTGGTGCGCGCCGCCGGCACTTCCGCGCAGCTGATCGGGCGCGAGGACAAATACGCTCAGATTCGCTTGCCCAGCGGCGAGATGCGTAAAGTGCGCGAGGAATGCCTCGCCACGATGGGTCAGGTCGGCAATCTCGACCACACCAACATCAAGTTGGGCAAGGCAGGGCGCAGCCGCTGGCTGGGCTGGCGTCCCACAGTGCGCGGCTCTGCGATGGACCCAGATAGCCATCCGCACGGCGGCGGCGAAGGTCGCTCGCCAATCGGTATGCCCGGTCCGAAAACGCCCTGGGGCAAGCCTGCGCTCGGGTATAAGACGCGCCGTAACAAGCGCACGGATAAGTTCATCATCCGCCGCCGCGCGGATAAACGCCGTTAGTGAGCGCCGAGAAGTGTTAGAGGTATAGAACGTCTATGTCACGGTCACTCAAAAAAGGACCTTTCGTCGATCCAAAGCTGCTCAAACGCATTGAGGAGATGAATCGGCGCAACGAGAAGCGCGTCCTGAAGACGTGGAGCCGCGACTCGACCATCTTCCCACAGATGGTCGGGCATACCATCGCAGTGCATGATGGGCGCCGGCACGTGCCGATTTACATCACTGAGAACATGGTCGGGCATAAGCTGGGCGAGTTCGCGCCAACCCGAACCTTTCGCGGTCATATTGTCGAGAAGAAAGTCAAGAAGGGAGGCTGATCGAGATGCCTGAAGTTTTCGCTCAAGCGCGCAGCCTGCCGATCAGCCCTCAGAAAATCCGCCTCGTCTGCGATCAGGTGCGCGGCAGAGATGTTGATCAGGCGCTGGTGCTGCTGCAATACATGCCACAGAAAGGCGCTGCGCTGGTGCGCAAGCTGGTCGCCAGCGCCGTGGCAAACGCCGAGAACAACTTCGAGTTGAATCGGACAGACTTGTACATCAAGACCATCTATGCGGATGAGTCGTTCAAGCTCAAGCGCGTCAAGGCAGGCGCGCGCGGACGCTACAAGCCGCGTGTGCGCCGCTATTCGCATGTCACGGTCATTTTGGACGAGCGGGAGAGTTAAGAGATGGGTCGCAAAGTACACCCAGTCGGCTTCCGCCTGAAGATCAATCGCACGTGGGAAGGGCGCTGGTACGCCGAAGGCGACCGCTACCGCGACATGCTGCACGAGGATTTCCGCATTCGCCAGTGGCTGAAGAAGAGCCTTGCCAATGCGGGCATCTCGCGCGTGGAGATCGAGCGCTATCCCGCGCAAGTGGTGGTGAATATTCACACGGCGCGTCCGGGCATCATCATCGGGCGCAAGGGCGATAAGGTCAAGGAAGTGCGCGAAGCGCTAGAGAGCCTGACCGGCAAGAAGGTCAAGGTGGAAGTGACCGAGATCAGCAAGCCGGATCTCGATCCGACGCTCGTCGCTGAGAACATCGCCCAGCAGCTGGAGAAGCGCATTGGTCACAGCCGCGCCATGAAGCGCGCCATTCAGCAAGCGATGCGGCAAGGCGCGCAAGGCATCAAGATCATGGTCAACGGGCGTTTGGCAGGCGCGGACATGGCGCGCCGCGAATGGCAGAGCGAAGGTCGCGTGCCGCGCAGCACTTTGCGCGCCTACCTTGATTACGGCACTGCCGAAGCCTTGACGACCTACGGACGCATCGGAATCAAAGTCTGGATTTATACAGGCGACAAACTGCTGGAAGAAGAGACCGAGACGGCAGCCGCGCCAGCCGATTAGAGGCGCGTTGCCACACGAACGAGCTGGAGGAAACGACCTATGTTGATGCCGAAGCGGGTGAAATACCGCAAACAAATGCGCGGGCGTATGAAAGGGCAAGCGACGCGCGGCGCCGAAGTCCACTTTGGCGACTTCGGCTTGCAAGCGCTTGAGCCAGCTTGGATCACGCAGCGCCAGATCGAGGCGGCGCGCCGCGCCATTGTGCGCTATATCAAGCGGCGCGGTCGGCTGTGGATTCGCATCTTTCCCGATAAGCCTGTGACGGCAAAGCCTGCCGAGACGCGCATGGGCAAGGGCAAAGGCGCCGTCGATCACTGGGTGTGCGTCGTCAAGCCGGGACGCATCTTGTTCGAGATGGCGGGCGTCGAAGAGGAAATCGCCCGTGAGGCGCTGCGCTTGGCAGGCTTCAAAATGCCGATCAAGACCAAGTTCGTCAAGCGGACTGATCCGATCAGCGGGCAAGAGGTGATCACGCAATGAAAGCCTACGAATTGCGCCAACTGGAGACCAACGAGCTGCTGGAGCGCCTTGAGAAGGCGCGTGAGGAACTCTTCCGTCTGCGCCTGAGCTGGAGCAGCGGCTCGCTCGAAGACCCTAATCAGGTGCGCTTCAAGCGCCATGAAATTGCGCGCATCCTGACCATTTTGCGCGAGCGCGAACTCGCTATTGAGTTGGTGCGCAAGGAGGAACAGGGCGATGCCGAATAATCGCCGTCGTTTGATCGGGCGCGTTTCCAGCGCCAAGATGGATAAGACAATTGTGGTGAAAGTGGACGTCGCCAAGCGTCATCCTGTCTACGACAAAGTGCTGCACGAGACGCGCAAATACTACGCGCACGATGAGCAGAATCAAGCGCAGGAAGGCGACCTTGTGCAGATCGTCGAGAGCCGTCCGCTGAGCCGTTTGAAACGCTGGGCGCTAGAGCGCATTCTGGAGAGAGCTGACGCCGCGCAAGCAACCGTCAGCGCCGTTGAAGATGGGAGCAACTGAGCGCCATGATCCAACAAGAGACTCGGCTGAAGGTTGCCGATAACACAGGCGCGCGCGAGCTGCTCGTCATCCGCGTGATGGGCGGCAGCAAGCGGCGTTACGGCACTGTGGGCGATGTGGTGATCGCCACTGTCAAACAAGCGGCGCCGCAAGCCATGGTCAAGAAGAGCGATATCGTGCGAGCGGTCATCGTGCGCGTGACCAAAGCCTATCGCCGCGACGACGGCTCATACATTCGCTTTGACGACAACGCGGCAGTGATCCTTGAGCCTGAAGGCGAAAATCCGCGCGGCACGCGCGTCTTCGGACCGGTTGCCCGTGAGATTCGCGCCAAAGGCTTCACCAAGATTGCCGCGCTGGCGCCTGAGACGCTCTGAGAGAGGTGTATGTGCCATGCAACGCATTAAGAAAGGCGATACAGTTGAGGTGATCGCCGGCAAAGACATCGGGCAGCGTGGCGAAGTGCTTTCCGTGCTGCCCAAGCTCAACCGCGTCGTGGTTGAGAAAGTGAACATCGTCAAGAAGCACCAAAAGCAACGTCAGTCGCGCAGCGGCGTGCGGCAGGGCATCATTCAGTTCGAGGCGCCAATTGACCTCTCGAACGTGATGCTGGTCTGCAAATCCTGCGATAAGCGCACGCGCGTCGGCTTCCGCATCAATGAAGAAGGCAAGAAGGTGCGC
>DAOTWB010000256.1:0-4534 GCA_034436235.1 Anaerolineae bacterium
GCTTGCACGGTCACGCGCGCGATGTTGTTCATCGGCTGCTGAGCGGTCAGCGTGCTGCCGCCTGTTTGCGTGTGGAAGCGCAGCTGCCAAGACTTCGGATCGCGCGCGCCGAAGCGCTCGCGCATGATCTGCGCCCAAAGGCGGCGCGCCGCGCGGAACTTCGCCACTTCCTCGAAAAACTGGTTGTGCGCGTTGAAGAAAAACGAGAGCTGCGGCGCGAATTCGTCCACAGATAAGCCTGCTTCAAGCGCAGCCTGCACGTAGGCGATGCCGTTAGCCAGCGTGAAGGCGACTTCCTGCACGGCAGTGCTGCCTGCCTCGCGAATGTGATAGCCGCTGATGCTGATCGTGTTCCAGTGCGGCACGTGATCGCGGCAGAAGCGGAAGATATCCGTGATCAGGCGCATACTCGCCGCTGGCGGATAGATGTACGTGCCGCGCGCGATGTATTCCTTCAAGATGTCGTTTTGCACTGTGCCGCGCAGCTTGTGCATCGGCACGCCTTGCCGCTTGCCAACTGCGATGTACAACGCTAACAGAATCGCTGCCGGCGCGTTGATGGTCATGCTGGTGCTGACCTGATCGAGCGGAATGCCTTCGAACAGGCGCGCCATATCGTGAATGCTGCAGATGCTGACGCCAACTTTGCCCACTTCGCCGAGCGCCATCGGATCGTCAGCGTCGTAGCCGATCTGCGTCGGCAGATCGAAGGCGACCGAGAGTCCCATCTGCCCTTGCGAGAGCAAGAAGCGGTAGCGCGCGTTGGACTCTTCGGCAGTGGCGTAGCCGGCGTATTGGCGCATTGTCCACAGCTTGCCGCGATACATGGTCGGCTGAACGCCGCGCGTGAATGGATACTCGCCCGGAAAGCCGACCTTCGCCAAATAATGTGCGTCGGCGTGCTTAGGCAGATACAAGCGTTGGATCGGAATGCCTGAGGACGTTTGGAACGACTCGGCGCGCTCAGGTGCTTTGCGCAGCGCCTGCGCCAGCGTCGTCTGTTCCCAGCGTTGCAAGGCTTCGGTAAGGTCGAGTTGCTCTTTTTCAATCATGATCTTGGCTCAGCTTCCTTCAATAAAACATCGGCGAGCGCAGCGCGCTCCAGCAGACGGAAATTTTCGAAGGTCCGGTCGCGGACAGGCAGCTGCAGCCGCTCGCGCAGCTTGAAGAATAGCTCGCTGTAGCTCTGCGCAAAGCGCGGCGCGTCCGTCATTCCCAAGCGCGCGATGAGCGCTTCAATCGCCGCCAGCGAGTCGCCTTCCACCTCGATGAAATCGCCGAAAGGCAGCTCATCCAGAGCCACTTCGCAGCCGTCCAGCGCGTAAGCAGTGCGGAACTTCTCATAGCGCCATACAACTTGGAAGCCGAGCGCCTGCAAGAGCTGATCGGCTATGGCGAAGTCGCTCACCTCGATCTCCAGCTCGGTGCGCACGTGCGGCGCGGCGCTGTGCGGCGCTTTGTAGGTCAGGCGCGCGCGCGAGTCTTGGCGCAGGCGCAGCACTTCGCCATGCGCGCCTAGACTGCCGTCAGGACGATCGTAGCGCAGATTGCGCTCAGCCATGCGCGGCTGAAGCAAGGTCGCGCCAAGTGCATTCAAGCGCGCGGCGACTGCCGCTAGATCAGCCGCCCAAAGTTTGATCTCGGTCTCAGTGTGCGCAGCGGACATCACACATCGCTCTCTGCTACAGGTTGCTGCGAATTATCACGCGAAGCGGCGCGTTTGCCAAGCGCAGCGCGCGCGCGGCATAATGGCGCCGAGTCGGCTAGCGATAGAGGAAACATATGACCAAGTGGCGCGTAGAGCTGCACAGTCACACGCTTTACTCAATGGACAGCCTGACGAGCCTTGAGGCGTTCTTACGCACTTGCGAAAGTCGCGGATTGGACAAAGTGGCGGTCACTGATCACAACACGGCGGAAGGCGCCTTGCGCTTGGCGCAGCGCGCGCCTGAGCGCATTATCGTCGGCGAAGAGATCATGACGACGGAAGGCGAGTTGTTGGCGTTTTTCGTCAAAGAGAGCGTGCCGCCGTTTCTCTCGCCTGAAGAGACCATCGTGCGGCTGCGGCAGCAGGACGCTTTCATCAGCGTCTCGCATCCTTTTGATCGGCTGCGCAAAGGCGCTTGGCAAGAGCGGACACTGCTGCGCATCCTGCCGCTTGTGGACGCCATTGAAGGCTTCAATGCGCGCTGCTTGTTCGCCGAAGATAACGCGAAGGCGCTCGCTTTTGCGAAGGCGCACGGCAAGCCGTATACCGTCGGCTCGGATGCACACATGCCCTACGAGCTGGGTCGCGCCGTGCTGGAAATGCCGCCTTTTGAGGACGCGCAAGGCTTCAAACGTGCGCTCGCATCGGCTGTGCCGCAGACGCACTTGAGCGGCTTCTGGGTGCATCTCTACAGCAAATACGCCAAATGGGCGCGCAAGTTAGGCGTGGCAAAACAGCCTGAAGTCGTCCTGCATTCATGAGGCAGCTGAACTTGCCTGAGCGAGGCGTTCTGCGCATAATCTAGCTATTCCAAACACGATGCATCCATGTTAGAGAATTTTCAAAGGAGCTTTGAGTTATGACAGACGCTGCACAGCCTGCTGCCAACACTGCCGAGCTTTATCTGCCATCGCCAGAGGTGATTGAGCAAGCCATTGTGAAAGATTACGACGCCATGTATCGCCGCGCCGCTGACGATCCTGAAGGCTTTTGGGCAGAACAAGCGGAGCAACTTGAATGGTACAAGCGCTGGGATAAAGTGCTGGAGACGTCGCGCGCGCCGTTTTACCAGTGGTTCGTGGGCGGCAAGACCAACATCGCGCACAACGCGCTGGATCGGCATGTGAAGACGTGGCGCAAGAACAAGCTCGCCTTGATCTGGGAAGGCGAGCCGGGCGATCTGCGCACATACAGCTACTATCGGCTCTGGCAGGAAGTGAACAAGTTCGGCAACGTGCTGCGCTCGATGGGCGTGCGCAAAGGTGACCGCGTCACCATTTACATGGGTCGCGTGCCAGAGCTGATGATCGCCATGCTGGCGTGCGCCAAGATCGGCGCAGTTCACAGCGTGGTCTATGGCGGCTTCTCCGAGCAGGCGCTCGCCGATCGCATTGAAGACGCGCAAAGCCGCGTTTTGATCACGCAAGATGGCGCGTGGCTGCGCGGGCAGGTTGTGGAGCTGAAGAAGATCGCGGATGAGGCTGTGCGGCGCTCGCCGGTGGTCGAGCATGTGGTGGTGCTGAAGCGCACAGGTCACGAGGTTGCCATGGAGCCTGATCGCGACTATTGGTGGCACGATCTGATGGCGTTGCCAATCGCCAGCACCAAGTGCGAGACCGAAGTGATGGATGCCGAGGATCCGCTCTTCATCCTGTACACTAGCGGCACAACCGGCAAGCCGAAAGGCATTCTGCACACGCACGGCGGCTATTCGGTCTATGTCAGCACGACGCTGCGCTACGTCTTCGACCTGAAAGATGAGGATCGCTGGTGGTGCGCCGCCGATCCAGGCTGGATCACGGGACACAGCTACATCGTCTACGCGCCGACCATCCTCGGCGCGACCAGCTTCATGTACGAAGGCGCGCCGACGCATCCTTATCCAAACCGTTGGTGGAAGTTGGTGGAGCATTACGGCATCACGGTCATGTACACAGCGCCGACGGCTATTCGCGGCTTGATGCGCTTCGGCGCGGCGTGGCCCAATCGCCATGATCTCTCGTCATTGCGGCTGCTCGGCTCAGTTGGCGAGCCGATCAATCCTGAGGCGTGGAAATGGTTCTACGAGGTGATCGGCAAAGGGCGCTGCCCGATCATGGATACGTGGTGGCAGACCGAGACGGGCGGCTTCATGATCGCGCCGCTGCCGATCACGCCGCTCAAGCCGGGCAGCGCCACGCGACCGTTGCCGGGCATCATCGCCGATGTGGTGGATGAAGACGGCAACAGCGTGCCGAACGGTCAGGATGGTTTGCTTGTCATCAAAAAGCCGTGGCCTGGCATGTTGCGCACCATTTACGGCGATCCTGACCGCTACATGCGGCAATATTGGAGCAAATTCGCCAATCAGGGCTGGTATCTGACAGGCGACTCGGCGCGCAAAGACCAGGACGGCTACATTTGGATCATCGGGCGCATTGACGACGTGATCAAGGTCAGCGGCTATCGGCTTGGCACAGCCGAGGTCGAGTCAGGCTTGGTCAGCCATCCTGCCGTCGCTGAGGCAGCTGCTATCGGCTTGCCGGATGAGCTGAAGGGCAACGTCATCCACGCCTACTGCATCTTGCGGCAGGGCTATGAGCCTTCGCCAAAGCTGGAAGAAGAACTCAAGAATCACGTGCGGCATGAAGTCGGTCCGATCGCTGTGCCTGCCAAGATCGAGTTCGTGAGCGCGCTGCCGAAGACGCGCAGCGGCAAGATCATGCGCCGCGTCCTAAAAGCGCGCGCGCTCGGTCAGCCTGAAGGCGATCTCAGCACGCTCGAAGAGTGATCCTACGCTGCACGGCGCGCTCAAGGCAGCGTCCAGATGTGCAGCGTGCCGTTCAC
>DAOTWB010000257.1:0-14745 GCA_034436235.1 Anaerolineae bacterium
GGATCGGCAGGACCGCCGCCTGTGCGCACCTCGCGCGCGCGCTGCCATTGATCGTAGACGTAATTGCAGTACTGCTCTTGACGATACTCAGTGCGGCTGCGATTCTCATAGACAGGCTGCTCGATGAACGTGCCGTCGCCGCGATCCACGCGCCGCACGCCTGTCTGCACGCGCTCCGTGACCGTGTAGGGACGGTCGCGCAGGCTGCACGAGACGTTGTAAGCATTCGCTGGCACTTGATCGCGCCAGTCGCTGCCGCTCAGCGTATTCAGGCGCTCAATCTCGATCACGCGCGTCCATTGCAGGTCGCTGACCACCAGCTCGGCAGGGACGCGCTGATTGGCGAGGACGAACATGAAGGCGAAGAAGCCGATGATCGCGGCTAGGATCAAGATGAGCGGCAGCGGACTGCTTTTCTTCGGCTTGGCAGCAGGCGCTTGCTGGGCTTGGAAGCGCTTCAAGACAAGGTCTTCCGCCTTGCCCGTATCCTCAGCCGAGCCTGCGATGACCGCTTGACGGCGCACCACTTCGGCTGCGCCGCTCAGGTCGCCGCCACAGCCGACGCAAAACTGCGCGGCGGCGCTATTCGGCTGCTGACAGTACGGACAGAGACGGTCAGCGCCGTGATAGACGTACTTCGGATCAGTGACCAGCTTCTTGTCCGCCTCAGACGGGAAGTAGCGCCATTCAGGGTCTTGTTTGGCGCCGCAGTTCGGGCAAAAGCGGTGGTCAACGCCGAGCAGCTTCTGCGTGCCACAGAAACGGCAATCCCAGAGCATCTGAAAAACGGGTTCGCCGCCAGCAGCTGGACTTTGCGGCTGAGCAGGTGGCATCATCTCGAAAATTCCTTTGCCTAATTGGATGTTTATAATTTAACCACAAAACGCGCTCAGGCGCAGCCATATCTTTTCCGCGCTTGATGTGCTAAAATGTTCTAATGAACTGCACGGCAGCGGAGAGACGCTTGTGATCAGCATATATCGCCAAGAGACGCTCAATATCGCTTTCGCTCAGATACTGCACGCTGAAGGTATCGCGCTGGCGCCTGAGAGCGTCTTGCGCGCCGATGAGCGCCGTCGTCTGCCGGATATCATCTTGGATTATCGCGGCTTGCGCCTGATGGTCGAAGGCGAAGTGGACGATCAGCTTGAGCCTGAGGAGAAAGCCTATCGCGCGGCGCGTCGCCGCCTTGAGGAAGGTCTGGCGCACATCGCGATTGGCGTGGTGTATCCTGCGCTGTTGCGCAACGTGCCGTTCAAGAAGTTGCATCGCACCATTCACGAGAATCGGCTGCGCTTTGTGGTGCTGATTCCTTCGGCGCTCGAGGCGAGTTTCGTCGAAGGCAAGGTGAGCGACTTCAGAGACATGCTGGAGCGCGCCTACGATCACTTGCTGCGCGAAGACGAGGTGAGCGAAGCGGTCGCCATCATCGAGAGCGCGGTCGAGCAATTTGCGCAAGTGGTCATCCAGCATTTTTCGGCGCGCCTGCCTGAGATCGCCGAGGTGCTGGAGATGAAATATCAGCCGAGACAACGGCGCAGACGCGCTGTTGCGCCTGAGGATGAAGAGGATGCGGACGCTGAGCTTTCGCAGGCGGCTGCCGTCTCGGAGACAGCGCACTACGCAGGCGTGGCGCACATTGCAGGCTTGATCGTGCTGAATGCGCTGATCTTCCAAGAGTTGCTCTCGCAGAGCGTCCAGACCGTCAAGAATCTGAACAGCGCAGCCGCTGAGCGCACGCCAGTGCTGACTTTCTCGACGATCTGGCAGGGCATTTACACGCAAATTGACTACTATCCGATCTTCTACCTCGCGCATCAGGTCGTCCTCAGGCTCTCAAATACGGCGGTCATCGTCGAACTCTTCGACAAGCTGATTCAGGCGGCAGTGCGCATCGCAGGGATGCGCGCCGCGCTCCAGCACGACCTGATGGGTCGCGTCTATCATCGCTTGCTCTCACAGGCGAAGTTTCTCGGCACGTATTACACCAGCATTCCTGCCGCCACGCTGCTGCTCAAATTGGCGCTCAATCCTGCGCGCTGGCAGGTGGATTGGAGCAATTTCGATGAGGCGCGGCAGTTTCGCCTAGCTGATCTCGCCTGCGGCACTGGCACGTTGCTGATGGCGGCTGCCGATGCGATCACCAACAATCACGTGAATGTGTGCAGCGAGCAAGGCGTTGCATCGCGGCGCGCCGATTTGCAAAGGGCGCTCGCCGAAGAGATTCTGTACGGCTACGATGTGCTTGCCTCTGCTATTCACATAACTGCTTCAACGCTCGCCTTGCGCGCCCCTGAGCAGACCTTTCGACGGATGAACCTGTTCGCACTGCCGTTCGGCGGCGAGGGCTTGCACTTGGGCAGCATCGAGTTCGGGAACGCCTTCCAGATCACATTGCCGCAAGACTTGTTCGGCAGCGCACGCCAAGTGACGGGCAGCGGCGATACTGTCACCCATTACGCGCCATTGCCCAAGCTGGATTTATGCGTGATGAATCCGCCGTTCGTGCGCAGCGTCGGCGGCAACTTGCTCTTCGGCAGCCTGCCTGAGCATGTGCGCAGCAGCATGCAGAGGCGTCTGCAGCGCATGATCCAGCAGCGCAATTTAGCAGCAAGCACGACGGCAGGCTTGGGCGCGGTCTTCGTGGCAGTGGCGCATCCATATATCAAAGAAGGCGGGCGCATCGCGCTGATCTTGCCGAAGGCGCTGCTCTCAGGCGTGGCGTGGGAAAAGACGCGCCAACTGATCAGCCAGCACTATCGCCTTGAGTACCTGATCGCCAGCCACGATCCTGAACAGTGGAATTTCTCGGATAGCACGGCGCTCAGCGAAGTCTTGCTGATCGCGCGCAAGGTGACGAATGACGAGTCGGGAATGCCTGAAGGTGAGCGCCCTGACTTATACGACCTGCCCAGCAATGGCAACGGCACTCCGACCACCTTCACCTTGCGGCGCAATCCGCTCGCCAAAGAGCATTTTCAAGGCACGGTCGCCATCAACCTGCATCGCAACGTCCGCACTGTGCTGGAAGCCTTGACTGTGGCGCAAGTGGTGGCGCGCACAGATCATGTCAGCTTGGTGGGCGGACAGGGCGAGACGAGCATTTACTACGGCAACACTGAAATGGCGACGACCTGCCTTGTGCCGTATGAGGTAGCAGCTGAGAATTGGATGCTACCCTGCGCTTTCGCACAAATTGACCTCATCCGCACAGCGCGCGATCTATTGCGAGGCGAGCTCTGGATACCCGGCGTGCGCCGTCGCACGGCGCTCAACCTTTGCCGCTTGAGCGAGCTTGGCGATCTAGGTCCTGATAGAAGAGCCGTTCACAACGCCTTTGAGCTGAGCAAGCGAAGAACGCTCTATCACGCCTTCTGGGGGCATGATTCCAGCCAGGTGGTCAGCATCGCGCAGAAGCCAAACAAATATTTGAGGGCACGCTCAATTGCTGCGCCAAAAACCCAGCTGGGTCGTCCGGAGAATCTGTTGCCGCGCAGCTCACAACTGCTATTGAGTGAAAGGATGTGGCTCAACACGCAACGTTTGTTTGCAGTGCGTCTCTCTCAGCCTGCTCTCTCCAACGTTTGGTGGGGCTTCCAACTCAACCGTCAGGATGAACGCTACGAGAAAGCCTTGGCGCTCTGGCTGAATGGGACGCTTCACATCCTGATGGCGCTGGCGAATCGCGTTGAGACGCGCGGCGCTTGGGTGCAGTTCAAAAAACAGACACTTGCCGCGTTGCCTGTGTTGGACGTGCGCTTGCTGACCGAATGGCAGCTGGACACGCTGGTCGCAGCGTATGATCGGCTCTGCGATCAGCCGCTTTTGCCGTTCCCAGAGATGGAGCACGACGCCACGCGCGCCGCCATTGACGCCGCGCTCAGCGAGGCGCTCGCCTTGCCTGATCTGAGCGGCTTGCGGTTGCTCTTAGGTCAAGAGCCTGTCATCAGCCTGAAGCGGCTGTAATCGCGCAAGTCCAACTCAAATCGGCGGGCAATTGCCTGATGTGCTGTGTGGTAAGGTCGGTAGCGCTTGTGAGTTATGTGTCTGTCTTGACTCAGCGCTTCTTGGGCGCCTTGTAATTCGCGGTCCACGTCTCTATAATCAGAGGCGTTCGTCGGCTATCTCTAGAGAATCCGATGCTCAAAATGACGGCGCGCACCATTCTCTTGTGCTGCGGACTCTGCCTGATGGCGCTGATGCTCGCTTCGCAAGTGCAGCGCTCAGTAGCGCAGCTCGATCCAACGCTTCAACGCCAAACGCTTGATGCGATCATCAATCCGCGCCTGACGGCGACTGCTCGCGCTATCAGCGCACGCACTGCCACAGCCGCTAGCATCCAGCTGCGCACGCGCGCCTTCTTCGCAACGCTCACGCAGGCAGCGCTCACTGCCACAGCGACGCCCAGCTACACGCCTACTATCACGCCAACGCTCTTGCCCAGCGATACGCCGACCATCACGCCCACGCCTACGCCAACAGCTACGCTCAACGCCACTCAAATCTTCGAGACAATCGTTTTCGAAGTCGGGCGGAGCTTGACGCAAACTGCCATTGTGCAAACAGGACAAACAGCGACTGTAGCCTATAAACAGACTTTCGATGCCATTCTATTCGCCACGCTTGGCATCACGCCGACGCTCACGCCGACTTTCACCGAGACGCCCAGCCCGACGCCGCTCATCAGCCCGACGCCACTCAATCCAACCGACCAGTTCAAAACGCTCATCGCCGATATTGATCGCCGCCTGACGGCGACCGCCGCTGCGCGGCAAACGCTCGCTTTTCAGCAGACCATTGACGCTATCATCGCAGGCACGCTGCAAATCACGCCGACGCCAACTGTGACGCCAACGCCGACTACCACACCGACAATCACCAATACGCCAACGCCTGGTCCGCTCGATTTGCAGCGCACTGCCGAAGCGCAGGTCAATTTGGTGCTAGGCTTGACTGCTACAGCAGCGCAAGCGCAGACAGGCACAGCTGCTTTTCAAAGCACACTCAACGCTGCCGCTAATCGCGCCAGGACAGCCACTGCAGACTCGATCAGGGCAATTCTACGCGCCAATCGGCTGCCCATTACGGCTGAAAACATTGAACAGCTGACAGAGTTGACGCAAATCGCAGCGCATGATTCCACGATCAACAGCCTTGCCTTCAACAGCATCGGCAATCAGTTTGCCTCAGCAGGCGCTGATAACCGTGTGCGCCTGTGGGATACGCTCAGCGGCTGGAATCTCTTCACGTGGAGCGGCTTGACAGATCGCACAAGCGTGGCTATCAGCCTTGATGGTAATTACCTCGCCACAGGCAGCTCCGATGGCACGGTGCGCTTGCTAGATTTACCCACGCGCACAGAGCGCACCATCATGAGCGGACATGCGGGCGCAGTGCGCGCCGTTGCCTTCAGTCCCGATAGCCGCTTTGTCGCCTCGGCAAGCGCTGATCGAAGTGTGCGCCTATGGGATGTGCGCAACGGCGCTTTCGTGCGCCTGTTAGGCAGCAACCGCAATTACACAGCGGCTGCCACATCGCTCGCCTTCAGCAAAGATGGTTTGTTGCTAGCTGTCGGCAGTGAGGATGCACAAATTCACTTGTGGGAAGTCAGCAGCGGCGTGCTGATCAACCGCATTCGCGATTTGCACGCTGCTCGTCAGATTGCCCTGAGTCCTGATGGAAGGCTGCTAGTGAGCGTCGGCAACTCAAATAGCGTCGTGGTCTGGCAGCTAGGCGCTCAACCGGCGCGCATTCTGCTGCGCGGCTCGCCATCTTTCCTAACCAGTCTCGCCTTCGATCCGAGCGGTAAGCTGCTCGCGGCAGGCAATCAGAGTGGCGCGCTATTAGTCTGGCAGCTGGAGAACGAGCGTCTGTTGCTCAACAAGCCGATCTATCCTAATCAAACGATCAGCGCGCTTGCTTTCGGTCCTGAAGGCGCGCACATCGTGACAGCAAGCGCCGCAGGTGTGATCAAAATCTGGGTGGTGCGTCCGCCACCCTAGCCTTCAACTTGCGTGACGTAAACAAAATTCGTCCCAATCTCAGCGAGACGACGCCAACCTTCTCGCTCATAAAAACGAATAGCGCGGCTGTTGTTTTTATCTACTGTGAGTTGGATGCGCGTCACGCCGCGTTGACGTACAGCTTTTACGAACTCATGCAGCAATGTTGTGGCAACTTGTGAGCCTAACACGCTTGGATGAACAGCGATCACGTTCAATGACGCACAGTTGACCTCGAAGTTGGGCGCAGTGGCAGCAGATGCCTGAGGCAACTTAGGTCGCCATTTGCCCAGCATTTGGGCAAGGCGCGGAAGGACGCTTGGCAGCGCGCGCCGCAGCCGGATGAGCGCCAACGGATTTTCGAGCAAGCCTCTCAGTGCTGCTCGGACAAGCGTCTTTTGGCGAGTGCCATAAAGCTGTTCATAGTATGTCTGCGAACTTTGACAGCCTACCACATAGCCCAACAACTGCTCTTGAGAAGCAGCCACAAGGCAAAGCGCTGCGCTATCCGCTAAAAACCACGCGTAAAAAGCGCGTAGGTAACTTTTTCCAAGTGCCGAACCGAAAGTCTTTGGAAAAGCCTGCTTATGAACTGCAACAATCTGATCTAAATCGCAGCGCGCTCCTGCACGAACAAGACGAGAAACCTCTGCGTAGGTCGCTAGGGAACTTGCATACATTGCTTCTCTCCTCTCTAGTGAGCTAAGCTCACAAGGTTTGCGCTAGAAGCAAGGCGCCTGGCGCTAGGTATATGCCGAAGAGTTTCTGAGCGAGATGCCCTAATTCGAATGCCAACTTCACGCTGAGCTTTGCTTGGTCGCTATGCAAGGCATCTCTAGATGAGACGTATAGAACGCGATAGCCTAGCTCTTCCAACAACCTGAGATGAGAGCGCACAGGCATTGAGTGGCGATGATCGTTGGTCGCAGCGCGCATCAGCCGCCTGCCGAGCGGCTTGTTCAGTATAGCCAACTTGATGCCAAGCGCAAATAACCAAGATTTATCAACAACGCGCATCAACAAATAGCCGCCCTGATGCAGCATAGATTTGAGATGAGCTAACTCGCTGCGCTGATCGTGCCAATAGCAGTTCACATCTAGACACACCGCGCCGTCAAACGGCTGCCTGACATGTTCTGAGAACGCTGCAGCCGACGAGCATTGGTAGACTTCTAGACCGAGTGAGCGCACGTAAGCGACCGCTGTTGGCACAATATCGTATCCGCAGACCTGATAGCCGCACTGCTGCGCCGCTTGCATGAAACCGCCATACGCACAACCGACATCCAACAAGCGCGCAGGCGCAGGCAAATGACTGGCGATTAGTTTTAAGCTCTTCTGATACAAGCGCTGCTTGTAGGCGTTGAGCTGAATGCCCATCTGACTATCGCCCCACGCCATTTGCTCTGTGTGCTTGATCTCAGCCGATAGGTCGTACGGCTGCGTGCTGAAAAAAGCGCGACAGCGCCTGCATTGCCGCCAGTATTGTTCGCCTCGATTAGATGGGCTGAAGCAAATCGGCAGTTCGAGCGAATCTGTGCTGCCACACGCTGAGCAACGCGCTGAGTCTATCATGTCTGTACTCTAGCTTTGTTTGATAATGTGGCGATTAAGCCTTCTGCCTTACGCAACGGTCGGTTTTGGGGAAAATATTTCAATAAGCGCCGCAACACGGCATGGCTGAAATTGTTCACGAACGGACGCAAGACAGGATGTAGCACAAAGGCGCGATGCACAGCCTGCGCTTCAAAGCCGACCTTCATTTTGAACTGATGTAGACCTTCTTCCGCCTGACTTTGCACTGAGCGAATGCCGTAGCTGATCAACGCGCGCGGCGACTCGACCAAGTAATAGCGCAACGCATGATAGAGCAGCGTGTCATTCGGACGATATTCAAGAGCATCTGTACAGGAAAACAGGCTCTCAAATTCGACCCAGTCCGCCACTTCTGTGATAGACAGGAAAGCGATCAGCCGCTCGCCAAGCCATGCGCCCAAGTAGACATTAGCAGGCGAGCGTGCGCGCTCTAAAAAACGTCGCTCAAAGGAGCGCCTGTCAGCATCGCTCAAGCCGACGCGCTGCCGCGTGTCGGCGTAAGCAGAGTAGCCGTGCTGAATCACGCGCTCTGTTGAGAGCGGCTGAATAGCGAGCGCTGCTGCGCCGCGTCGTACGTTTCGGCGCATGGCGGCGGGCAATTTTTCCAGCGCGTAGGCATGGTCACGGCACAAATAGACCACAGTGTTGGCAGGCTTCATCGCGCTCGGCAGCTCTAAATAGCTCACCACGAGCGCACGGCGCAAAGCCCGGCGCACTTCGGCTTGCGTTGGCGCGTTGAGCGCGAAGACTGGCACGCGCAACATTGACCAACGCTCGTAGCGCGTCCAGAACGTCTCCTGCGTCCCTTGCAGAAACGCACGCTCATCAGGATACAACGAACGCAAGTGCGCTTCTAACGTCAGCGTGTTCACAAGGTGACCTCAACGAAACAAGGCGAGGAAAGTCTGCCACAGCACGCCCAGATCGCTGAGCAGTGTAGCGCGCTCAATATATTGTAGATCAATTGCCAACTTATCGGGCATGATTTGTTGGATGTAGCGCGTTTCCCAGTCGTCACCTGAGAGCAGCGCCTGCTCGTTCCGATAGCGCACAGAAGCGAGGCTCGTCATGCCCGGCCGCGCGCGCAGCACGCGCCGTTGCTCCTCTGTATAGAGCGCCACATAACGCGGGTCTTCTGGGCGCGGTCCGACAAGGCTCATCTCGCCGCGCAGCACATTGATCAATTGCGGCAATTCGTCGAGCTTGGTGCGCCGCAAGAAGCGTCCGATGGGCGTGATGCGCGGATCGTGCGCAGTGGTAATGCCTGCGCCAATCTTATCCGCATTGACCACCATTGAGCGAAATTTGTAGAGTTTGAACGGCACGCCGTGCCGACCGACGCGCACAGCGCGGTAAAAGATAGGACCAGGCGAGCTGAGCTTGATCGCAATTGCCACGCCGAGAAAGAGCGGCGAGAGCAAGAGGAGCGCTGCAGCGCTGACCAGTACATCGAAAAGGCGTTTGACCATAGCACCTAGCGCCGAAAGGCAGCTGCGACGTCGTACACAGCGTTGATCACATCTGCCACGTCCGCGTCGCTCAAGCGCGGATGCAGCGGCAAAGAGATCAGGCGCTGATACTCACGATAGGCGACAGGAAAATCCTCAGGACGCCAGCCGTAGCGGTCGCGGTAGTATGGATGCAGATGAATCGGGATGAAATGTACGCTGGTGGCGATGTTGCGCGCTTTGAGCTCCTCAATGAACTGCGCGCGCGTGATGCGCAATTGCTCAAGATTCAGACGCAGCGTGTATAGATGCCAGGCGTGTTCAACATTGGCGCGCTCGGCAGGCATTTGGACTGCGGCAAGGCTGCTGAACGCAGCCTGATACTGCACCACAATGGCGCGCCGCCGCGCTTGAAAATCGGCGAGGCGCTTCAGCTGCACCATGCCGATAGCAGCTTGGATATCGGTCATGTTGTATTTGAAGCCTGGCAGCACCACTTCATAGTACCACGAGCCTTCGCTGCTGTAGCGCTTCCACGCATCGCGATTCATGCCGTGCAAGCTCCACAAGCGCGCTTCAGCGATGCGCTCAGGCGCGCCTGTCAGCATACCGCCTTCAGCAGTGGTCAAGTTCTTGGTAGCGTAGAAACTGAAGGCAGTGAAGTCGCCTAGCGTGCCGATCATCTGTCCTTCATACTTGGCAGGCAGCGCGTGCGCCGCGTCTTCGATCACAGCCAGCCGATGCTGCGCCGCCAGCGCTAAGAGCGGACGCATCTCGGCAGGATGCCCTGCAAAGTGAACAGGCATGATGGCTTTGGTGCGCGGCGTGAGCTTAGCGGCGACCTGCTGCGGATCGATCGTCAACGTCTCTGGCTCAACATCAGCCAGGACAGGCACAGCGCCGACGTGTTCGATCACGTTGGCTGAGCAGACGAAGGTGATCGGCGTCGTGATCACTTCATCGCCTGCGCCGATGCCCAGCGCCGCCAAGGCGATGTGCAAGCCGCCCGTGCAAGAGTTCAGCGCCAAGGCTGCAGGCGCGCCAATGTATTCAGCAAAAATCTGCTCGAATTGCTTGGTCTTCGGACCGGTCGTGATCCAATCCGAGCGCAGCGTATCCACGACGGCTGCGATCTCTTCTTCTGAAATGGCAGGCGGCGAAAACGGCAGAAACGTCGCGCGGCGCTGAAAAACCTGATTGTGCATGGTATGTCCTTCTGCTATCTACGCTGATTTTAACCTCAGGCTGTATGCGGCAGCAATGGCGCGTGCGGCGCAGGCTGCTCAGAATGCGCTGAGGTTTCGTTTGCGCTCGGATAAGGCATGTTCACAATGGCGACCAGAGCATCTCGCAAAGTTGCCTCAGGCGCTGTGAGCATAGTCGCTAGAAGCGCCTCAACCTGTGCAGCAGATTCGCGGACGAAGTCTTGACCGTCTTGATCGGCGAGACTGACGCTGAAGATGGCAGATGACTCGACCAGTGTGTGCTGCTCGTACGACCAGAACAGCTCTTCGTACAATTTTTCACCGGCGCGGACGCCTGTCTCCACGATCTCGATATCTTGGTCAGGCTCTAGTCCGCTGAGCCGAATCAGATCGCGCGCCAGATCAAGCACGCGGATAGGCTCGCCCATGTTCAATACGAAGAGCGGACCGTTGTCGCTCAGCACGCTCGCCTTCAAGACGAGCGACGCAGCTTCAGGGATGCTCATGAAGAAGCGACGCATCTCAAAGCTGGTGATGGTGACCGGTCCGCCATTGGCGATCTGTTGCTGGAAGATTGGCACAACGCTGCCGCGACTGCCCAGCACGTTGCCAAAGCGCACCACAGCGAAGCGACGCGGCGTCTGTTGCGCAGCGTTCAAGACCAATAGCTCAGCACAGCGTTTGGTCATGCCCATCACGCTGGTCGGATGGACTGCTTTGTCGGTCGAGAGCATGACCATGCGCCGCACATTGAAAGCATTGCACAGCTCAAGCAGCACTTTCGTGCCGTAGATATTGTTTGTCACTGCTTCCAGCACATTCGTCTCCAGCATCGGCACATGCTTGTGCGCAGCCGCATGGAAGACGATCTCTGGGCAGTGCGCAGAGAAAATACTCTGCAAGGCACTTTTATTGCGAATATCTGCCAGCACAACTTGCTGCGGCACGCTCGGAAACTCTGAGCGCAGGCGCTGTGAGATAGCGAACAGGCTGTTTTCGCCGTGTCCAAGCAAGATCAGCGCGCCGGGCTGCCAGCGCGCAACTTGGCGCGCCAGCTCCATGCCAATCGAGCCGCCGGCGCCTGTGATCAACACGCGCTTGCCTTCCAGTTGACGCTGAATATCGGTCGTCTCAAAGTGTGCAGGCACGCGCCGCAGCAGATCGTCAATTTGGATCGGACGTAATCTGCCTGTGCTGAACTTGCCGAGCGCCAATTCGTACACGCTCGGCATGATCTGCGGCTCAATGCCGATGCGACGGCACTGCTCAGTGATGCGGCGGATGACCTTGCCTGACGCGGATGGAATGGCGATGATGACGCGCTTGACTTGCCATTCAGCCACATGCCGACTCAGCTCGCTGATGCTGCCCAGAACGCGCACGCCGCGCACAAGCGTGCCGATCTTGTGCGGATCGTCATCCAAAAAGCCGACGACTGCCAGCTCACTTTTTGAGCGCAGCACATCCAAGACCTGAATGCCTGTGTGCCCTGCGCCGATGATGAGCGTGTTCTGGCGCGTGGAATTCGAACGCGCCTGCCGCCTTTGCGAGTAGTACAAACGGACGCTGAAGCGCACAGCGATCACTGCCAGTGTGGTCAACGCCGACTCGATGAATGGAATAGAACGCGGAATGTACTGCGCACCTTCAGGATAAAGCGAGGTGAAGAACAAGATGGATGAGATCAGCAGAAATGCAGAAGAGAAGCAAGCGGCAGCGGCTGAAATCAGCTCAGCTTGCCCAGCAGCCGCCCAATAACGCGCATACATGCCATACGCATAGAAGAGAGGCAGGCGCAGAGCTATCGCAAATAAGGTGTAGAAGACGATACCTTGCCAAGTCTGCATGTCAAAGTTCAAGGTCTCTAGGCGTATGCTATAGCTTGCGATAGTGGATACAAGGATGATAAAAACATCGAGCATGAGAAAGTGACGATTACGGAGAAAAGACTTCATAGGCAGCTTTCTCAGCGCCGAGTAGCGACACAGCGCTGATACCTCCTGTCTACTGAACGTGTTTATGCCCAAAGCAAGCCGTTGCCGCGATCAACGTTTCCTGCAATGCAATCGTTCAATACGCAAGCTGCATACAGTATAACGTATTTTTACTGATTGTATATTTATTCTACTATGACTGCTCGATCAAAATACTATAAGCCTGATAAAAGCCTGTAGGCTTTTCATGTGTAAATTACCGCATTTGCAGCATTTGAGTGTCGCACATTTGGCGCATTTGGTACACTTGAGCCTCAGCACAACACAGGAAAACTTTGCGCATTATAAATCAAGCAAGTCTTTTTAGGCGGTTAGAATGCGCTCCCAAATCTCAGAAGCGCAATGGGTGATCACGTTAAACCTGCTCTATGGCGCGCTGCTGAGCAGGCAAAACTACAATTGCTCAATAAGAGCTTAAGAGGAAAATACATGCCTGTCAATCTTTCAGCAGGACAGACTGTTGGGTTGAATCAGCAGAGCGTAGCGGCAAAGGACGGCGCATTTTGTGCCAAAACGCGCCACATTGAACAAAGTGATCATAGAAACTTTGCCAAAGCCTCTACTGTTTGCTATAACAGTTTAGAAGGTTCTGAGAAGTATTGGTATCTTAAGCGCTTTGAGCGCGAAAGCGATGTCTCTGTGGTCAATCCAACTTTGCTTCTGTCATCCTTTTCGGATGAGCCGATCTACAACGTGAAGGCAGTCTGCCAGCGCACGGGCATCACAGCGGCGACGCTCCGTGCGTGGGAACGGCGCTACGGCTTGCCGACGCCAAATCGTACCGCGCATGGCTATCGCCTTTACTCGGAGCGCGATGTAGCCATCTTGTTCTGGCTGATTCAACAGACTGAGAACGGCATGAGCATCGGACAGGCAGTCAGTCAGCTCACCAACATGCTGGTGAACGGCATCGATCCAACCGTGCGCGTGCCAGAGACGCAAGTGCCTGCCGTGCCGAGCGGTCCGCGCTCGCCCGACTCGATCAGCCGCGATCTCGCCAATGCAATTACGACGCTTGACGAGCGCTACGCTGATCAATTTTACAACGAAGCGGCTGCGCTCTACACGCTTGAAACGACGCTGATCAATGTGTTGCGCGGCGCGCTGCACCTGATCACCGATCAGCGCGCGCGCGGCGAAGTGCCGATCACGGTCGAGCGCTTTGCGATGAACTACGCGCGTCAGCGCCTGCTGCACATGATCCAAACGACGCCGAGCGCGCTGCGCACACAGAGTCCTGTCATCACCATTGGCTTTCCCGGAGAGCAAAACGAGATCGATCTGCTGATCGTTGGCTTGCTGCTGCGCCGCGCCGGCTGGTCGGTCGTGCATCTCGGCAACGAGCTAGAGCCGAGCATTGTACAATCCGCTCTGAACGGTATGCATGCCTCAGTGATCCTGTACTATACCGATCAGCCTGCCAACGCTATCAAGTTGGTAGATTTTAGCATTCCGATGGACAATCAAGGCAGACCGATCTGGTGTGTGTGCGGCGGACGCGCGTTGCAGATAGTGCCGTCCTTGCAAGATCAGATTCCTTTCGAGTATCTCGGCGTTGAGCTGCGCGGCATCTTCGGCGCGATCGTGAACTATCTGGAAGCGCAGTTGAACGCCGTGAGAGTGCGTCCGAGCGCGCAACGAAAGGCTGCGCAGTAGCCATGGCGCACTTCAGACAACGCTTCGTGGTGAGAGCGCCTTTGCCTGAAGTCTGGCGCTTTCACGACGATCCTGTCGCGTTGAAAGCGCTGACGCCGCCGCCGCTGCGCGTTAAGATTCTCGCCAAAGATGAGCCGTTGCAGGCAGGCGGCACGCTCAAGTTTCGCCTCGCTTTGTTCGGCATTCAGCCGCTCGGCGCCACATGGCACGCTATCTACGATGAGTTCAATCCTTACCGCGAAGGCGAGCAATGCGCCAGTTTTGTGGATCGCTCGCTGAGCAGTCCTTTTCACTTCTGGATACATCGCCACACCTTTGAAGCGCTGCCTGATGGCAATACAGCTTGCACAGACGACGTGACCTTCCATCTCACGCCGTTGCGCGGCGCGCTGGGCAAGCTGCTCGACGCGCTCGTCTATCCCAGCATCCTGTTCCTGTTCTTCTATCGGCAGCTGCAGACGCGCCGCATCTTGGCAAAGCGCGCCAAGCGCTGAGACCGTCACACTTCTGTGAAGGGCGCGTTGCATCTTTTGCCGTATACTGGATCGAAGGGTTTCGATTCTCATACGCAGCGAGCAGGTGACATGAGCGACCGTCCTACCAGTCCAATCGCCGCCGCCGAGGCGATGATCGCGCAGCTGCGCAAGAAAATGCGCGATCTCGCCAATGAGTTCGCCAACGGCGAGATCAACCGCGAACAATTTCACACGCTTTACGAGCGCTATCAATCTCAGATCAACTTGGCAGCGCTGGCAGCTGACGAATACGCCGCGCGTCCTACTGCCACGTCCGATGAGACCATCGCTATTCGCCGCAATCTCTCGGGCAAGGCGCTGGCGATGAC
>DAOTWB010000258.1:0-13994 GCA_034436235.1 Anaerolineae bacterium
CAGCGTGACGATCAAATCGGTCGCCGCTGAGCGTTTTTTCATGGCTGCGCTGAGCGCAGGCGAGCCGTAGGCAAGGTGACGTTACGTCGCCAGTCCCTTTGCGGTATGATAAGCAAAGCCCTTGTTTGCTCCAAAAGGAGACTCACCATGAGGAAATTGCTTTTTTTGGCGATCAGCCTAGCATTGATCGTGTCTACTTTGCCGTTTGCGGCGGCTTCTGCGCAAGCGCAACCGATCATCTTCGGGATCATCGGCGCGCCCAACAGCAGCACATTTCGCGGCGTGCGCCTTGCCTTAGAGCAGGTCAATCAGCGCGGCGGCGTGCAGTTGCCGAACGGTCAGCGCGCAGGCGTCAGCCCTGCCGTGGCGGAAGCGCGCACGCAAGAAGAAGTGATCGCCGCCATCAGCCGTCTGGAACAGATCGGCGTGAGCACAATCTTCGGACCGGATAGCGCAGGCTTTGCGCAGGCGATCGCGAATCGCTCGCCCGGCGGCGCGCCGCTCTTCACGGCTGCCACCAACAGCGAAGTGCGTGTTGGACCTGCCACCAACAGCTTCCGCAGCCGCGCCTCGGATTCAGCGCGCATGTCCGCGCTCGCCGACATGCTGATCGGCACATTCGGCGCACGGCGCATCACGCTCTATCAAGGCACGTCATCTGGCGCTCCCTCGGCGGCGACGGCGCTCGTGGTGGCGTTAGCGCAGCGGCAAACAGCTGCCACGCCAATTCTGCAAGACCCAAACGCGCCTGTGGCGAGCGCTGCTCAGGTAGTGCTGCAATCGCAGCCCGATACGATTGTTGCCTTTGGCGAGACGGCGCAACTGATCGAGCTGTATCAGGCGCTGCGCGAAGCGAACTTCACAGGACGCTTCGTGACCGATCAAGCTGATAATCGCGCTTTCGTCAATGGACTAGGCGCGACACCTGTGGCGGGCATGATCGGCGTCACCAACTGGCTGCTCTCCGATCCGTCGCCTGAAAGCACGGCGTTCGTCAGGGCATACCTAGAAGCCTTCGGCGAAGCGCCTGACGGCGTCGCCGCCGCCGCTTACGATGCCGCGAACGCCGTCCTGACCGCCATTCAGCTGGTCGGAGCGCAACCTGCGCAGCTCTACGCCGCCTTGCAGACTCTCGCGCCGCAACCGTCCTTGCAAGGCACGTTCGATCCGTCCATCGGCGGCGGCGAGACCACGCAAAATGCGATCATCTTCGAGACCAATGCCACAGGCGGCGGACGCGTTCTGGCGCGCTACAAAGCAGGTCAACGCCTGCCTGATGTGCCTGTCCAAGTCCTGCAGCCGACCTTGCCCGCGCCGCCGCCACCGCCTGTTGTGCAGCCGACCGCGCCGCCGCTCGTCGTGACCGCCACGCCCGCTTTTGTCGAGCTGACCGTGTTGAACGATTTCGTGAACGTGCGCTACGGACCAGGTCCTGAGTACGATCCGCCTATCGGACGCCTGCCGCGCGGCACGAAGATCGAGCTGCTCGGCGCGAACAACACCTACACATGGTTCACGTTCAATTTTCAAGGTCAGTTGGCGTGGATCACAGGCGATAGCCGCTTGGTGAGCATCTTCGGCAATCCGCGCACGTTGCCCGTTGTGCCGATTCCGCCCACGCGCACGCCTGTGGCAACTGCAGTGCCTACTGCGCCGCCGCTGCCACCCAACCCTGACCTCGTCATCCTGAGCGCCTTCCTCAGCCAGAATCCGCTCAAGCAGAACACGCCGTTCAACCTGACCGTCACTGTGCGCAACCAAGGCGGCGCAAACGCTGGTCCATTCGCTGTGGCAGCGTCCTTCCAAGGCGTGTACGGCGCAGTGAACGTGCCAGGTCTGGCGAGCCAGCAGCAGGTCACGATCGTCATCAGCTACCCCGGCGTGCCGAACGTCGGCAGCAACTTCAAAGATGCCGTGATCGTTGACCTGAACAACGAAGTGAACGAAGGTCCAGCCGGCGAGGCGAACAACCTGTTCGAGATCATCTACGGCGTGATACCGTGAGCGCATTTTCGTAATGCGCCAAGACTTGCCGCGCAGCTGCTTCCCAAGTGTGCTGCGCGGCAAAGGCGCGCCCTGCTGCGCCGAGCTGCCTGCGCAAGTCAGCATCGCGTAGCAAGCGCACCAAGTGCGCCGCTAACGCTGCCACATCGCCTTGCTGCACCAGAAAACCTGTCTCGCCGTCGCGAATCGCATCCTCAGCGCCGCACTCTCGCGTGCCGATGACCGGCAAGCCTGCCGCGCTCGCCTCAAGGTAGACCAAGCCAAAACCTTCGAATTGCTGTCCCTGATTGAGCGAGTGCAGCGCGAAGACATCGGCAGCGGCGTACCACGCCAAAAGCTCAGGCTCGGGCAACTTTCCCAGCAGATGAACCGCTTGATCCAAGCCGAGCGCAGCGATGCGCGCGCGCAGGCGCGCCACATAAGCTGGATCGCCTTGTGTGTTGCCGATGAAGACTGCCTCTGCTTCAGGAATTTGTCCGCGCACGAGCGCCATCGCCTCAGCGATCTCCAGAAAGCCTTTGCGCGGCTTGATCTGACCGACCGAAAGGACGGTCGGCGCGCGTTTTGGCACAGATACGCCGCTCGGCTGTGCGAAGCGCGCCAAATTCACGCCGTTCGGAATCACATGCGTGCGCACGTCAGGCAAGATAGCGCGCACGCGCCGCTCAGTGTAGCGGCTGACGCAAATGATTTGAGCGCGGCGATAGACGTGACGATACAGCTTGCCGAACAGCGGTGCTTTCGCAGTCTGCGGCAGATACGTGCCGTGCGCGGTCACCAAACACGGCTTGGACGTCGTCAGCGCGGCGAGCGCGTATGGCTCAGCCAGCACGTGCAACAAATCGGCTTGGCGCGCGACGCGCTGCACGAGCCAGTTAGCAGCCAGCAGGCGCAGGCTAAGCGCGCGCGACGGCTCGCTCAGGCTTGGCAGGCAGCGCTGGATGGTCGTGTTCGGCAGATCGCGCGCGGCGGCATGGCGCGATGTGATCAGCGTCAGCTGCACGCCGTGCGCCGCCAAAGCGCCGATCAACTCGCGCGCGTGATTGCTCCAGCCATGCGCTTCGCTAGGGTCTGTGGCGAGCAGGACGACGTGCATCTGACTCAACGGCGCTCGCCAAAGATAGCGCGTCCGATGCGGACGTGCGTAGCGCCTTCCTCAATAGCGACCGTGTAATCGTCGCTCATGCCCATGCTCAGCGCGCCCCAGCTCGCCTGCGGAAAGTCATCGGCAAAGGCGTCGCGCAGCGCGCGCAGCGCTGCAAAGTACGGACGCGCCTGCTCAGGATCGCTGACGATAGGCGCGATGGTCATCAAGCCTTCGATCTGCACTTGCGGCAAACCGACCATCAGGCGCACTTCTGACCACAGCGTCTCGCGCACAGCGCGATTGTGCTGCCAATCAGCTGCCAACACACCGTGTTTGCTCGGCTCGCCTGAGATATTAACTTCGATCAAGACGCGGAATGGACGCGCGTCGCCGCGTCCACCGTCCGCCAACAGCCGCGCGTAGCGCTCGGCAAGCCGTGCGCTATCCAGCGAGTGGACATAATCGAAGAGCGCGACCACATCTTTGGCTTTGCGGCTCTGAACATGCCCGATCATATGCCAAGTGACAGCGCTGCCGATCTCAGCGATCTTCTCAAGCGCTTCTTCAACGCGATTCTCGCCAAAGTCCAGCTGTCCGCAGCGCATCGCTTCTTGAATGACGGCACTCGGCTGCGATTTGCTGACGGCGATCAGCGTGACCGAGTCGGGCAAGCGGTTGGCGCGACGGCAAGCGGCGGCAATTTCAGCGCGAACAGCGTCCAGACGTTCAGCAAGCGCGCTCACGATCATTCCCTCAGCATGAAGACTGCGGCGAAGCGCCCTGTTTTGCCATTTTCGGCGCGGTGTGAGTAGAACTCATCCGTGCGCGTGGCAGTGCAAATGCCGCTGATCTCAATTTGGCGCACGCCTGCGCGCAGCAACGCCTGCCGATTGGCTTCCCACAGATCGAAGTAAGCGCTACCGTCTTCGGCGCGGCGGATGAGACCATCGGTTGTGCCAAAGGCTTGCGCCACAGCTTGCACCACTTCCTCACCAACTTGATAGCGCGCCGCGCTGATGCTCGGTCCGATGGCAGCCTGTACATCAGCAGGCTGCGTGCCATAGACCGTCCGCATGGTGCGCAGCAAGCTCTGCGCCGCGCCGCGCACAGTGCCGCGCCAGCCGGCGTGCGCAATGCCTATGGCGCGCTGGCGCGGATCGTAGAGCAGAATCGGCGTGCAATCGGCGAAGCGCATGATCAGCGGCACGCCGCGCCGATTGGTGACCATGCCGTCAGCCTGCGCTAACCAATCTTGCGTTGGATGCGGCTGCTCGACCGCGATGCACGTAGCGCTGTGAACCTGCCAGACTGTGCAAGCGCGCCTGCCGTCGGCGCCGAGCGTCTCGTAAATTTGATTGAGATTGGCGCGCACGCGCTGTGGATCGTCGCCGACTGTGCTGCCGACGTTGAGCGCGGCAAAAGGCGCTTGGCTGCTGCCGCCCAAGCGCGTGAAAATGCCGTGCTGCAGCGCCGACTCGTTTGTCCACAGCTCAAATTGGTAGTAAACTGCGCCACCAGGCGGCTCGATTCGTCGCATCCACTATCCAATCTAGGTTAAGTCTCGGTTGCGCCGCGATTGTAGCGCAAACGCGCTCGGTTGGGCAGGGCGACTTGGCGCGAAGCACAGGATATTGGTCAATGTCTGCAGAGAGCTATCCGTTCGTCACGGTCATCATGCCTGTCTATAACGAGGAAGCCTTCATCGCGCGCAGTCTAGGCGCTGTGCTTGCGCAGGACTATCCGCCTGAGCGCTTCGAGATATTGGTGGTGGACGGCATGAGCCAAGATGCCACGCGCCAAGTTGTTCAGAGCCTGCCTGAGGCGCAGCGCGTGCGCATTATTGATAATCCACAGCGCCTGCAGGCGGCTGCCATGAACATTGCGCTGCCATACGCCAAGGGCGAGGTGATCGTGCGCGTGGACGGTCACACTATCATCGCGCCTGATTATCTGCGCGCTTGCGTGCGCGCATTGCAGAACACTGGGGCGTGGAACGTCGGCGGCGGGATGCATCCTGTGGGCGAGACGCCGATGGGCAAGGCGATCGCCGCTGCAGGTCGCTCAGCCTTCGCCGTGCCGACCGCCTTTCACGTGAGTCAGCAGCCTGCTTACACGGATACGGTCTACATGGGCGCGTGGTGGCGTTGGGCGCTAGAGCGCGTGGGCGGCTTCGATCCAAATTTCGCTATCAATGAGGATTACGAGCTGAACTATCGCATTCGGGCGGCGGGCGGCAAGATTTACTTCTCGCCTGAAATTCGCTCCGATTATCACTGTCGGCAAACTTTGGCGGCGCTGTGGCGGCAATACTATCGCTATGGCATCGGGCGCGTGCAGACCTTGCGCAAGCATCCGCGCTCGCTGCGCGCGCGGCAGTTGGTGGCGCCGCTCTTTGTGGCAGGCGTCTTCGGCGGCGCGCTGATAGCGCCTTTCAACGCGTCGTTGCGCGCGTTGTGGCTGCTCGGCTTGGCGCTTTACGGCGTCGGCAACTTGTTCTTCAGCTGGCGGACGGCGCGGCGGCACGGCATGGATCACTTGCTGCGCTTGCCGCTCGTCTTCTTGACCATTCACACAGCCTGGGGACTCGGTTTTTGGCGCGGCGTATTGAAGCGATAGCTTATCAGCGGCGACCTGCGTATAATTTCCGCGAGGATGTTGGAACAATGCGACCTCACTTTTTGCGCTGGCTGGGCTTATTGCTGCTGTGCGCTGCCCTGAGCAGCGCGGCGCTCGCGCGCGCTCAAGATGGCGGCGATAAGCCGCCGACCGGCATGACCATTCACGTGGTGCAGCGCGGCGAGACGCTCTTCCGCATTGCGCAACGCTACGGCACAACCGTCGAAGACCTTGCGCGGCTGAACGGCATTCGCAATCCTGCCGCGCTATCGGTTGGGCAACGCTTGATCGTGCCGAGCGCGCCTGTGCAAGCTGAGGACGCTGCAATCGGCATTCCGACCAGCTACACGCTTCAAATTGGCGATACGCTCTTCAAATTGGCGGCGACCTTCGGCACAACTGAGGCAGCTATTGCACAGCGCAATCGCATCACCAATCCGCGCCGCATGTACATCGGTCAGCGCATTGCGCTGCAGGAAGGTTCTGAGAGCGCGCAAGGCATCAAGACGGGCTGGATTCATCGCGTAGCGCGCGGCGAGACGCTCTACCACATCGCGGCGCGCTACAGCGCCTCAGCCGATCTGATCCAATTGGTCAATCGTCTGCGCCGTCCCGACCTGCTGTACATCGGTCAGCCGCTCGTCATCCCTGCCGATGAGAACAGCTTTCCATTGACGGATTTGCCTGCGCCATTGGCACGCTTTGAGATGACGCCTGCTGAGCAAGGACGGACGAGCGCTTTGCGAATCGTCACACTGCAGCCGACTCAGCTGGAGATAACCTTCATGGGCAAGCCTGTGACCGTCTTCAGCGATGAAGCGCGTGTGACGCACGTTGCCTTGCTCGGCATTGACGCGTTAGCTGAGCCGAACATCTATCCTTTGCGCGTGGTCGGCACGGCTCAGGACGGCGCGCAGCGGACGTTTGAATGGCGCGTGCAAGTAGCAGATGGCGGCTATCGGAATGAAGCGATCACGCTGAGCGCCGATCAGATGGACTTGCTCAATCCTGCCGTCACGCAGCCTGAGGAACAGCGCGTGCGGCAAGTAGTCGGCGCGATCACGCCGCAGCGCTATTTCGGCGGTCTGATGGGCTTGCCGTGCGCAGCGCCTGTCACGTCGCCTTTCGGCGCGCGGCGCAGTTACAACGGCGGCGCGCTGAACACGATTCACGCAGGCACAGATTTCGCTGCGCTGCCTGGCGCCGCGGTCTACGCGCCTGCCGCAGGCGCGGTCGTCTTGGCAGAGCCGCTCGCCGTGCGCGGCAACGCCGTGATCATAGACCACGGCTGGGGAATTTTCACAGGCTATTGGCATTTGGAGAGCCTGAACGTGCGCGCAGGCGCTCTGGTGCAGACGGGCGATGTGATCGGCACAGTGGGCAAGAGTGGACGCTCGACCGGTCCACACCTGCACTGGGAACTTTTCGTGCAAGGCGTACAGGTCGATCCATTGCAGTGGACAAGGCAGAGCTTTCCCTAGCACTTTTTTGACAAGAATCGCCGCCCGACTTAAAATTCGGTTAATGGATAGCTAGACAATGCATGTTGTGCCGTTAGCGAGCGGCACGATCGGCGGCGTCGCTATTTGAAACGAGTGATCTTTAGGGAAAGGGAAATCGCCGCGCTTGAGGCGAACGCTATGAAAGAGTATACCACTGAATTTATACGGAATGTGGCTTTGGTCGGGCATCAAGGCGCAGGTAAGACGAGCCTGACAGAAGCGCTGCTCTTCACGGCAGGCAACACGACGCGCATGGGCAAGGTCGCTGATGGCACGACCATCTCTGACTACGATGAAGACGAAAAGGCGCGTCAGCTCTCGATCAGCACTTCGCTCGTGCCAATTGAGTTTCAAGATCACAAGATCAACCTGCTCGATACGCCCGGCTACACCGATTTTCAGGGCGAAGTGAAGAACGCCGTCCGCGTCTGCGATTCAGTGCTGGTCGTTGTGGACGCTGTGAACGGACCGGAAGTTGGCACTGAGCTGGCGTGGCAATTTGCCGATGAGTTCAACCAGCCGATCTTGGTCGTCATCAACAAGATCAATCGTGAGAACGCCAGCTTTGCGCGCACGCTAGACGCATTGCACGTGCGCTTCCCTGAGTACAAATTCATCCCTGTCCTGCTGCCGATAGGCGAAGGCAGCGCCTTCAAAGGCGTGATCAACGTGCTGACTCAGAAAGCGTACTACGGCACAGGCGCTGAGCGCAGCGATCCGCCTTCCGAGATGCTCGCGCAGATCGAGCAGGCGCACCTCGCGCTTGTGGAAGCGGCAGCCGAAGCCAGCAACGAGCTGGTCGAGAAATATTTCGAGACTCAAACGCTCAGCTTTGAAGAAATTCGCGATGGTATGCGCATGGCAGCTCGCGATGCCGACTTGAAGACCGTGCCTGTCCTTGTGGCGAGCGGCGAGCTGAACATCGGCACGTACCCATTGCTAGAAGCGCTCTTGGTGTACGTCTCGCCGCCTTCGCAGCGCCGCGTGGCATTGCAAAACAAGCCCGATGAGGAAGTGCAATTCTTGGATCGTCCGCAATCGGACGAGAAGCCGCCTGCCGCCTTCGTCTTCAAGACCGTCTTCGACCGCTACGTCGGCACGCTCAGCTATTTCCGCGTCTTCAGCGGCAAGTTTGAGAGCGGACACACTTACTTCAACGCTGAGAAAGGTCAAGATGAGCGGCTTGGGCAGCTATTGGTGATGCGCGGCAAGGAACAAATGCCTGTGCAGGTCTTGCACGCCGGCGACATCGGCGCTGTAGCAAAACTGAGCGCCACGCAGACCAATGACACGCTCTCCAGCCGCGAGCATCCTTTCATCATCCGCAAGCCGACCTATCCTGAGCCGATTTATTCGGTCGCCCTTGAGCCGAAGACGCAAGCCGACGGCACGAAAATGGGCGCCGCGCTGACGCAACTGGTGCAAGCCGATCCGACGCTGCGCTGGCGGCAAGAGCCTGCTACCAAGCAAGTGCTGCTCTCAGGCATGGGCGATATCCACATCGCGGTCGCCATCGGTCGTGCTGAGCGCATGGGCGTGAATTTGAACACTTCCGTGCCGAAAGTGCCGTATCGCGAGACGATCACGAAGGTCAGCATTGCCAGCTATCGCCACAAGAAGCAGACGGGCGGCGCTGGGCAGTTCGGCGAGGTGCATCTGCGCTTAGAGCCGCTTGCCGATAGCGAGTATGAATATGTGAATGAAGTGGTCGGCGGCGCAATTTCGCAATCGTTCATCCCGTCTATCGAGAAAGGCGTGCGCTCTGTGATGGAGCAAGGCGTGCTGGCAGGCTGCCCAATCGTCAACGTCAAAGTGGCTGTCTTCGACGGCAAGATGCATCCTGTCGACTCGAAAGACATCGCCTTCCAAATCGCAGGACGGGAAGCCTTCAAAGAAGCGTTCTTGCAAGCCGCGCCGTCGCTACAAGAGCCGATCATGAACGTGCGCGTGGTGGTGCCTGAGGAGAACATGGGCGATGTGATCAGCGACCTGACCTCGCGGCGCGGACGCGTGCTTGGCATGGATACCGAGAAAGGACGCAGCGTGGTCACAGCGCTAGTGCCGCTCGCCGAGATGCAGCGCTACAGCAACGACTTGCGCTCGATGACAGGCGGACGTGGCGTTTACACCATGACCTTCGAGCGCTACGAGACCGTGCCAAACCATATCGCGCAGCAAGTCATCGCTGCCTACAAAGCAGAGATGAGCCAGAATTCTTGAGAGACGGCTTGCCACAAGCGCGCAAAACAAAGACGGCAGGGAATTTTCCCTGCCGTCTCTCATTTCACTAGCTGAGCAGCGCTACTATTCTTCGCACTTCGGATTGCATCCGCCGTCAACAGTTGGGATAGGCGATGGCGTGCGCGATGGCGTGCGCGTCGGCGTGTTGGTAGCTGCCGATGTCACAGTGGCGGTCGGAGTTGGCGTGTTTGTCGCTGTTGCGGACGGCGTGCGCGTCGGCGTGCGCGTCGGCGTGTTCGAAGGCGTCGGCGTTACAGACGGCGTGAGCGTACGCGTCGGCGTGTTGGTTGGCGTGCGCGTGTTAGTCGGCGTGAACGTCCGCGATGGCGTGAACGTCCATGTCGGCGTGAACGTCCGCGATGGTGTGAACGTCTGCGATGGTGTGAGCGTCCGCGTCGGCGTGTTGGTGCGCGATGGCGTCAGAGTTTGCGATGGCGTGAACGTCCGCGTCGGTGTATTAGTGCGCGACGGCGTGAAGGTCGGCGTTGGCGTGTTGGACGGCGTGAAGGTCTGTGATGGCGTGAACGTCCGCGATGGCGTGAACGTCCGCGTTGGCGTATTGGTGTTGGTGCGCGATGGTGTCAGCGTGTTGGTAGCAGTGCCGATCGGCGTTGCCGCTGGCGGAATGACGACTATGCAGCCGTTGTCCAGGCGCACAGAAGAGTTGTTGAAGTCAGAGACGAAGACCAGTCCTGGGAACTGCGCCTGCAGGTTTTGATTCGTGCCGTCGAAGTCCACCCAGATCGGCTGAGACATGCCCACTTCGATAGACGGCGACGTGCGCCATTCGGCATCCGTCGAGCGTCCGACAGAAGGTGAGCTGATATCACCCGGACTTTTCTCCCACATGGTCACTGTATCTGTAGAGAAGGCGCTGCCGCCTTTAGCTGCCACACGCGGCAGTGACATGCCAACAAAGTAACGCTTCCAATGCAGATCGAAGCCGACAATCGAGACCGGGCGACCGTAGGCGACGTCGCCGTGTGTGAACTGGAAGCGCACCACGCCGAAGGTCTGGAAGGTCTGGAAGGTGAACGAGTAGAGCGCGCAATTCGGCGCAGCAGTCGGCGTTGGGCTAGGCGGCGTTGGCGAAGGCACGCCCGGGAAGCCAAGCTCGCAGCGCTGACCGCCGCCGTTGCCGTCTTCGGTCAAGGTGATGCGCAGATTGGCGAAGTCGTGGCGCGTGAAAATGCTGCTCAGGTTCGCAGGACCGTTCACCATGCGCATCTGCCAGGTGCTGGTCGCGCCGCCGCCGGGAACTGCCCGATGTGCCCAGTTTGGCGGCGCGCCGTTGACCCAGACGACGCGGTTGCGGTCAATCACCTCGCCCGAGCGCACAGGCGGATTGACCGAGTCGTGATACCAGATGCGCGTCGCCCTGCCGACGATGCTCACCTCGCTAGGATAGATGTTGGGATAGAGCGAATTATCCGTCCATGCAGGACGAATGGACTCCACGAACATTGGTCCGGGATTATCGTTTTGGATATCCACGCGCACAAAGCTGCCTTCCAAGCGCAAATCGCCGACCACGCGCACATTTGCGCAGCTGGGTGTTGCAGTTGGCGTGAGCGTCATGCTGGGCGTGGCAGTCGGCGTATAGGTGCTGGTGGGCGTGCGCGTTGACGTGCGCGATGGTGTGGCTGTGGCGCCGCCCGGCAAGGTCGGCAGCGGCGTGTAGGTCGGTCCGCCGCTCGGCGGCAGCTCTAGCACGCGCGCTGAGCGGAACACTTCGTTGATCATGGTGCGGCGCGCTTCAAGGCGGATGTAGCCTTCGTTGCGCAGCGGCAAGGGCGTGATCAGCGGATGATTGAAGTAGACCACCACTTCGACAAAGTCGCCTGGGCCGCCTGGATCGAATTGATTGACGCCTTGTCTCAAGTCGAGATCGCTGCCGTATTCGTTCAAGGCGTTCATGTCTTTCACACCATCGGGCTTGATGACTTCTTCGATGGTGCAGAGACGAATGCCTTCCGCCTGATAGCCGTAGACCGCTTTGTTGGAAGGAGTGGTCACGTGCGCGCGGTCATTTCGGTAGCGCGGCTTTGCAGAGAGCGTGCTGCCATCGCCCAGCGCAGGACGTGAGCTGCACACAAAGACGTGAAACCAGCCCAGCCGCTCAGAAGCATCGCCGCCCGGCTCAGTATTGATGCCTGTGCCGGGAATGCGATACCAAGGTGCCAGCGCCAAGCCGCCTGCCGCCACGCGCGCGGCGTTCGTCATTGAGATGAGGCGCAGCACGTCTTGGCGCAACCAACGATGCTCGTCTCTGGTCGGATCGCAGTCAATGCCGTTGTAGCGCGAGGCGAAGAAGGACTCATCGTTCATCTTGTCTACGCCGGGCAGCACTGGTCCTGTGAACTGATCGAAGTGAAAGCGATCGCCTTTGATTGTGCTGCCATTCGGATTGAACGTGCCGCGCCGATCGTTGAAGACGCATGGCACGCCATCGCCGCTGGCGCCTGTGCCGCCCGTGCCATCTGCCCAAGGCGCAGGCACGTCGCTGGGCAGATGAGGCGTCCAAGGATTATCAATATTGTTGAAGAGCATTTGATCGTAGCGCCCTGTGACGCCGTAACGCGCAGCGGCGCGCGCGGCGTTTTGCAAGGTCAGCCATGCTTGGAAGATGCGCCCAAACTCAATGATGCCCCAGATCAACATCAGCAGAATGGGCAGCGTGAGCCCGAACTCGACTAAAGTCTGCCCCTTGCGGCGGGCGCGCCGTACAGCAAAGGGCGGAGCGTTCGATTGGCGGCGAAGTTTGAACATAGCCGTACAGTCTCCTCAGGAAGTTAGCGCGAAAGCCGTGTGAACAGACGCCCTGCGATCTCGGTGAAAGCGTCGTTGACGGCGCGGATATCCTTCGCAAACCAGAACTGACCGCAATTTTGACGGGCAGCTTCCTCATAGTCCCGATCGCCGGGCAACACGCTGCGCAGGCGCGGATGTGTGTAATCGTAGTAAGCGCACGGATCAGGTGGACGCGTCGGATCGACAATCGTGACGCCATCGCGCACAACGCGATATGCCGCGTGACCGGGCGGCGGGAACTGACCGTCGCCGATCAGATTGCGCATGGCTTCCATCTGACTGTAGTTCGGGCGTGTAGCGCGATACCACGCCTGCAGGTGATTGTCAATCACGCCGTTGTCGCCTGCATCAGCGATGTAGCGCAGCACTTTCACGCCTAGAATGTTGTGCGCAATGTTGGTCAGCCGACCCTGTGGGTCTTTCTGGGCGAAGAAAATTGTGAACATCGAGATGAAGTTGCCGCGCAGCTTATCGCTGAACTCGATCAAGCCCGCGATATCCGCCTGATCGCGCGTGTAGTCGTCAGGATCGTAGCGCGGATCGCAGCTGCCGCCTTCCAAATTCAAGCGACCGAGATCGTCCATGCAGAAATGGCGCGTATCAGGATGTGCGTCAATGCACTCAGGCAGCGCAGGCTCGCCAATCCAAGGATACGGTTGATTGGTGGATGGATTGATCAAGCTGCCCCACCAGAAGGGACGCGGATCGTTCTCCGTGCATTGCGGCAAGACGTGACCTGCGCGGCGCACTGCATCAATGTCATTGCTTTGGTTGCAGAACGTATACCATGGGCAGAAACCAAAGCTGGGACGATACGAACCATCATCGTATTGCGATTGTCCCCAGACCACTGTCTCTGGTCCGCCGGGCGGCGGCCAGCCGTTATCCGCCACACAGTATTGTGGCTCGCGCCCATACTTGATATCGAAGCGACCGCCTGGCAAATCTACGATCATCTCAGGCAGCAAGTCTTCTCGCTGCAGCTCGCCGTTTCTGATTCTTTCAATCACAACGCGGCAGTCATCCACAACGCCATCGCCAGTGTAATCCTGTTGGCAGCGGCAGTAGCGCACGATTTCCTCAGGCGTGAACGGATTAGGTTTCCACGTGCCTGGTCCAGAAACACCCGGACCTGCAGGCACAGCTAGCCAGTTGAGCTGAGAACTCATCGAGCCTGTGCCAGCCGCTTGTCCGCTGCCCAAGAAGAAGCGATAGTCGGGCGTGCGATTCGGGAAACCATCGCTCAGCAGCACCATCACCCAGACTGCCTCACGACGGATGTAGTTCGGATTGGTCAGCTCAGCGCGCGCTTGGAAGATGCCGCCGCCCATGTTGGTATCCGCGCATTGAACCGCTACCCAGTAATTGCGGACGCGGCGCAAGTTAATGTAATTGGGATCGCGTGGCGGCTGCACTGTATAGCACTGGACAAGGCTTTGCCGTCCCGTTGGATTGACCGAGACACCTACTTTCTCGTTCAGCGTCGTCACGGCGTCTATCTTATCCACGATGAAAGGCGGCGCAGCGCGCTCTTCCTCTTGCGTTGCAAATCTGCCGGGCTTGATCGTCCTCACATCCGCGTTGAAGGTGACCAGCAGCAAGCGGTCGCCGCGCACGAAATCGAGGCGCTTGATGAAGCGGCGGGCGGCATCGCGCACCTGCTTGAACGGCTGGCAGATCAGATCGCTGAAGTTGCCGTCAGGCAGTCCGCTCAGGACGCGCGCGGCGGCGCC
>DAOTWB010000259.1:0-4842 GCA_034436235.1 Anaerolineae bacterium
CGAAAGCAGTTGGCATTGTTGCACAGCAAAACTTGACAGTTTTTTGGAACTCGATTATAGTTGGCACAATAGTGCAATATCTGCACGTTTGTGAAAAAGCCGTCTTCGTTTTTCACGACGGCGCACCTTGAGCAAAACTGAGCCTTTTAGGTTTTAGAGGAACAGCATGGCGCGTCCAAGTATTGCCTTAACGCCCTTAAGCACACAAGCAGAAGTGACTGCCAAACGGCGGCGTGGCTTTTTCTCAGCCAACAATCCATGGCTGTGGGTCGCGCCTGCTGTGACCATCCTGCTGCTGTACAGCATCTTCCCGCTCATCTTCAACATCTTGGTCAGTTTTCAGAACTTCCGCGCCAGCACGAAGGCGTGGGAGTGGGTCGGTTTTCGTAACTACGAGTGGATGCTGTTCGGCAATCCACTGGTGGGCGATTTTGGCAATGCCATCGTCATCACGGCGGTCTACACAATCATCGCGCTTGGCGTGCAGCTGACCTTAGGCTTGTTCATTGCGTTGCTGCTGGATGCGCGCCCGTGGTTCGGCAACATCATGCAGACCTTCATGATCTTGCCAATGGTCACAGCGCCGGTCATTGCGGGACTGATCTTCCGTCTGTTGCAACATTCTGATTTTGGCGTGATCTCATGGCTGCTCTACGGCGTAGGCGCGTTGACCAAAGATGAGCCGTTGCTGGGCGGCACGGGGCAATACGCGCTGCTGGCGCTGTTGATGGTGGAGATTTGGCAGTGGACGCCATTCTTCGTCCTGATCATCTTAGCGGGCTTGAAAGGCTTGCCGCATGAGATCATCGAGGCGGCGCAAGTGGATGGCGCAACGTGGCTGCAGCGCCTGACGCGCATCAAGATTCCGATGCTCTTCAGCGTGATCACGGTCGGCGTGCTGTTCCGCCTGATCGAACTCTACAAGACGTTCGATTACGTGATGGTGATGACATCCGGCGGACCGGGCGGGCGCACTACTACGCTCAGCTTCTACCAATACACGGTCACTTTCCAGAACATTCGCTGGGGCTATGGCGCTGCAATCGGCGTGTTCATCCTCGTGGTCGGCTGGCTCTCAGCGTTCGCTTACACCAAGATTTTCCGCGTGAAGTGGTAGGAGCTGTAGCATGGCAATCGGCGTGTTGAAACAAACAACGCAAGCAGATTGGCGCGTTGTGCGGCGTCGCCATCATCGCAAGCAGTTCTTGGGTAAGCTGGCGCTCACACTGTTGACCATGGCGGTCGTGTTCGTCTTCATCTTCCCGATCTTCTACTGGTTCCGCCTCTCGGTCACGCCGTATCGGTATGTGTTCAGCCTGCCGCCGCGCTTGGACTTCCCTGAGATCACCACGGCGTGGTGGCGCGTGATCTTAGGGCAGGCAAGCTACCAAGATACCATGCGCGAGCAGACAGGCACGGCGCTCGCAGCAGGAGTTGGCGGCGGCGGCACGCTCGGCTACGCCATGATTCAGCCCATTGCCAACAGTCTGTTCTACGGCTTGAGCAGCACGGCTATCGTCATCTTCGTGGCGACGCTCGCCGCCTACGCGCTCTCGCGCTTCAATCCGCGCGGCAAGCAAAATCTGGTCTTCTTCATCATCTCAACGCGCTTCATGCCTGCGGCGGCGGTCGTTCTGCCGCTCTCATGGCTCTATCAACAGCTCGGCTTGACCAGCACTTACTTCGGCGTGATGATGGCGCACGTGGTCATCAATCTACCATTGGCGACGCTGCTGCTCAAGTCGTTCTTCGACGATATTCCAACCGATTTGGATGAAGCGGCGATGGTGGATGGCTGCACGCGCTTTGGCGCTTTCTGGCGGATCGTGATTCGCTACGTGGCGCCGGGCATCGCGGCGGCAGCCGTGCTGTGCATGATCTTCTCGTGGAACGAGTTCATCCTGACGCTGTATCTCTCGCGGTTGCCTGAGATGCAAACCGTGCCGATCCGTATGCAATCTTACGATACGTCAGCTGGACCGACGGAATGGGGATTGCTCTCGGCGGCGGGCACGGCGGCGCTGATTCCAGTCTTTCTGTTCATCCTATCCGTGCAGCGCTACCTGATTCGCGGTCTGACGCTGGGCGCGGTGCGCGGCTAGGCACGTGCAATCCTTTAAGGAGGTGATGCTATTGCAAGTAAGTGCTTAAGTCATCAGTCTATCGCAACAATCGTAGTTCACATCCAAGTTTTCTGAACGATTTTGTTTGATTTAGAAGGGACTTTCCGTTATGAACGAACGTGAACGCAAGCAACGTCTGTACGTGGCTGAGCAGGGCGCCAAGCTGCGCAAAGGGCAAATTAGCCGTCGCGAGTTTCTGCGCCGCATTGGTCTGGCGGGCTTCGGCATCAGCATGGCGGGCATGTTCCGCTGGGATATGCATCGGGCGATGGCGGCGCGTCCGCGCTTGCCGCTGCGCGAAGGCGTCTATCAGCTCTCGCAAGAGCAGGAGCAGTGGCTGCGCGAGGTAGGCGGGCGCTATCGCGGCACGACCGTGCGCATTTCGTCGGAATCGACTGCGCCAAGCCAGATCATCAGCGACTTGGCGAAGGAAGTCTTCGAGCCGCTGACCGGCATGACCATCATCTGGGAACAGACGCCGCTCGATCAGGTGCTTTCGAAGATCACGCAGGATACAGCCACAGGCTCGCCGTCGAACGATATCTACTACCTCGATCAGGCGTGGGTCGGGCGCTTCGTCAACGACACAATCGATCCGATGGAGCTGATGAGCGATACGGGCAGCGACCTGAACATGCCTGACTTCGACTTCGAGGACTTCGTGCCTGAGCTGATTCCGGCGCTGGCGTCTTACGGTGGTCGCTTGGTCGGCTTGCCGTTCGATATCCCGATCTTCATCTACATGTACCGCCGCGATATCTACGAGCAGCTTGGCTTGAAGCCTGCCACAACCATGGCTGAGTTCCTTGAGAACGTGCGCGCTACCGACATGAGCAAGAATGCCGACGGCAGCGAAGTGCGCGGCTACATTGGGCAGTGGAAGTCGGGTCACTACGCGCTGCAATGCGACTGGACGGCGTGGCTGTGGTCGCATGGCGGCTCGCACACTGGTCGCGATGGCACGGTCGTGATTGACGATGAGTTCGCGGTCGCCGGCGCCAACTACATGCTCGAACTCGGCAAGCACGTGCCGGCAGGCGTCACGACGTGGGACTGGGGCGGTCAGGGCGATGCGATGGCGCAAGGCTTGGGCGCGAACGTCATCTCATGGGCGGAGTTCTTCCCAGGCTTGGACGTGCCCGATCGCTCGAAGACAGTCGGACTGTGGGAAACCGCCGATCTGCCACAAGAAGTGGCGTTGCGTCCGCCGTCAGAGTGCAGCTTCGACGAGGTGCCAGCGATCGGACATCAGGGCGGCTCGTGCATCGCGCTCTCGAAGTACAGCCGCGTCAAGGAAGCAGCGTGGATTTTCCTGCAGTGGGCAACCAGCAAGCCGACTCAGATCGCAGCCGCCGAATCCAGCAACACGCCTGTGCGCTTGAGCGCCTTCAACGCGCCAAACGTCTTGGAGAAGGCGAAGGTTGTGGCAGGCACAACGCGCCACTTCCCTGCCGCGCTCAAGGCGATCAAGGAGCGCATGGGCACCGAGCCGCACTTCCCAGGCTGGGCAGCGGTCAGCGGCACGGGCGGTCCAGTGCCGACCGAGCTGGGCAAGATGACCACTGGCGCGCAGGACGTGGCGACCACGCTCCGCAACATCAAAGCAGCCATCCAAGCAGCTATCGAAGAGTAAGCACGCACTCCTTCGCGTTCAGCGCAAAGGGCGGGACTCATTCCCGCCCTTTGTGTACAATTGAGGCACTTAAACTTTTTACAAGAAGGATTTTCAGCCTGTGAGCGACATAAAAGACCTTGTGATCGGTGTGGATAGCAGCACAAGCGCCTGCAAAGCGATCGCTTGGGATCGGCACGGGCGCGCTGTGGCAGAGAGCCGCACGGCCTTCGAGCTGATCTCGCCACAGCCGAACTGGTATGAGCAGCGCGCCGAAGATTGGTGGGATGCTCTGTGCAAAGTGCTGCGCGAGCTGGCGGCGCAAGTTGGCGCTGAGCGCTTTGCCGCGCTGTGCATCACGCATCAGCGCGAGACCTTCGTGCCAGTGGATGAGACCGGTCAGCCTGTGCGCAATGCCATTCTGTGGCTTGACGACCGCGCTGTGGAGCAGGTCGCGCAGCTCGATCAACTAGTCGGCAACGATTACCTGCACCAACTGACGGGCAAAGGACCGTCCACCAAGCAATCCCTGCCCAAGCTGATCTGGCTGCAACAGCACGAGCCTGACGTGATGCGCCGTGCTTATAAGTTCCTCGACGTTCACGCTTTCCTTGTGCAGCGCTTGACAGGACGCTGGATCACCAGTCTGCCTTGCGCCGATCCAATGGGCTTGATTGACATGGCGAACGGCACTTGGGCGACCGAGCTGATGCAGCGCCTGAATTTGCATCCTGAACAATTCGTGCCAATTGCGCAGCCGGGCAGCATCATCGGCGAGCTGAGCGAAGCAGCGGCGCGTCAGTGCGGTCTGCGGGCGGGCTTGCCAGTTGTAGCAGGCGCCGGCGACGGTCAATCGGCAGGGCTGGGCGCGAACATCACTGAGACAGGTAAGGCGTATTTGAATCTTGGCACGGCGATGGTCAGCGGCGCGCACGCTGAGCGCTACGTAGCAGATCGCGCCTTTCGCACGCTCTGCTCGCCGATTGTCGGCGCGTACGTGCCTGAGGAAGTGTTGGGCGGCGGCACATTCACGGTCAGTTGGTTCGTGGAAAATTTCGCCGCCGATCTGCGCAAGATCGAGCTGAGCGTCTCGCCTGAGGAAGTGCT
>DAOTWB010000260.1:0-9065 GCA_034436235.1 Anaerolineae bacterium
CTTCCGTCCGCCTGATAGACTTGGCTGAGCGCGCTTTGAGTCTAGCTGAGCAGTACGCGCCGAAGACGGTCGCTGCATGGGCAGCGCGCCGCGATCTAGCAGAGCTGTACAGGCAACTAGGGCGCTCGGATGACGCGCTCGAAGTGCTGGCGCCGCTCTTCGCACCGAAAGACGCTCAGACCGTGCGCGAGTATCTGAAATTATGGCGCGATGTATCGCTGTGCGCAGCGCGTTGCATGGCGCAGCGCGAGGACACAGCGCAAGCAGCTGCTCACTACAGGCGCGCGGCAGGCTATGAACCTGACGAGCAGCCGACTGCGCTGATCTTCCTAGAACTCGCCGAGTGCTATCGCCGCGGCGGCGATCACAAACACGCCGCTGAGTCCTATGAAGTGGCGGCGGCGATCTTCGGGCGCACAGCCGATAGCAAGCAGCAGGCAGAGGCGTTGATCGAAGCGGGCAATGCGCACTTGCAAGTGCGGCATCATGAGTCGGCAATTAAGACTTTCCAAGCGGCGCTGCGCGTCTTGGAGCGCACGACTAAGCCTGAGGCAGCGCGCATGGCGCAGCTCTACGCCGATCTCGGCACGGCGCACGCGCGCATCGGGCAGGCGCGCGGCGCCGCTGAGGCATTCAAACAGGCGTTGCGCCTGATCGATCAGTTCAGCGCGCCGCAACGCTACGCCGCCATTTTGACCGCGTTTGCGCGCGCCGAAATGCGCCTTGGATCCTATCAGAGCGCTGCCACTGCCTATCAAGAGACGCTGCAATTTGAGCATCCGCCTGCTGAGCGGCGACAGTTGTTGGTTGAGCTTGGCGAAGCGCTGCGCAAGCTCAACCAATTTGAAGCGGCGATCCGCGCTTATGAGCAGGCGCTAGATTTGCCTGATGGCGACTCAGTGCAGCGCGCCGCGCTTGAGCGCGACCTTGCCATCTGTCACGCCGCGCGCGATGACTATGACGCTGCACAGCGCCACTACATGCGCGCCATCGCCTGTGCGCCTAGCGAAGCGCACGGCGCGTTGTGGCTGGCGCTCGGCGACCTTCATCGGCGCCACGCTGACTTGGAAGCGGCGCTGAGCGCTTATGTAGGAGCGCTTGAGCAGCTCGACATACGCCGCGAAGCGCTCGAACGCGCGCAGGCTGAACGCGCCATCGGCGAGATTCAGCTTGCGCTGAAGCGACCGCAACAGGCAATTCCGCATTTAGAGCGCGCCCTTGAGCTTGAGAAAGCGCAGCCGCGCCAAGCTGCCGACGCACTGATCGCTTTGCTGAAAGCGCTCGCCGCTGCGCATGAACAATGTGGCGACCTAGCGCGCGCGGCTGCCTATCAGCACAGCGCGCTCGTCTATCAAGATGCGCAGCGCGCGCCTGAAGCCTGTCTGACGACACTCAGCGAGCTGATGCGCCTATACGCGCAGCTCGGTCGCCATGGCGAAGTGATCAAAGCCTGCGATGAAGCCTTGCGCCTTGAAGCGACCTTGCCGCGCCGCAATCCTGCGCGTCTCAGCCAGACCTATCTGGCGCTCGGCAAAGCGCAAGGCGCGCTCAGCCAATTGGATCGCGCTGTGCAGACCTTGCGACAGGCTGTGCAGCTTGCCGCGCAGCCTGAAGCTGAGCGCGCGCTGGCGCAGGTGCAAGCGGATATCGCGCGCTATGAGCAAGCGCTCGCCGCGGCGAGTCAATCGCGCGCTTTGTTAGAGCGCGTGCGCTTGCCCGATCTGCACAGCCTCGCTTTTGTGATCGCGCTTCAGGCGCAGCACAGCCTTGCGCTCGGTCGGCTGGAAATGGCGCAACAGTACGCTGACGAGTTGATCGCCCTGCTCCGTCAGCGCCGTCACGAGCTGAGCCTTGCCGCCGACGATCCAACGGCGCAGGCGCTGCTCTCGCTCTGGCGCGGCGCAGAAGCTGCTGATGCGCAGCTCGCCGCTGCCGAATATCGGGCTGCGCTCGCCGTGCTTCAAGCGCAGGCGCAGCCGAATGCAGCGCTCATCAAAGTGGTGACCTATCTGTTAGAGCGCGTGACGGCATGAACTTATTGCGCTATCGCGATGCCGCGCTCAGCCTTGCGCTGCTGAACTTGCGGCTGCGCTATAACAACACGCTGATCGGCGCGGCATGGAGCTTGGTCAATCCGCTGTTCTTCACCCTGATTTTCACGTTCGTCTTCACAGTGTTGCTGCCGAACGAGACGCCAGATTTCCCAGTTTTTGTGCTTTCAGCGCTTTTGGCGTGGAACTATTTTCAGGCAGCCGTCCTCAACGCGGCAGGCAGCGTGACCAATGGACGCGGCTTGGTGCTGAAGATCGCCTTTCCGCGCGCTGTATTGCCTGCGGCTGCCATTTTGACCGAGCTAGTGACCTTCAGCTTGGCGCTGGGCGTTGTGGTCGCGCTGCTGTATTTGAGCGGACGCGGTCTAGGCGCAGGCTTGCTCGCCTTGCCGCTCTTGATCGCGCTGCTGACCTGCCTTGCCAGCGGACTGGGCATGTTGTTCGCCGCGTTGAACGTCTATCTGCGCGATACGCAAGAATTTCTGGGCGTCTTCATGTTCGGTTGGTTCTTCGTGACGCCTATCATTTACAGCTTAGAGGCGATTCCGCCTGAGCGCATGGTGCTAGGCGTGAGCGCGCGGACGCTGATCCAGATCGTCAATCCGCTCTCGCCGCTGATCAGCGCCTTTCGGCAGGCGATCTACGAGCGGCGCTTGCCCGATCTCGAGCTGCTCGGCGCGGCAGCGCTTGCCGCGCTCTTCTTCTGGCTGCTCGGCGCGCTCATCTTCGGACGTGCCAGTCGTCATTTCGCTGAGGCGCTATGAACAGCATCGAAGTCCACAACGTCTCGAAGACGTTCATCATCGTCCGCAATCGCGCGCGGACGGTCAGCGGCTTTTTCATAGATATGGCGCGCTTCTGGCGCAGGCTTGAGCGCGTGCCATTCACCGCCTTGCGAGATATCTCATTGACTGTGGCGCGCGGCGAGACGCTCGGCATCATCGGCGCGAACGGCAGCGGCAAAAGCACGCTTCTGAAGCTCATCGCAGGCATTTACGCGCCGACCAGCGGCAAGATCGCTGTGCATGGGCAGTTGGTGGCGCTTTTGGAGCTAGGCGCAGGCTTTCACGGCGAGCTGAGCGGACGCGAGAACATTTTCTTGAACGGCGCGCTCTACGGTCACACGCGCGCAGCGATGGCGCGCCGCGTGCCAGAGATCGCCGCCTTCGCCGAGATCGAGGCGTTTTTGGATACGCCGCTGAAGTACTATTCAAGCGGCATGCAAGCGCGCTTAGCCTTTGCCGTAGCGATAGCGTCGCCTGCTGAGATCATGCTCTTAGACGAGATACTCGCCGTCGGCGATGCAGCTTTTCAAGCGCGTTGTGTGGCAAAACTGCGCGAGCTGCGCGCGGCAGGTCGCACGCTCGTCATGGTCTCGCACAGCGCGGCGCTGGTGCGCGAGCTATGCGACCGCGCGCTCTGGCTGGATCGCGGTCGCCTGATGGCGGAAGGCGCACCTGAGCATGTCATCGCCGCCTATGAAGCGCAGGCGCTCAGCCAAGCCGCGCAAAAGACTCAATCGTTCGCCTGATGCCTTCTGCCGACGCTACGCAATTTTGCGCAATTGCGCTATGATTGAGTCATCCTTTGGCAGTGTTGAGCGAGGCGCGCTCTTATGGAACTGAATGCGAACGCCTTTCCGCAGGCGGCGACCATTGCTTTGCAAGATATTCACCTTCAGACGGCGTTGACGCGCGGCACGACCAACGCTTCCAACGCGCGCCTGCGCGCTATGAGCGAAGTGACTGATGCCGATGCCTTGCGTCGGCAGGCGCGCGCCGCCAAACTGCGCGCTCTGCGCAACCTGCCCGCGCTCCTAGAGCAATTTGAGACGAATATCGCGCAGCGCGGCGCGACCGTGCTGTGGGCAGAAGACGCGGACGCCTGCAATCGCCTTGTGATCGAGATCGCGCGCCGTCACGCTGTGCAGCGCATCGTCAAGAGCAAGAGCATGGCGACTGAAGAGACGGACTTGAATCGTGCGCTGCAGGCGGCAGGTCTGGACGTGATCGAGACCGATCTCGGCGAGTACATTGTGCAGCTCGATGGCGACTCGCCCAGCCACATCGTCATGCCGATTGTGCATAAGACTCGCGAGCAAGTGCGCGACCTGTTCGCTGAGAAGCTCGGCATGACGCCCAGCGACGACCCTGAGGTGCTGACGGCGTTCGCGCGCCAAAAATTGCGCGAGGCGTTCCTGAGCGCCCAGATGGGCATCACTGGCGCCAATTTTTTGATCGCGGAGACAGGCACGGTCGCCATTGTGACCAACGAAGGCAATGGACGCATGTGCAGCAGCCTGCCGCCTGTGCATGTCGTGATCGCAGGCATCGAAAAAGTGGTGGAGCGCGTGGCAGATTTCGCCACGCTTGTGCAGCTGCTGCCGCGCAGCGCGACTGGTCAACGCATGACATCTTACGTCCATCTGATGAGCGGCGCCGCGCAGCCTGACGAGCCTGATGGACCGGCTTTCATGTACGTGATCTTGTTGGACAATGGACGCAGCCGCATTCGCGAGACGGAATACGCTGAGTCCTTAGCGTGCATCCGTTGCGGCGCGTGCCTGAACGTCTGTCCCGTCTATCAAAACGTCGGCGGACACGCCTACGGCTGGGTTTACTCAGGTCCGATTGGCGCGGTCATCACGCCGCTGCTGAAAGGCGTCGCCAATGCGGCGCCGCTGCCGCACGCCAGCAGTCTGTGTGGCGCGTGCCAAGCGGCTTGTCCTGTGATGATCAACATCCCTGATATGCTCTTGCGGCTGCGCGCCGACTTGGTGACCGAAGGCGAGGCGCCGCCTGCGCTCAGCGCAGGCATTGCCGCCTGGGCGCGCCTGATGACCTCGCCAGTGCTTTACGAGCTGGGCGGCGCGGCAGCGCGCCTTGCCACACGCGCCATGGCGAGCAGCAACGGTCAAGTGCGGCGATTGCCTGTGCCGCTGTTGGGCAACTGGACAGAGAATCGCGATTTTCCGCCGTTTGCGGCGAAGTCTTTCCGTCAGCTATGGCGTGAGCGTCAACGTGAGCAGTGAGCCATGAGCTTGGAGACCTCTGCAGCGCGCGCTGCCATACTCGCTCGGTTGCAGCAGCGCAGCCCTGACTTCCAGGAAGTGCTCAGCGCGCCTGCGCAGCCGCTGCCCGTCACGCGCTTGGACGATTCGGAGTCGCTTTTGGCGCGCTTCCGCGCCGAAGTGGAGCGGCTGAACGTCGTCTTCCAGCACGTCGCCGATGCTGAGAGCGCCCTAGACGCTTTGCTCGGCATTCTGCGCGCCCAGAACGCTTCAAGTGCGCTTCTCTGGCAGCAACTGCCGCTTCAAGGCGTGCCTGAAGCGCTTGAGTCCATTGGCGTGCAGCCGATTTTGCCGCAAGCGCAAGGCGCTGCGCGCTACGAGGTCTACCGCGCCTTGAACGACGTGCCAATCGGCATCAGCGGCGCTGACGCTGCCTTCGCTACCACAGGCACGCTCGTGCTGGCGAGCGGCTCAGGGCAAGGTCGCTTGCCATCGCTGCTGCCGCCGACTCACATCGCGCTGCTGCCGCAGTCGCGGCTTTTTGCGCGCCCTGAAGATTGGCTGCTCGCGCACGGCGCGCAGACCTTGCAGCGCGCGCGCAGCGTGGCGTTTGTGACAGGACCGAGCCGCACGGGCGATATCGAGATGCAGATCATCTTAGGCGTTCATGGACCGAAGCGCTTGCACATCATTGTCTTCGACTAACAGACAGGAGAACGACCATGCTGAACATCGGCGTACTCGCTCTGCAAGGCGATTTTGCTGAACATGCGGCTATGTTGCAGCAGATCGGCGCGCGACCGATTGAGGTGCGCAAACCTGAGCAGCTCGCCGACTTGCACGGACTGATCATGCCAGGCGGCGAAAGCACGACCATCAGCACTGTGGCGCGCGCCAGCGGACTCTACGAGCCGTTGCGCGCGTTCGTGGCGCACAAGCCAACTTGGGGAACGTGCGCCGGCGCTATTCTGCTCGCCAAGCGCATCACAGGGCAGGCGGCGCACTTCGGCGTGATGGATATCACGGTCACACGCAACGCCTTCGGACGACAAGTGGATAGCTTCAGCGCCGATCTGCTGATCGAAGGCTTTGAGACGCCGTTGCGCGCCGTGTTCATCCGCGCGCCGATCATCGAGTCGGTTGGCGCAGGCGTGCGCGTGCTGGCGCGCCTGCCTGACGGTCGCATTGTGGCGGCGCAGCAAGGGCATCTGCTGGCGACTGCCTTCCATCCTGAGCTGATCGCTGATACGCGCCTACACACCTACTTTTTGGATATGTGTTATCAGCAGCGCGTCATGCTCTAGCGCTGCTGAGCGTCTTTCCACCATCTAGGGCGCGCTGCAATCTTTTGGCGACTGCAAATTCTCGCAGGTCGCTGCACAACGTGCGTCCTTACAAGCTGTTAAACTGAACTTAAATGACTGTTAACGGAATTTCGTAGCAAATTCTGCCATACTATTCGCGACGGCGAAACAACTGCGCGCAACGCGCGGAAGGCAGGGCATGTGGGAACGCGCACAGGCTTTCTCGGCTTTTTGAATGCGTTGTTCGGCAGACGGCAGGTCTCGGCAGCTGACCTAGCGCGCCTGACAGGGCAGTATCAATCGCCCGTCAGTGAGCTGCCGATCTCGGTTACGGATTTGGCGCTGCGCTTGGCAGGTCAAGCGGATGCGCGGATGCTGCTACAGCAGGCGGGCGAGTGGCTGATCGAGCGCGCAGGCGTGGAATGCGTGGTCATCTACTTGCACGAATCGGCTGCCAATCGGCTCAGCAAGCCGATGTGCTTCGGTGCGCAACTTGCTGAGCTGCCTGAGACGATCAAGCTCGGCTACTCGATCTACGGCGAAGTGGCGATGGGACGGCGTCACTATTATGTGGAGACAGTGGCGCGTGAGAAGCGCCTGACGCCTATTCCGCCTGAGACGCAGAGCGCGTACATCGTGCCGCTGCTTCACGATAATCAGCTGCTGGGCGTGCTAGGGCTGTACGCAACGCGCCCTGCCGCGCTCTCTGAGCCTGCCCGTGCCGCGATTGACCGCGTCATAACGTTGATCAGCGCCACGCTCGCCACGGCGCATCGCCTTGCCGAGAGCCAACAGACCATCGCGCGCTTCGATAGCTTTCAGCGTCTTGCCCAAGACCTGACGGCGCGTCTTTCCAGCGAAGAATTGTTGCAACGAATCGTGGAGGCGGCTTGCGAAATTCTCGATGCTCAGATGAGCATCCTGCTCGACGTGAACTTCGAGAGCGGCGAGCTGCGTCCAGTGGCATGGGCAGGCATCGATCAAGCCACTGCGCAACTGATCCGCTCGCGCTTGAAAGAAGACCTGAAAGGTCTGGTAGCATGGGCGCGCTTGCCTGCGCGCACACCTGATATCCGCGCCGATCAGCGCACGTCGCTCGCCACGCAAGCAATCGTGGCAGGCATGGTCTCTGAGCTAGCGGTGCCTGTCTTGTACTACGATGAGCTGTACGGCATTTTGGCGGTTGAGACCAGCACTTACCGCGATTTCACGGACGAAGAAGTTGATCTGTTGCAAGCGTTGGCGGCGCACGCCGGCATTGCGTTGCGCAATGCGCGGCTCTTCGAGCAGTTAGAGCAGCGCAACAGCGAGCTGCAAAAGGCGAACGCAGCGCTCGAAATCTCGCGCCAGCAGGCTGAAAACGCGCGCGCGGCAGCTGTGCAGGCGAATCGCCTGAAGACCGAGTTCATCAATAACATGAGTCACGAGCTGCGCACGCCGCTGAACGCTGTGATCAACTTCACGCGGCTCGTCATGGACGGTCACGCCGGACCTGTGACCGAGCAGCAGCGCAACTACCTCGGCTACGTCCACGATGGCGGTCAGCACTTACTCGGCTTGATCAACGATATCCTCGATCTCGCCAAGATCGAAGCGGGCAAGATGGAACTGCGCCGCGAGCCGACGCCACTGGCGCCGCTGCTGAAAGGCGTGATGTCCACCTTGATCGGCTTGACCAAAGATAAAGGCATTGCGCTACATCGCGAGTTCGATGACGATCTGCCGATGCTCAACATAGACGGACGGCGCATTCGGCAGGTGCTGCTCAACCTGATCAGCAATGCGGCGAAGTTCACTGTGCAAGGCAGCATCACTTTGCGCGCGGCGCAACAAGGCGAGCATGTGATCTTCTCCGTACGCGATACAGGAGTCGGCATCAAACCTGAGGATTTGCCAAAAGTTTTTGAAGAGTTCAAGCAAATTGATAACGTGCTGCAGGAGACAGCGAGCGGTACCGGTCTGGGAATGCCGATCAGCCGCCGTTTTGTGCAGCTACACGGCGGCGATATGTGGATCGAGAGTCAGCTTGGCGTCGGCACAACAGTCTCGTTCAGCTTGCCGATCAACTGATGTGCGGCGATTGCGCAGGGGCGACTCGGAACAGATGAGCGACACCTACGCTGAGGTGAACGTCCTACTGGTGGAAGATGAGCCGTTGAATACCATGCTCACTGTGGCGATGCTCAACATGCTCGGCATTCAGCGCGTTCATGCTTTTGCCTCGTGGCGGCAGTTAGAGAGCTGCCTTGCTGCGCTGCCGCCGATTGATCTGGTGCTGCTGGACTTGCGGCTGCCCGGCAGCCATGATGGTTATCACATCCTTGCGCAGTTGCGCGCCGATCCGCGTTTTGCCAAGACGCCAATCGCCGCTATGACTGCGCAAGTGATGCCCGATGACGTGAAACGCGCCGAAGAAGCAGGCTTCAACGGCTTTTTGGCGAAGCCACTCAATTTCGACCGTTTTCCGCAGAGCATTCAGCGCTTGCTGGCAGGCGAGCATGTCTGGGAATCGCATTAATGCGGCATGTGCCGCAGGGAAGCGCATATGACAATGAACGAGTTAATCGTGAAGCACTTACAAACAGCACAGAAAGCGCCGATCATGACTGACTCATCTGCTGAACCGCAATTCTATGAACATCGCGCCTTGCTGCTCGACGACGACGACGCCAATCGGATGCTGTTGAGCGTCGCCTTTGA
>DAOTWB010000261.1:0-30440 GCA_034436235.1 Anaerolineae bacterium
CTGGATAGCCTGCCCACGAGAGCAGCCGCCCGTCCCACAGCTCCAGCGCGCCCTCGATACTTCCCTCATGCCCGCGCAAGACGGCGCGCTCAGTCCCGTCCGCCGCCCACAGACGGAGCGTCTTGTCCTCTGACCACGAGAGCAGCCGCCCGTCCCGCAGCTCCAGCGCGCCATAGACCCAACCCTCATGCCCGCGCAAGACGGCGCGCTCAGTCCCGTCCGCCGCCCACAGACGCAGCGTCTGGTCAAGAGACCACGAGAGCAGCCGTCCGTCGCGCAGCTCCAGCGCGCCCAAGACCTCATCCCGATGCCCGCGCAAGACGGTCAGCGCAGTCCCGTCCGCCGCCCACAGACGGAGCGTCCTGTCCTCAGCCCACGAGAGCAGCCGCCCGTCCCGCAGCTCCCGCGCGCCCCTGACCTCACCCTCATGCCTGCGCAAGATGGCTATCTCAGTCCCGTCCGCCGCCCACAGACGGAGCGTATTGTCCCATGCCCACGAGAGCAGCCGCCCGTCCCGCAGCTCCAGCGCGCCCCAGACCTTATCCCGATGCCCGCGCAAGGTGCGCAGCAGATGCCCGCCCGCCTGCAGGTGCGTCGGCTCGCTCAGCGGCAGCAGGGCGCGCGGTGCGGTCTGCGCACGCAACGCTGCGATCTCAGCGAGTTCTCGGTAAGCGTACAGCCTGCCGTAAAGTTGGTGCGCTAACGCCGCTTTGTATTCTGTCAATACGTGCGCGCTCATCGAAACCGCCTGCCGCACCAAGCGAACAGGCTTGTCGTCGCCATCTCTCAACAAGGCATCGAAGTCGCTCAGCAGCGCGTTGGCGTCGCGCGCGTCCAGCTTCGCCTGCAGGTAGCGGCAGTCCAGCAGCGCGGCGCGCAGCTCAGCGCGCTTATGCGCTTCTAGCAAGTGGTATGCTAAGTAGTCCCATAAATACGGCTCGTCGCGCGGCAAATCTGCCCAATTTTCTACGCCGTAGGCGCCCAAGAATTTCTTGTGCAGCTCGGGCAGCCGTGCGCCCAGCCTGCCGCGCAGGTATTTGCGGATCACGTTGTGCAGCCGCACGAACTTGCGCGGCTTGCTCGTCTGGTCTTGCGGCTCTGCGGACTGGCTCGCCTCGCTCATCTGGTAGGCTGCGAAGAGCGAGAGCCGCTGCATGGCGCGCAGCGCTTCCTTAGTATCGCCTTCGCTCAGCTCTGCGCAGGCGCGCCACAGCTTGCCGATCGCCGCAGGCGGCACATCGGCATCCTCAGGGAAGATCGCCAATTCCTCGAAGCGCTCCTGCCATTTGCCCAAGCGCTTCAGGCTCAGGGCAAGGTTGGCGCCGATCGCCCTATCGCGCGCCGTCTCGTCCTTAGGGTCGAATATCGCGAAGCCGTATTCGCGCAGGCGCGCGCGCTCTTCCGCCAGCGCCTCGTGCGCGCTCATGCCGTCGTTCTCCACAAAATCGGCGATGTGCGCGCCCGCCAAGTTCAGCAAGAGCGCCCAGCCGCCAAGTTCGGCGGCGAAGGCGATGAATTGACCGCGCTCGGCAGGGCGCCGCTCAGGCGCAAGGCGCGCCAAGAGCAGCTCCGCCGCTTCGTCAGGCGCCATCTGGCTCACTTCCAGCGCGTTCTCGCCGCGCGCGCCGAGCGCGTTGGTGATCGTCGCGCTGCGCGAGGTGATCAGGCGCACGGCGCGCTCGCCTTCCTTGAACGGCTTGGCGTGCGCTTCATCCCAGACGTCGTCCAGCACGATCAGCATGTCTTTGCCGTCCACCAGCTCGCGGAAGCGCGCGGCAGCCGCGTTCAGATCGGTGAAGGCAGGGCGCTCGCCGCTGATCAGCGCGATCTGATCGTTGAGCAGCGCCACGATATCTGGCTGCTCGCCTAAGACGACGAATAGCACGCCGTCGTCGAAGCGCTCGCGCACTTCTGGGTCGTGGCAGAGCGCGATGGCGAGCGTGGTCTTGCCGAAGCCGCCGCCGCCGCGGAAGGCGGTGGTCAGCGCCACTGTATTCTGATCGGCGTCGCTCTCGCGCAGCAAGAGCGCCTTGGCGCGCTGGAAAATGCCAGGGCGCTCAACGTAATGCTCGGGCTTGGCAGGCGCTGTGAACGGCACGCGGCGGCGCTCGTACGGCTTGCGCAGCAGCGCGATGAATTTTTCCCAGATCAGGTCGCGCTTGGGCGCGCCTTCGCGGAAGTCGTACCAATCGCGCTTCTTCATCCAGCGCTTCACAGTGCTGAAGTCCACGTCCTCAGCGAGGACAGGGATGACGCGCGTGCCGACCTGCCTGGCGTAGCGCCATTCATCGGCGACCACTTCCGAGCGCAGCGCGTCGGGCGACATGACCAAGACCATGTTCTGCACGCCGCGGATCGCCTCTTGAATTTGCTGCCACCAATTCTCGCCGCCTATCATGTCGTTGCGGTCGCGCCACAGCGTGAAGCCGAGCGCCTGCAACTTGGCGTACAAATCGCGCGCGAAATCGGTGTTGGCGCGCGAATAGCTGATGAAGATATCGCGTTTTTCAGTGTCGCGTCTCTCGGTCATGGCGCACTCTTCCTACAAGCCACTGAGCCTTGTCGCTATTATATTCTGATGAGCGCCGCTCGCAAATGCAGATAGCTGAGCGTCTTTTGGCGCATTGGCGCGCTTACGGCAGCGCGGCGTAGCGCGAATCGTCGTGAGAATTCGCTTAGCTATCAAACTTATTCTCAATGAATTTCAGCGTGTTGCCATTCTCGCTGACAGTGCGCACAGTTGCATCGTCGAAGCCATCTTCGCACTCAGCTTCGATCCTGAGCGTGATTGTGACTGTTGCATCGCGCGTGTTGACCAGATGTTGGATGATCTCGTCGAAAATCAGCTGCACGTCTTGGCTGAAGCGCCGCATATCGAGCTTTGCGCTGCCGCGATAGTGCCTGCGCAATGGCTTGCGCACAGGCAGCGCTTCGGCGCGCGCTGTGCCGCTCTGCGCTTGCGTCGTCGGCGCCGCAGATGGCATCGTGCGCGTTGCCGACGCGATATCGCTCGGCGTTGCCTGGCGCTTCATCGCCAGCTGCGCCTGTGCCACTTCTGCGCGAACGATCAGCGCGTTCTCATCCAGACGGACGAACGCGCTGCTGCCAAGCGTCAAATCTCTATAAGTACCGCGCGGACTGATCGCTGAAGCATAGGCAAAAGGCGCATCTTCGCGCGCTATGCCTTGCTGAATTGTATTGATTAACACGGCGCTATCGCGCAGGCGCGGCAAATAACAATAGCTTGTCAAATAATTCCATAATTGCTTCAATTCTAAATGCGGCTGATCGCGCCACAAGTAACGGTTAAGATGCAAGCGCAGATCGTCAGGCGACCAAGCGCGAATCAGAGATTCCTCTTGATACAACTTGCTGATAGCGCGCTTGATGAAGCTCTCTGCGCCGTTGATGCGCTGCGCTTTGAAGTCAATTTGCTTGAGCGGCTCGTCCTGCGTTGGCACGATCAGCCAGCAATACGTCTCTTGCACGCGCGCTTGCAACGTCTTCTCAATGCGTTCAAGCGCGCCGCTCACTTGCTTGATCTGCTGCGCGTCTAAGTTGAGCGTCTCAGCTTCGCTTTCCACAGATTTCCAAGCCAAATATTCAGCTATCGCTTGCTTCCAATCTTCGGCAGCTCTGCGATCAGGCGCGACGAACACCAACGTATTGCGATACAAACGCGCTGCGCTGCCGCGATTCTCAAGAAATTCGCGCGCTTTTTCCTGCGCTTCCGAACGATCCGTGCGCTGGCTATGCGTATGCTGCGGCGACAGCACAACCAAGCGCACGCGCTGCTCATCGCTGATCTCGCTCGATTCGCTCGGCGCGATCACCAATGCGTTGAAATCCGCGCGCAGCTGACGATCTTCTCGTAAGCGCCTGACCGCTTCCTCGTAAATCAGCTCTTCGCTGATGGCTTGCAGACGATCCTGCACAATGCGATTGACCGTCGGTCGCGTATCGTACCAATAGCGGCTGCCGTTCGTGTACAGATACGTCAATTGATTGATCATCCGCCGCAGCGCATCGCCGAACACATCAATTGGCTCGCCCGGCTGCATGACTGCCAAGCGAATGTGCGATTCCTCGATGCCGCGCACCTGCTGACCTGCCACCGATGGCGCGCTTCCCACGAATATCGTGCGCGCCACACGCCGACTCGCGCTGTGCTTCGCCAAGCGCGAGACGCTCTGATCGATCTGATATGGCTTGGAATGCTCGCCGTCAACGTCGCTATCCACGATAGCCGCCCAATTCTCAGGCAAGTAGCGCAGCAGCTCGTTGCGCACATTGCGCGAATCGAGCGGCAGCGACGACGGCATGATCAGCAGCGATTGATCGTTGCGCTGCCACAGATCGTGAATCACTGCCGCCATCAGCCGCAAGACGCCGCGCGTGCGCTGAAAGCGATCGAGCGTTGACCAATCCTCATACAGCCGCTCAAACAATTCAGGATGGATCGGATACGTCTCTTCCATCAGTTTGCGATAGGCGCTCTCGGTCGCGTTGCGCGGAAATTCCGTCTTGTGCTTGGCGTATAGCTTGCAGAACGCATCTAGCACTGCGTCGCGCGCCGCCGCGTTGATCTCTTGCGCGAACAGCCGCCGCTTGACGATCGCGAAGCTCTCCGTCGCCGTGATTGGACGCCAGACCGATTCAAGCCGCCCGATTGTATTGCTCAACATCTCCAGCGCCACTCTGCCGCCTTCGCCACCGATTTCGATATCGCTCTGTGGAATCGCGATCACCAACATTGAATCGCTGGAACGCTTGACCGCTTCCGTCAGCGACTGCATGAACGACATGATCGACTCGAACGAGCCGACCGGCAGCCGCTCGCTGACGTTGTACAGATTGCGCGCAAAAGCCACTAGCTCATCAATGATGATCAAGACCGGACCGTGCTGCTCCAGAAGCTGCAGCAGCGTATCCGCGCCAGGATTCACGCCGCTCTGATCGGCGCGCTCGACGATGCTATACGCCTCTACGCCGCCGATCTGATAGGCGATATCGCCCCACAGCGTGCGCGTGACGCAATCCGCGTAGCGCCGCGGCTCAGTTGGACTGAATGCCGTGCCGACGATGACCGCCCGCCGCGCCTCAAGACGCTCGTCTATGTCGCCCACGCGCCTGCGCAGCGCCTCGCTGCCCAGCACATCGCTGAAGACGATCTGACCGCTGAAGAGATGATAGAGCGCTAACATACTGTGCGTCTTGCCGCCGCCGAAATTCGTCTGCAGCTGGACGACAGGATCGCCGCCTTGCCCGCTCAAGCGCTTGATGCCCGTCACCAGCAATTCCAGCAGCCCTTGCGTCAAGTATGTGCGCCTGAAGAACTCGCGCGGATCGCCGTATTCCAGAGTCGCCTTGCCCTGCAGCACCTGCGCCAGATCGGCGGCGAATTCCGCCTGCGCATACCTGCCGCTCGCCACGTCAGGATGTGGCTCGATCACGAAACGCCACGGCAGCAAGCCTTGTGGCACAGGCGACTCGATCGGCGCCGCGCTTGGCATCGGCTGCGCTTGCTGCGCCATTGCCTGCGCGCGCAATGCCAACAATTCGTCTAGGATCGCGTGCGCGCGATCCGCCTGCGCCGTCGCGCCGATCGCCCTGAGCAGCAGCACTGCCGTATCCGCCGCACGCCGCGCTCCATCGTCCGTGAACGGCTCTTGATGCGCCCACCTATTGCGCACGTCGAGCAGCTCATGCGCGTAAGAGCGCTCGCCCTGCCCTAGCTTATTGCGGAAGATATCGTTCCAAGCGCCCACCATCAAGCCCAGCCAGCCGGCGACGTCAATGCTGCGCAGCGCCTCATCGTCGTTCGCAAAAACGCGCCGATCGTACGACTCCTCAGAGACCGCCTGCAAGTAGCCCGCCGCGTTATACGCTTTGAGTTCGCGCAGCACGTACGGACCGAGCCCATCTCGCAAAATTTCCAAAAGCGCGCCGACTCGCTCACGGTTGGATCGCGTCATTTCGTCATCCTCGCCACACTAACTCGCATCAAGTTCTAGACGTTTTTGCTTATCCTGCTGCTCTAGATCGCTCAGCGCATCTATGATGCCCGACCAACTGACCACTAATTCGTTATACACCTGCCCAAGCTGCGCCCACGCCTTCTGCTCGCAGATGTTGTAGAGCCGATACGCCAGAAGGCGCGCCTCTTCGCGCGTCTCGGACGGCAGCGCGCGCAGGCATTCCGCCGCGCCGCGCTCGCCGCGCTCCTGAAGGCGCGCCGCCAAGTGATGCGCCGCCGTCCAGATGCACTTGCGCTGATCAGGCGCAGGCGCGCGCCCGTTCAGGTCGTATTCTTGCCAACGGCGCAGGCGCGCCTTGCCGCCCTTCGCCTGCAGCAGCCCGATCTCTTCAAGGCGCGCGACGGCGACGTTTTTGGCGCGCGCCAACACTTCTGCCGTGCCGTAATCGCCCGCCTCAAAGCCGCGCTGCTTGAACCACTCCACGGCGAAGCGCGTCTCAGCGTCCAGCGCGCCGTCTTGCTCCGCCAAGTATTCGTCCAGCAAGGCGTTGATCATGCCGAGCGCCTCGCGAATGCCGATCGGCGTCCCATCGGCTTGCCGCACGCCGCTGTAGCGGCTGTAGACCGCCATGCCAGGTCCGATGCTCGCCTGCGCCAAGTCAACAGGCGCGATGTTGGCGCTCTGCAGCGCCCTGAGCGCCTCGGGCAGCTCTTGGCGCAGCTCTTTGAGGAATTCGCGGCGCGAGATGGCAGGCGCGTCCGCAGGACGCGGACGGCAGACGAGGACGATGGACGACGCTAGGGCGTTGGTGCCTTTGGCTACCATTCGATTGCCCAGCTCCGTCTTGAGCGGCAGCGTGCCGACGACGCTGAAGCCCGACTCGACTAGGCTCTTGAGCATGGTCTCCCAGCCGGTGCTGGCGCGCAGCGGCTGCTCCGCCATCCCTTCGGACGCCGCGTCCTCATCGTCGAGATCGTCAGCGTCGTCTTCGGCTTCAGGCGCGATCAGCTCTTGCTGCTTATAGGCGTAGAAGACGGTCATCGGATACTTGGGCGTGGCGAGATCGTGAAGCCTGCCGAAGACCGCCTTCATGCCGTCCTCGTAATGCCGCGTGGCAGCTGCTTTGTCGCCGTGTCGGTGCGCGGCGGCGACCAGCTCAGGCGCTTTGGGCGTCAGGATCAGCTCGAACAGCTCGGGATACACATCCTGCAGCGCCCTGCGCAGCCAGACGTAGAAGAAATCGGATAGCTCAGCGTAGCTGATATTATCGTAGTAGGGCGGATCGGCAGTGATGACTACCACACGACTGTAGCTCAATGATCCCAAGTCAAATGAGCAGGCATCCTTTTGGAAGGCTTTACTGCTCTCTGTACCTGCAGGCAGGCGCTCGACGGCACGGCTCACCCAGTCCGCAAGATTCAGCCAACTGCCCGCCGACCCAGAGAACGGGTTCGCCTCGGCGTAATCCCAAGTTATCGGGATAGCCTGCCGCGTGAAAGTATTGCGTATTGTCTGGTTATTGTTGTGCCACGTGCAGATGGTTGACCAATAATCGGCGGCTTTATCCACGGCGAACGCCAGATAGACGCTCAGCGCCTCGGCGTAGGCGCGGGCGCCGCGCCCGCCTTCGCGCAGCGGCGCGTCATCTTCGGGCAAGCCGGCTGCCGCCGCATCGGCGCGGATTTGCGCGCGCGCCGCCGCCAGCAACTCGCTGAAAGTGGTCAGGGCGAGCAGCTGGCGCGGTGCGAAGAGCTTGCCGTAAGTATCCATGCCGTAATTTTGCACTCTATAGCCCATCGCGATCTCAGCGATCGCCTCTTCTGGGCGCCATTCGGGCTGTGCAGAGTGCGCGAGCTGCTCCTGCCCGTCGTCCGCCGCGCAGTAATTGCGCCCGCCCTGCCCTTCGGTCACGATCGCCATCAGCATCGCGCCAAGCCGTCCTGCCCTGCCTTCGGCGCGGATATATTCGAGCGGGATCGGCGCGCCTGAGATCAAGCAACGTCCGCCTTTGCGGTTCACGGTGCCATCTTCGCCTTTGGGCGGCGTGCCGCTGACGATCTCAAAACGGACGCGATTGCCGTCCACAATCGGGCGCGCCCAGCATTCGCGATCTTTTTTCTTGCTCAGGATGAAGGTGCGGGCGAGCGGCACGGGCGCGTTGACGATCGGATTGGGACTCTTGACCGTCCGCGCCCATAGCCATGCAATGACGGTCTCGCCGTTGTGCGTTGGATAGAATTGCCCGATGCGCTCCTGAGCGCGGTCGCGCATCCAGCGGGCGTAGTAGCGCACGTCGTCCGCCAGACCTGTGTAGCCGCGCCAGGTCATGCCGCGCAGCTTGCGCGCCTCAGGGTTGACGGGCGGCAGCCCTGCAAAGCGCTGCGGAATCTCGATCTGCGCCTTGTTGATCAAGGCTGCCACAGGGTTCAGGTCGCCGGCGCAGGCTTGCAGCCCAAGCCGCATCGCCTCTAGCGGGATCGTGCCGCCGCCGGCGAACGGATCGTAGACGGGCGGCGGATCGCCTTGCGCGCAGAGCCGAATCAGCCGTCGGGCTTGCGCCAGCAGGCGCTCATCAGTGGTGGCTTCCCACGTCACAAGGCGCTCGATGAAATCGAAGAGCCTCATGCGCGGCGTATCGGCGCGGGCGGCGTTCTCGCCTATGGGCAGCGCACGGCAGGCTTCCACGAATTCGGGCGGCGCGCTCGGATCGTCGGGATCGTCCACCAGCGAGGCGAAGATCACGGCGCGGGCGGCGGCTAACGGTCGCCGGGCCCACCATAAATGCAGCGTGTTGGGATGTCCATGCCTGATGGATTTCTCACGGACGCAGGCGGCGTTGATGGCGTCCAGTGGCAGGGCAACTTCGATCAGTTTTTTACGCATGTGTAGTTCGTGTAGGCTCAGTTTTTTTAGATTCGGTTGTATCAGATGTTCGTAAGAACATAGTTGTGGATTGTACAGGGCGCAGCGCGCAATTGCAAATATCTACACTTTCGGCGCGAGATTGAGTAGAATTATAAGGCTATGGTGAGCGTAGCTTCGGTGAGCATTCGCGCCGCGACGCCTGACGACTTGTCCGCATGTCTCGCCTTCGATCTTTCCTACGAGACGGATTACGTATGGCAATTGGACGTGCGCGGCGATGAGAGCGGCGCTATTGCAATCGGTTTGCGCACGGCGCGGCTGCCACGCCTGATGCGCGTGACGTATCCGCGCACAGAGAGCCTGCTGAGCGCTGCCTTGGCATGGGAAAGCGCGACAGGCGCGTTCATGGTGGCGGAAAAAGGCGGCGCCTTGCGCGGCTACGCGATCCTGCGCTTTGTGCGCGAGCGCGGCGCGGCGCAGATCGCCGAGCTGGGCGTGGACGCTGCGGCGCGCCGTCAGAAGATCGGCACGGCGCTGCTGAGCGCTGCCTACGCACACGCGCAGCTGCATCGCTTGCGCCATCTGTGGATCGAAGTGCAGACCAAGAATTATCCTGCCATTTGCTTTGCGCAGCGGAATGGTTTGGTCTTTTGTGGCTACAACGATCTATATTTTGCCAATGGCGATGTGGCGCTTTTCTTCGGGCAAACAGTGCGCATATAAGGCACCTGTGAGAATCTATAGAATTGCATATGACTGACGATCTGTTCATCGCGCTCTCAAGGCAAATCAACGAAGTGCTGACGGCAGCGACGGTCATCATTGCCGCTTCAATGTTGCTGTACAATCTCTCGCACGGTCCGCGCGATCGCGTCACGCGCGCTTCCAGCGTGCTGCTGGGCTGCGTCAGCGCGATATACATCGGCGACGTGCTGGTGGCGATCAGCCGCGCGCCGCAGACGATCGAGACGCTGTTGCGCCTTGAGTGGCTGGGCATCGCCTTTGCGCCTGCCGCGCTCTTTCATCTCTCAGACGCGCTCTTGGCGACGACCGGCTTGCGTTCGCGCGGCAGAAGGCGGCGCATTGTGCGGCTGCTCTACGCTTTTGCGGCGCTGTTCTTCGCGCTCGCCTGCACTACAGATTTGATCGTGCGCGATCTGCTGATGCAGCCATTGGAAATCATGCAGGCAGGCGCGTTATTTCCGCTGTTTGTGGTCTATTTTGTGATCGCTTCGCTCTTCGCTTTCAACAATGTGCTGCGCGCGCGGCGGCGCTGCCTGACGCGGGCGACTTATCGGCGCATGACGTATTTGCTCTTCGCGCTGGTCACGCCGATGGCGGGCGTTTTTCCGTTCTCGCTGCTCTTTCCGAACGTGGCAGAGGCAGATGCTAGGCTGCTCTGGCTTTTGATCAACATCGGCAACTTGGGCATTGTGCTGATGCTGGCGTTCATGGCGTATCCGTTGGCGTTCTTCGGTCCGAAGAAGCCTGATCGGATGATCAAGGCGGAGTTGCTCAGCTTCATGTTGCGCGGTCCGATCACAGGCATCGCGGTGTTGGTGGTCATTTTGTACGTGCCGCGTCTCTCGGTCTTCGGCATTCCAAGCGGCGCGCTGATGCCATTCGTGGCAGTGGCGACAGTGATGGGCTTGCAGTGGCTGTTCACGCTCGCCATTCCGATCATCGAGCAGAAGCTGATCTATACCGACGATCAAGAGCAAGCGCGGCAATTGCAAGCGCTGAGCCAGCATTTGTTGACGCGCGACGACGCTAAGCAGCTGCTCGAGGCGACTTTGGCGGCGATCTGCGATTATCTGCGCGTGCCGAGCGCGTTTGTGGCGTCGCTGAACGGCGAGCGCGTGACGCTTGAGCAGCAGGTCGGTCCGTTGCAGCCAACGCCTGAGGCGCTGGAGACGGCGCGCTTGGGCAGTTTGTTTCACGCTAACGGCGGACAACATGCGCTCAACGGCGTTCAGGCGGGCGCGGATGAGCAGATCGAATTGGTGGCATGGCAGTCGTTCTGGCTGATCGGGCTGCGCAGCGGGCGCGGCGGGCGGCTGATCGGCGCCCTGGGCATCTGGGCGCGCAGCGCGGCGCCTGATCTGCAGGCAGAAGAGGCAGCGGTCTTCCGCGTGTTGTATCAGCGGGCGGCGCGCGTGCTGGACGATATGCGTCTGCAGGCGGAGCTGTTCGCGCGGCTTGAGGATATCATCGAGTCGAGCGCAGTGGTCAGCTTGGAAGGCGCGAGCGTACGCTACGGCAACGCGGCTGAGGCAGCGCGCTTGACAGAGCAAGGGTCGCCGGAAGCGACGCCTGAATTCGTCGAGGTGATCTGGGGCGCGCTGCGCGATTACTGGGGCGGCGCGCGCCTGACCGACGCGCGGCTGATGCGCTTGCAGCAAGTGCAAGCTAAGCTCGCTGAGCAAGGCGGCGACGCAGCGAAGGCAGTGCGCGCTGTGCTGAACAGCGCGATCGAGTCGCTGAAGCCACACAGCGCGTACAGCTTGACGGCTGCCGAATGGACGCTTTACAACATCCTAGACTTGCGCTTCGTCAAAGGGCAAAAAGTGCGCGACGTGGCGCGCAAATTGGCGATGAGCGATGCGGATTTCTATCGCAAGCAGCGCATCGCGGTCGAGCGCTTAGCGCAGATTGTCGCAGGGCGCGAGAAGCAGCTGAGCGCTGCGCAAGTTTCCTAGCCATTCGGCATTCGGCGAGCGTCCTGCGATAATTCGCAGCAGAGACATAGCGAGGTAGCGTATCTAATGCTGATCGATTTTTCGCCTGTGCGCGCTGATGGCGTCAAGCTGCTGGATTTTGCGCAGCGCTTCACTTTCCACGACCTGCGGCTTGCCGTGCATGGCTATATCAATGTCACGCTCGATCTGCTGGCGGATTGCGACGACGCCATGCTCGTCTTCGAGCCGCACGATCCTGAAGCGCACGATCCATTCGCGCCTGAGGCAGATCAGCACATCGGTTGGAATTTGGCGCACCTTGTGCTGCACGTGACGGCGAGCCTTGAAGAAGGCGCGGCGTTCTGCTCAGTGCTGGGACGCGGCGTGCCGATCGGCGGCAGGCTGCGCTACGAGCCTGATTGGCGCACGTACACGACGCGCGCGCAAGTCATTGGACGCTTGGAAGAGAGTCGGCGCATGTGCCTAGCCTGTCTGGATACGCTGCCTGAGCCGCCACATCTGGACGTTTACCGCGAGCTGCCTGAACAGTATCTCGCCTTCTTCGGACGGCTGAACGCGCCTGCGAACTTGCTGCTCGGTCTGCTGCACTGGGACGATCACTTGCCGCAAATGCGCGACGCGAAAGCGCAAGCGCAGGCGGCGCTGAAGACTTGAGATCATGCGCGCCATTCTGTACGACTCGGTCGGCGGCGCGGACGTGCTGTACTTAGGCGAAGCGCCTGAGCCTGAGCCTGCCGCTGATGAACTGCTGATCCGCGTGCGCGCGACCGCGCTCAATCGCGCCGACCTGTTGCAACGGCGCGGCGCGTATCCGCCGCCGCCTGATGCATCGCCAATCCTCGGCTTGGAAGTGGCGGGCGAAGTTGTGCGCGCGCCGTTAGGCGCGCCGTTCGCCATTGGTGAGCGCATCATGGCAGTGGTGACAGGCGGCGGCTATGCTGAGTACGCCTGCGTGCCGCTCGGCATGGCGATGCGCGTGCCAGAGTCGCTCACTTGGGAACAGGCGGCGGCGATTCCAGAGGCATTTCTGACCGCTCACTTGAATCTGTTCACGCTAGGCGGCTTGCAAGCAGGCGAGCGCGTCCTGATCCATGCCGGCGGCAGCGGCGTCGGCACGGCGGCTATTCAGCTGGCGCGCGAAGCAGGCGCGCAGGTCTTCGCCACGGCAGGCGCGCCTGCCAAGCTCGCCAAGTGCCGCGAACTCGGCGCGACGCTCGCCATCAACTACAAGCAGGAAGACTTCGCGGCTGTGGTGCGCAGCGCTACCAACGGACACGGCGTGGACGTCCTTTTGGATTTCATCGGCGCGCCCAACTGGACGGCGAATCTGGACGCTTTGGCGATCGGCGGTCGCTTGATGCTGATCGGCTTTTTGGGCGGCTCAAAAGCGCCTGCGCTCGATCTAGCGCCGATCCTCACTAAAAGCCTGCGCGTGACAGGCACGACCTTGCGACGCACGCCGTTGCCACAAAAAATCGCCCTGACGCGCGCCTTTGAGTCCTTCGCCATGCCACGCTTTCAGAGCGGCAGCCTGCAGCCCGTCCTCGACCGCGTCTTTCCGCTGGCAGAGGCAGCGGCGGCGCACAGGTATATGGAAAGCAACCAAAACATCGGGAAGATTGTGCTGAGAGTGGATTGAGAGAGCCTATGCAGCAAAAAGTTGTCGTGATCGCAGGCGCCAGCCGCGGCATTGGTCGCGCTTTGGCGCTGAAGCTCGCCGCGCAAGGCGCTAAGCTCGCCTTGAGCGCGCGCACTTATGTGGAGCTTGCCGCGCTCGCCGATGAAGTCAAGGCGCTCGGCGGACAAGCCATCGCCGTGAGCGCCGACATGACTGCGCAGAGCGACGTGGCGAACCTGATCGGCGAGACGCAAGCGACCTACGGACGCATTGACGCGGTCTACTATGGCGCAGGCGTCGGCGCGCTCAGCAGCGCGCTGGAGCTGCGCGAAGCCGATTTGGATCGCATGTGGGAGACGAATTTCAAAGGGCTGTTTTACATCACGCGCGCTGCCATTCCGCACATGCTGAACAACGGCGGCGGGCAATTCGTCGTGCCTGTCGGCATTTTGGGAAGGCACGTGATGCGTAACTCAGGCGGCTACAGCGCCTCGAAGTTCGCCGTGGTCGGCTGGATCAAGGCGCTTGGCGAGGAGTTCAACAAGCGCGGCATTCGCTTCAGCTTGCTCTACTTAGGCGGCGTGAACACGAACTTTTGGGATACAATTGAGATGCGCGTTGACCGCACCAAGATGCTGAGCGCGGAAGCCGCCGCGGATGTAGCGCTCTATGCGCTCAGCGCGCCTAGCCCTGCCGTCGTCAACGAGATCGTCATGCAGCCCGACTCGCACCAATTCATCTGAGCCTTTCGTGAGCGCGCACAGAGATAGCGCGCTCACAGCGTTCTACCACTGACGCGCGCCGCTTTTTTCCGCTATAATCTCATTTGAGATCAGTTGCAACGACGATGGTTGAGCTTGCACCATGCAGAACTTTATCGATTCGCTCGGCGTCATCCTCAGCAATGCCTATATCCTGTTCTGTCTGTTTCTCGGTTTATGGGCAGGCTTGAACGCGCTGCGCGGCGAAGGACTCGGCGGCAACTTCTGGGGCGCCATGTGGACTGCCACGCTGCTCGGCATAGCAGGCTTGGTCGTATGGTTGCTGCGCACGCTGGCAGGCGAGAACTTGCGCTGGGTCTACTTCCTGTACTCGCTCTTCTTCGTCCTGGTCTTGCCCGGCACTTTTTCGCTCTTGCGCGGACGCGATGATCGGACGGCGGCTGCCATCTTCGCAGGCGTCGCCATCTTTGCGGCGCTCGCCGCCATCTCCGCGACCGATCCATCGCGCGGCGTGATCGTGTTACCTGTCCTGACTCCGACTGCACTGCCTTGAGGTTGAACGATGAAACGCATCCTTGTGGTTGACGATGAGATTGACACGCTCAACTTGCTGAAGATGATGCTAGAGCTAGTCGGCTACACGGCGATCACCACCTCTGATCCTGCCCACGCTTTGACCTTAGCAGAGACTGAGAAGCCTGATTGCATCTTGCTCGATATCATGATGCCCAAGCTGGACGGCTTCACCGTCTGCAAGATGCTGCGCTTGCAGCCTGCCACGCGCAACCTGCCGATCGTCTTTGTGAGCGCTTATCAAGGCAGCAACCTTGAAGCACGCCGCCTTGAAGCAGGCGCCGATCTGCTGGTGCCGAAGCCTGCCAGCCTGAATGCGCTGGTCAAGACGATTGACCGCGCCATCGCCATACGCAGTCAGGCGCAATCCGCCGCGCAAGGCTCTTGACGTGCGTGCGCAGGCTCGGCATGATCCAGATAACATCTAGAGCGTCCCTGAAAGTGACTTTGAATGTCTAAAGCGACTATTGTTGTGCTGCAAGGCGACCAGACAGGTCAGGAACTGCTGGTTGAGGCGCTGCGCGTGTTGCAGCCGAGCGTCATCCGCCTTGACCTTGAATTCCTGCCGTTCGATCTCTCGCTAGAGAATCGGCGCGCCACGCACAATGGCGTCGTCCACGAAGCTGCTGCCGCGTTGAATCAATTCGGCTATGGCATCAAAGCAGCCACCATCACGCCTGAGCAGAAAGGCGACGTCGGCAGTCCGAACGCCTTGCTGCGCGAAGCGATCAAAGGCGAGGTGATCCTGCGCACAGGTCGCCGCATTCCGTCAGTGCGCCCTTATGTCGGCGTCTACGCGCCGATCACGGTTGTGCGCATGGCAGTGGACGACGCCTACAACGCCAAAGAATGGCGCGAAGGCGAAGGCTTGGACGAGCGCGCCTACCGCACTGAGAAGCTCTCGCGGCGCACCTGCCGCGTGGTTGCCGAGTACGCCTTCACCTACGCTGCCAAGACAGGCGCCAAGGTCTTCGGCGGACCGAAGTACACGGTCTCGCCGATCTACGAAGGCATGTTCAAAGAAGAGCTGGACGCCGCCGCGGCGCGTCATCCGCACGTGCGCTACGATCCGCAGCTGATTGACGCCACATACGCGCTGTTGCTAGATACCAGCGGCGAAGCGCTCGTCATACCGACTCTCAATCGCGACGGCGACCTGCTCTCTGACCTCGTGATCAAAATGTTCGGCTCAATCGCCGGCGCTGAGTCGCAGATTTTGAGCTTCGATGAGAACATGAACGTGCGCGTGGTGGTGACCGAAGCGCCGCACGGCACAGCGCCCGGTCTGTACGGCAAGAACGTGGCGAATCCGATGGCGATGATCCTCGCCGGCGCCGCCTTGCTGGCGCACATCCCTGACGTCGCCGCGCAGCGCGCCAGCCGCGCCATTTACGAGGCGACGCTCGAGGCCGTCCATCAGGGCGTGCGCACTGCCGATCTAGGCGGTCACGCCAGCACGACCGAGTTCACCGATGAAGTCATCCGCCGCGTCAGCAGCAAGTTGGAAGTCTGGGACGCCTTGCGCTGACCTGTGAGCAGGAGTGGATGCCGTGCGTAAGCTCTTCAGGCGCGTCGGTTGCGCCTTGCTCATCATCCCTTGGCTGGCGGTCATGTTCGCGCCGTGTTTTGTGATCGCGCTGATCGCGCAAGACGAGGTGCGCATCACGTGGAGCGACGTGCCTGATGACGCGCTGCGCATCTGGCTGCTGCGCGATGTGCCTATCGGCGGCGTCGGCATTGCCAGCGCACAGCGTTACACGCCTGCGCAGCCGAGCGACGGTCGCCAAGTGATCTGCACTGTGATAGACGTGCGTTTCGTGGTCTGGCAGGGCAACGCCGAGCGCGCAGGCGCGCTGCCGAGCCGCCAATGCGCCTGTTATTACAAAACAGCGTCCGATCCGCTGTGGCAGACGCTCTCGGTTGGCGAGGAAGCCTGTCCGCAAGGGCGCGAGTGATCGTCACAAAACGCTTATGTGCAAAGCGCGCGGCTTGCTCTAGAATCACGGCAGGTGCAGAGATGTGAAGTAGAGTGAGTGCTGTGAAGCGCGGCGCTATCCGTTACGATCCGCATAATGACTTCTACAAGCTGCTCGGCGTGCCAAGCAACGCCAATCTTGAGCAAGTCCAGCAGGCTTTCCGCCGCAAGGCGAAGGAAGTGCATCCCGATCGCAATCCTGACCGCATCGCTTGGGCAACCGAGCAATTCCGCCGCCTGAGCGAGGCGTACGAGGTGCTGAGCGACGCCGCGCGACGCTGGGAATACGACCGTCAGCGCCGTCAGGTGAAGGCAGCCGCTCACACTGCCGACTCAGCGCGCACGCCTGATCCGCGCGAAGGCGAGGCGTTCTGGACGTGGTATCGCAGCGTGAAGCCGCGCTACACGCGCCACAACGATCCGTACGCTGCCGCCGTGCGCAACCTCGTCTTCAGTCCATACCGCTATGTGCTGCTGATCCTCGGCGTCGTCTTCTTCACCAACGTCGTCTTCATCAGCCTTGCGCAGCAAAATGGCTTGATGCAACGCGCGCTCCAACAAGAGCAGACTGCTGTCGCGCTCACGCTTGCGCCAACGCAGACCTACGCCGCTGCGCTCCAAGCGCGTTGCCCTGATCCAAACGCGCGCATCAGCCTGCCGCGCCCTGACTCGCGCATTGAGCCTGCCGCGTTCAGCATTCGCGGCACGGCTGAGCATCCTGAGTTCGACCATTATGAGCTGTACGCGCTCGCACGCGCCGAGGCGACCCGTCAGCCTTCGATGCTTCTGGCGAATGTGCGGCGACCTGTGCGCGACGGTCTGTTGGTAGAGCGCGCCGATCTCAGTCGGCTAGGCGCAACGCATTACACGCTGCGCCTGACCGTCTTCCTGAAAGATGGCAGCGCCTTGCCGTCCTGCGAAGTGGACGTGCAGCGCTGATCAGCCTGTGATCGGCAGCGTGAACGGATTGCCTTGAATGATCCGCACGTAGAGCGCGAAAATCCAGCCGCGCTGTCCGTTATAAATCGTCTCGTACCACTGACCGTCGCTGCTACGTCCGATCAGGTCAACTGTCTGTCCCCACTCGATCACGAAGTATTGGCGGAAGGTGAGTCCCGGACCTTCGCGCAAGCGCAAGCCTGAAGTCAGCTGACCGCGCACGCCCGTCGGCTGCGGCGCAACGCCTGTCGCGCCGTCCACAGGCAGGCTGCGCAGATTGGTCAAATTGGTCTGGATGAAATTCGCGTTCACCCAGCCGATCACGCCGCTTTGCGTGCGCACGCGCAGCCATGTGGCAGCGGCGTTGCGCGCCAGCACGGTCACGAACGAGCCGCCGCGAATCTGCTCCAGCACGGTCGCGCTCGGATTATCAGCGGCGCGCACGTTCAGCAGGTTAGCGTTCACCACCAAACCGACCACATTTGCGGCGATCTGTCCGCCGCTGCCCGGCACCACGTTCGGAATCGGCAGCGCAGGCGATTGCCCATCAGGCGGATCCCAAGTCAGCAAGATGAAACTTTGCAGCGTCTGTTGCTGATATTCCAAGCGCAGGTCGTGGCAGCCTGCCGTCAAGTCCACAAAGCGCTGATAGACGGTATCGGGAATGCGTCCCCAAGCGTCAATGATCAGCGTGTTATCAATGAACAAGCGCGCGCCGTCATCCACGTACAGGAAGAAGCGCGTCGGACGTCCCGGCGTGCAGATGCGGCGCGTCCAGCGCACGGAGAAGTAATCGCGCGGGAAGCCGGGCAAAGGCGGCGCCGTGTTCCAATTGAAATTGATGCCGCCGAAGCCATCGTTGCGCACAAAGCTCGGCGAGCCGCTCAGATTCGGATTGGCGAAGTACTCGCCATACCAGAAATCGGATTGCGCGCCGAACGGCGAGCCGATGGCGAGATCGATGGTCAAGCGCACAGCCGCCTGCTCGGTATCTTCATAATACTCGACGCGAATGGTGTGCAAGCCTGCGGCAAGCGCCACGTCAATGCTATAGGCAGTCAGACTTTGCCGCCGCCATTGGTCAATGACGAGGATATCGTTGATGAACAGGCGCACGCCGTCATCGCCTGCCAACACAAAGCGATAGGTGGCGGCTTGGAACGGCAACGTGGCAGTGTAGCGCGCGCTGAAGCGATCCACAGGCACGATGAACGGATCGGGCGAGCCGAGGCCCCAGAAATGCTCGATGCGCGGCTCAAGGCGAGTCAGGACAGGCGCGCCGCTCAGAAACGGATTGTTGAAGTATTGCGCCGTCCACGCCGTGCTTTGAGTCTGGATGAACTGCCATGAGAAGGAGATGCTGGCATCGCCGAGCGCTTGGAAGTAGTCCACTTGGAAGGCGTGGACGCCTGCCGAGACTTGGATATCGCGCGTGAACGTGGTCGGCGCTTGCTCGCGCCATTCGTCAATCACCAGCTGCCCGTTGACGAAGACGCGCACGCCGTCATCGGCGCGCACGGTCAGGCGGTAGGTGCCGGCGTTCAGGAACTGCACGCCTTGCCAACGCGCCGACCAATTCTGGACGCCGATGCCCGGTCCGGGCGAATTCGGACCCCAGTTGAAGACGATAGCAGGATCGATGCGCGTGAAAGCAGGCGTCCCTGAGAGCGTGCGATTTGGATAATACGCGCCCGTCCAGTTCGAGCCTGTCTCGGCGGCGTGGACAATCGGCGCGATCGGTTCGGGCGGCGCAGCACGGCTGATCGGCGCGCTGGGCAACGCCGCGATCAGCAGCGCGCAGCACAGCCAGAGCGCCATCAGGCGAGTAGGGCGACGAGCCATGAGTTCCCCCTTAAAAGCCTAACAACGGATCGTTCTTAATCTATTATTCTAACCTGAACGGCGCAGAATAGGTTATGTCTCGGCGCGCAGGCGTCAGGCAAGCGTCAGTTTGCGCATGCGCGCGGATTGAATTGCAATTCTCAGCCGCTCGGTTTACACTTTAAGCAGTCTTTGTGCGCCAATGCATCCATCAAGCGCGCTTGCGCCTGCCTATGGTAACATTAGGCGCTACCCAAACGCTCGTTTTTTCACAATTTCATAGGGAGCTTCAGAATGTCGCCATCGGGCAACAGCATGAACTTTGCAGAGTCGCTGCTTGAGCAGCTCAAAGGCTGGCAGCCGACCATTCGCTCGGTCGAAGTCGGTCACGTGATCGAGGTCAGCGATGGCATCGCGCGCGTCTCAGGGCTGCCTTCGATCAAGCTGAGCGAGCTGGTCGAGTTCTCGAACGGCACGCTCGGCATCGCCTTCAACCTTGAAGATGACAACGTTGGCGTCATCATCATGGGCGATTACATCCACATCCGCGAAGGCGATGAAGTGCGCGGCACAGGTCGCATCGCCTCAGTGCCTGTCGGCATGGGCTTGATCGGGCGCGTCGTCAACGCGCTGGGACAGCCGATTGACGGCAAGGGACCGATCCAAGCGACCGAATATTACAACGTCGAGCGCATTGCGCCGGGCGTGATCGAGCGCCAAGACGTGGATACGCCGCTGCAGACGGGCATTTTGGCGATTGACGCCATGTTCCCAATCGGACGCGGACAACGCGAGCTGATCATCGGCGACCGCCAGACCGGCAAGACGGCGATCGCGCTCGATACAATCATCAATCAGCGCGGACAGAACGTCTTCTGCATTTACGTGGCGATCGGGCAGAAGGAAGCCCAAGTGGCAGCCGTGCGCGCCACGCTTGAGCAGTACGGCGCGATGGACTACACTACCATCGTGGTTGCCTCAGCCGCTGAATCGGCGGCGCTGCAGTATTTGGCGCCATACGCAGGCTGCGCCATGGGCGAGTGGTTCATGGAGAACGGCAAGGACGCGCTGATCATCTATGACGATCTCTCCAAGCACGCTTGGGCATACCGTCAGGTCTCGCTGCTGCTGCGCCGTCCGCCAGGTCGCGAGGCGTACCCGGGCGATGTCTTCTATCTGCACAGCCGCTTGCTGGAGCGCGCGGCGCGGCTCTCAGAAGCGCGCGGCGGCGGCAGCCTGACCGCCTTGCCGATCATTGAGACGCTGCTCGGCGACGTCTCCGCCTACATTCCGACTAACGTGATCTCGATCACTGACGGTCAGATTTTCCTTGAGACCGACTTGTTCAACGCCGGTCAGCGCCCTGCCATCAACGTCGGCATCTCGGTCAGCCGCGTCGGCGGCGATGCGCAGCGCAAGGCGATGAAGAAATTTGCAGGACGCATGAAAGGCGAGCTTTCGCAGTTCCGCGCCTTGGCAGCCTTCGCGCAGTTCGGCGCCGATCTCGACCGCGCCACGCAGCTCCAGCTGGATCGCGGTATGCGCCTGACCGAGCTGCTCAAGCAGCCGCAATACAATCCTGTGCCATTGGCGGACGAAGTGATGCTGATCTACGCAGGCACGCGCGGCTACCTCGATCAGATTCCTGTGGCGCAGATCAACGCTTGGCGGCATGAGTTCTTGCGTTACGTCAACACGCAATATCCGCAGATCGCCAGCAGCATCAACAGCCCTGAGACCAAGTACGACTTGACTGACGAGATGGAGAATCTGCTGAAGAAGGCGCTGGAAGAGTTCAACGCGCAATGGCAGCAGACTCACGCGGCAAAAGCCTAGCGAGGTAGAGAATGCCTAATCCACGCGAGATCAAACGCCGCATTCGCTCGGTCAGGAACATTCGGCAGATCACAATGGCGCTTGAGGCAGTTTCCGCCTCTAAAGTGCGGCGCGCCACGGCGCAGGCGCTCTCAGCGCGCGCTTACGCCAACACTGCCATGCAAGTGCTGACCGATATCGCCAGCGCCAGCGGCTCAATCGCCGCCTTGCATCCGCTCTTGGCAAGCCGCGAGCAAGTTGGCACGGTCACCATCTGCCTGATCACCAGCGATCGCGGCTTATCGGGCGCGTATAATACAAACGTCATCCGCGTGGCGCGCCAATTCGCGCAGCACCTTGGACGACCTGTGCGTTGGGTCGCCGTCGGACGCAAAGGTCGCGACGCGCTGGTGCGCCTGCGCGAGAATGTCGAGGCGGAATTCATCGGCTTGCCGGCATGGTGGACGATTGACGCCTTGCGTCCGATCCGCCAAGTGCTGGTGGAAGATTTCCAGAAAGGCTACGCGGACGAAGTCTACGTCGCGTACACGGAATTCATCAACACGCTGGCGCAAAAGCCGATGGTGCAGCGCTTGCTGCCGCTCGCCTTCGATGAGCAGAGCGCGTTGAGCCGACCTGACTACTTGAAGATGATGGAAAAGCCTGAGAGCCGCGTCTCAGATTACATCTTCGAGCCGAGCGCCGCGGCGATCCTTGAGGAAATTGTGCCGAAGTTCGTCGAGAACATCCTGCTTGAGCTGATCCTTGAGAGCCAAGCCAGCGAGCATAGCGCGCGCATGGTCGCCATGCGCAACGCATCCGATAACGCTAGAGCGCTCGTTGAAGACCTAACTTTGAGCTACAACAAGGCGCGTCAGGCAGCCATCACAGCGGAAATTCTGGACATTGTTGGCGGCGTTGAGGCATTGCGCGCTCAGGTCGGCGATGCCTAGCCGCCACACCATGACCATCAGCCAATTCACGCAATAGACTAGGGAACAGATCATCTATGGCAAATCCAAATGAAGTGCAGGGCAAGTTAGCGCAAATTCTGGGCGCTGTGGTGGACGTTGAGTTTCCGCACGGAAGCCAACTGCCCGAAATCTACGATGCAATCCGCGTGCCGATTGAAGGCAAAGAAGACCTGATCCTCGAAGTGCAGATGCACTTGGGCAACAATCGTGTGCGCACTGTGGCGATGGATAGCACGGACGGCTTGGCGCGCGGCATGGTCGCCTATGCTACAGGCGCGCCGATCATGGTGCCGGTCGGTCCGCCGGCGCTCGGTCGCCTGTTCAACGTCCTCGGTCGTCCCATCGATCAGCGCGGGCCAGTCGTCTCGGATACCTACTATCCGATTCATCGTCCCAAGCCGAACTTTGAAGACCTGACCACGCGCCCAGAGATGTTCGAGACAGGCATCAAGGTCATTGACCTGATCGCGCCATTCACCAAAGGCGGCAAGATGGGCGTCTTCGGCGGCGCAGGCACCGGCAAGACCGTCACCATCTCCGAGCTGATCCGCTCCGTGGCAGCCGTCCACAGCGGTGTCTCGGTCTTCGCAGGCGTCGGCGAGCGCACGCGCGAAGGCACGCAGCTGTACTACGAGATGAAAGATGCCTATCGCGTCATTGATAGCACGGTCATGGTCTTCGGGCAGATGAACGAGCCGCCTGGCGTCCGCTTGCGCGTCGGTCTGACGGGCTTGGCGCACGCTGAATACTTCCGCGATCAAGGCAAGGACGTGTTGCTCTTCATTGATAACATCTTCCGCTTCTCGCTGTCAGGCTCGGAAGTCTCGGCGCTGTTGGGACGTATGCCTTCGGCGGTCGGTTACCAGCCGACGCTGGCGAACGAGATGGGCAACTTGCAAGAGCGGATCGCCTCGACTAAAGTTGGCTCGATCACTTCCATGCAAGCGGTCTACGTGCCTGCCGACGACTACTCCGACCCTGCGCCTGTGGCGACCTTCACGCACCTGAACGGCACCATCGCCCTTGAGCGCGAACTGGCGGCGCAAGGTCTGTTCCCAGCCGTCGATCCGTTGGCAAGCACCAGCCGCCTGCTCGATCCTGCGCTGGTCGGCGAGGATCACTACAACACGGCGCGCGAAGTGCAGCGCGTGTTGCAGCGCTATAAAGACCTGCAGGATATCATCGCTATTCTGGGCATTGAAGAGCTGCCGGCTGAGGATAAAATCTTGGTGGCGCGCGCGCGGCGCGTGCAGCGCTTCCTGACTCAGCCGATGTTCGTGGCGGCGCGCTTCACAGGGCGCGAAGGGCGCTACGTGCCGATCAAAGAGACCATTCGCGGCTTCCGCATGATCCTCAACGGCGAGCTGGATCACGTGCCTGAGCAGATGTTCTACATGGCGGGCGGCATTGACGACGTGATCGAGCGCTATGAAGAGGCGAAGGCGAAAGGCGAACTCTAGTAGCTGTAGCGCGGCTGCGCTCGGCTGGAAAAGGAAAGGCTATGCCAATTCGTGTGGATATTGTGACACAAGAAGGTCCGTTGTTCAGCGAGCCATACGCTGACGCCGTGATCTTGCCCGGCTCAGAAGGCGAGATGGGCATCCTGCCCAATCACGCGGCGCTCTTGGCAACGCTCGGCTTTGGCGAGCTGCGCGTGCGCAAAGGCAACGCTGAAGAGAGCTTCATCGTGTATGGCGGCGTGGTGGAAGTGCGCCCTGAGCGCGTGATCGTCTTGGCGGATACGGCTGAGTCCACCTATGAGCTGGACGTCAAAAAAGCGCAGGAAGCGCGCGCCGCTGCCGAGAAAGTGATGCGCGAAGGCGTGCCGCCCGACAAGACAGCTGCCATCATGCAAGAGCTGCGCCGCGCCAACTTGCAAGAGAACGTCATGCGCCGCGTGCGCAACCGTCCGCCGACGGTGCGCATCCGCGAATCGGCGAATGGCAACAACAACGAGTAGCCTCAGCATGGGCGGATGTGACAATCCGCCCAACTATTGCGTGTAAGTATGAGAGCAGCCTTTGCGCAGCGCTCAATTATCCATCTTGCTCAGCAGCGCTGCGTCTTCTCTGGCGACCTCAAGGTATCTGTTACAGATGCGCTGCGCGCATAGCGCGCTCGCTCCACACCTATGAAATTTCTGCTCGCTCAACTCCTCTACCTGCTGCGTGAGCGTCCGAATCGGATGAACTTGATCATCTTGGCGCGCTTTTTGGTCACGCTGCTGGCGCTGATCGTCACCTACAGCCTGCTATTCCACTACATCATGGAGTACGAAGGACGCTACTATTCGTGGATCACAGGCTTCTATTGGACGCTCACAGTCATGACCACGCTCGGCTTCGGCGATATCACCTTTCAATCCGATCTGGGCAGGCTGTTCTCGATGTTCGTCTTGCTCAGCGGCGTGGTTTTCTTGCTGGTCTTGCTGCCGTTCACCTTTGTCGAGTTCTTCTACGCGCCTTGGATGAAAGCGCAGCAGGCGGCGCGCGCGCCGCGCCAATTGCCTGAGCGCACCAGCGGTCATGTCATCATCACGCACCTCGATAACGTGACGCGCGCGCTGATCGAGAAATTGAAGCAGTATCAATATCCTTATGTTCTATTGGTCAGCGATCTGAGCGAAGCGCTCGCACTCAACGAGCTAGGCTATCAGATCATGTTGGGCGATCTGGATAATCCGAAGACCTATCGCTTGGCGCAGGTTGAAAAGGCGCTGATCGTGGTGACCACAAGCAGCGATCAGATCAACGCTAACGTGGCTGCCACTGTCCGCGAGGTCTGTGAGCGCGTGCCGATCTTGGCGACGGCGAATTTTGCTGCTTCAGTGGACATTTTGGAGCTGGCAGGCTGCGATCATGTCTTGCAACTTGGCGAGTTGATGGGTCAGGCGATTGCGCGGCGCGTGATAGACGCGCAGCAGCAGGGCTATCCAGTTGGGCAGTTCGATGAGCTGCTGATCGTAGAGATGATGGCACGCCATACAAAGCTGGTCGGTCACACGCTGCGCGATCTGGCGCTGCGCGAGCGCTTCGGCATCAATGTGCTGGGCTTGTGGCAACGCGGCGTCTTCCACGCGGCGCAACCTGACCTACAGGTCGCTGAAAGCGCGATCTTGGTCATCGCAGGCACGCAAGCGCAGATCGGGCAGTATACAACGCACGTCCGCAAGCCACAGACGATTGGCGCGCCAATCGTGATCGTCGGCGCAGGGCGCGTTGGGCGGGCAGCTGCACGCGCTTTGGCGGCGCGCGGCTTGGATTATCGCGTGGTGGAAAAAGCGCCTGAGCGCGTTCACGAGCCTGATAAATACGTGCTGGGCGACGCTGCTGAGCTGGAAGTTTTAGAGCGCGCGGGCATTCGCGAGACGTCGGTCGCGATCATCACGACGCACGACGATGATTTGAACATCTACCTGACCATTTATTGCCGTCGGCTGCGTCCTGAGGCGCAGATCATCAGCCGCGCCAATCTTGAGCGCAACGTGGCGACCTTGCATCGGGCGGGCGCGGATTTCGTGCTATCCTACGCTTCGATGGGCGCTAGCGCGATCATCAACGTGATCGGACGCGATAATATCTTGATGGTCGCTGAAGGTTTGGATATCTTCGAAGTCGAGATACCTGAGGCGCTGATCGGCAAGCGCGTCGCCGAATGCGATCTGCGCAACCGAACAGGCTGCACGCTCATCGGCATACATCGGAACGGTCAGGTGCAGATCATCAGCGATCCGCAGCAGCCGTTGCCTAGCGAAGGCAAGATCATCCTGATCGGCGACTCAGAATCTGAGAAGCGCTTTTTGAAGCGCTACAAGCACAACGGCAAGCGCTAGAGTCAGCCTCTGAAAAGCATTTTGCTCCACACGGATTAAAGACGCCCAAGCTCATAATAAGCCGCCTTCTGTACCCTTGCGGGCGGTGATCATCTCTCTGGGACGCCGCTCACGCGGACGCCTCATGCGGTCTACCCAAGGCTGGTAGCGGGACGAGCAGCCCCTCGCCTCTGCTTGACCTTGCTCCCGATGGGGTTTGCCAAGCCGCGCCCATTGCTGAGCGCGCTGGTGGTCTCTTACACCACCGTTTCACCCTCGCCGCGCCTTGCGGCAGCGGCAATGCCCTTCTCTGTTGCACTATCCGTCGGCTCGCGCCGCCGAGCTGTTAGCTCGCATCGTCGCTCTGCGGAGGGCGGACTTTCCTCACCTTGCCGAAGCAAAGCGCGATCACCTTATGAACTTGGGCAGCCTTATTGTAGCATAAAAAGCGGCGTTATTGCTGAATTTGCTCAACGCTGGGCGACTTGAGGCGGCTGCGCCGTGCCACCAGCAAAAAGCCGACCAGCGCAATGCCGCTCAGCACCATGAGCGCGATCAGCTTGAATTGGCGACTCGTAGTCAAGAGCGCCAACGCGCCAAATGCAGCGCAGAAGGCATAGTAGATCAGCGTGAAGGCGCGTGGCGAGAGCAAGCCGCTATCCAACACGCGAAAATGCAAGTGTCCGCGATCGCCGATCATCGGATTCTTGCCTTCCAGCAAGCGCCGCCCTGCCTGCCACGCCAAGTCGAGCAGCGGCAAGCCCATCACCAGCAAGATGGTCGCCATTTTAGCGCCGCCGATGATGCTCAACGCGCCAATCACAAAGCCGAGATAGACGGCGCCGCTGCCCATGAAAATGCGCGCAGGATGCCAATTGAAGATCAGGAAGCCGAGCAACGTGCCGATCAGCGCGCTTGGCAGCAGACTGACGCTCAGCTGATTCTCGCGCAGCGTGTGCAGAAACAACAAGATCGCCGCGATCAAGTTCACGCCGCCTGCCAAGCCGTCCACGCCGTCTAAAAAATTGACCGTGTTCATCATCAGCAGCAGCCAGAACAAGCTGACGATCAGCGTGAGCGCGAACGGCAACGGTCCGACTGTCTCGCCTGTCAGCGGATTGTTGAAGCGCTCGATGAAGATCAGGCAAGCGATGGCGACGCCTGCCGCGAGAAGCTGTCCCAGCAGCTGCCAGTGCGGCGCGAGATCGAACTTATCGTCCAGCAGCCCGAAGAAGAAGATCAGCGTGCCGCCTGCCACCAAGCCGAACAGCCGAATCGCCTCGTTCGGATCGGCGCGTTCCACAGGCAGGCTCTGCGCCACAACTGCGCTCAGCATGAAAGCTGCCCATAGCGGCAGCGCGCCCAGCTTTGGAATGGCGCCCTGATGCCTGCGGCGATCATCAGGCTTGGCGAGGATGCCCAGCGCAGGCGCAAGACGGCGCGCCAGCCAAGTCAGCAGCACCGAGAGCGCCAACGCCATGCCAAAAGTCAGCCCGACCGAAAGCCAATACGCTGCAGTCATCACGCGCCTACACCGATTGCGCACAACCTTACCGCATTCGGCGCTGAAAAACGAGAGGACGGCATTGCCGTCCTCGCTTTGATCAGTCTAGCGGACGCTCATCGGCATCACCAGATAGATGAAGTTCGGATCGATGTTGCCGTCTTCCTGCAAGGGACGCACGACGCCTGGCGCATTGGTGTTGTTGGTCTCCAGAACGACGCGCTCCGTCTGCAGGACGCTCAGCACGTCAATCAGATAGCGCACGTTGAAGGCGATATCAATGTTGTTGCCCGTCACATCGGCAGTCAGCTTCTCCTGACCGCTGCCGCCGTCACTGGCTTGCGCGTTGACGATCACTTCACCATCTTTGGAGATTTTGAAGCGCGTCATGCCGTTCACGTCGCGCGCGAAAATCTCAGCGCGCTTGCAGGCGGCAAGGAAATCGAGCAGTGTGAAGCGCGTGCTAGTGGCGGTCGTCTTCGGGATCAGCTGCTCGACGTCAGGGAATTTGCCTTCGATCAGCTGTGAGACCACGTCCACGTTGTTGTGATGGAAAATGACCTGATTGCGTCCATCCAAGACTGAAATGTAGACCGTGCCGTCTTCGCTGCGGATGATGCGACCTACTTCGCTGAGCGCCGTGGCAGGGATCAGCAGGCTGAGCGGCTTGTCCACAGGTCGCTCTAAATCAGCGGAGCACATCGCCATGCGGTAGCCATCGGCGGCGATCATGGTGGCGCGCGCGCCTTCAAAGCGCGTCAGCACGCCCATCAACACAGGACGGTTATCCTCTTTAGCGGCTGAGAAGACCACTTGATCGATCAACAGGCGCAGCGTAGCCGCTGGCACTTCCACACCGCTGCTCGCGTCCGCCTCTGGGATGGTCGGGAAGTCGCTGGCGCGTATAGTCGGCAATTCCCAAGTGCTGCCGTTGCAATGCAGCTTGAGCTTATTGCCTTCAAGACGCAGATCGATCTGCTGAGCGGGCAAACTTTTGACCAGATCGGTCAGCAGGCGCGCAGGGACGGAAATTTCGCCGTCCACATCCACCTGAGCGCCCAGCCGCGCCGTGATGGCGATTTCCAAGTTGGTGGCAGCCAGCTTCAGGCGTCCATCTTCAGTGGCGATCAGCACGTTGTTGAGGATCGGAAGCGCAGGACGCGTCGCCACAGCCCGTGCGATGGTATCCAAGCCTTTTGCCAAATGTTCTTGCAGAACGGAGACCTGCATGTGAGTTGCTACCCTTGAACAGAATGTGCGTTCTCTTGACCAATTGGCTGAGTATAGCGCATTTTGTACAGATCGTACAGTCAGGAATGTGTATGGAAGCTGTGGCGCGCAGCGCGCTACGACGGTATGCTTATGCGCGGAGTGTGCGATGCGCAATTCATCAATGCGCCTTTGGCGCTACAGCATATTAGCGTGCTTGGTGCTGCTCAGCGCGGCATGTAGCAGCATCGGCGACCTGATCGGACAGCGTCCGCTGCGCCCGACGCCGACCGCGCCGCCGTTCGTCACTGCTACTGTCGGCGGACGCATTTCCGTGCCGCTCGCTGACGGCACAGCGCGCCCGCCTGCTGAGCCCGCGCCGCAACTTGGGCAAATTGTGGCGCCTGCCGCGACCGCGACCGCTGTCGCCGCCACGGTCAGCGCGGCGACCGCTGCTGCGCAAGTGCCGTTCGCGCCGCCGCCTTTCAACACAGGCGAGTGTCCGCAGCGCGGCAATCCGCCGCCGCCGCCGCCACCTGCGTCCTTCAGCCAGTACGCGGAAGCGATCAGCCTGTATCTCTCAGCAGGCGGCGCTACCACAGTCTTAGAGGCAGCGTTGCGCGCGTGGGGCGCCGTGCGCGAAGGCGCGGTCGTGCAGAGCGATACCGATCTGACGGGTAACGGCGCGCCTGAGATCATCATCACAGTCTATGATCCGAGCCGTTTTCAGGCAGGCGCGCCTTCGCCAGGTCAATTGATGGTCTTCGGCTGTGTGCAGCGCAGCTATCGCCTGCTCTACAGCACACTCTATAGCCCTGAGAGCATGTTGCCCGTCTTGCATCGCGTAGGCGATATGAACGGCGACGCGCGCGCTGAATTGGTCTACAGCCAACGCTTCTGCACGGCGACCGAGTGCCTGACGCGCGCTCAGATTCTCTCGTGGAGCGAGATGCTCGGTCAGTTTCGTCCGCTCAATCCGTTGCCGATTGACGCGACGAACGGTCGCATCGGCATCGGCGATCCTGACGGCGACGGCGTGTTGGAGCTGTTTGTGACCTACAATCCGCCGCTCGATTTCAACGGCGCGCCGCCGCGCCGCTCGGTCGTCTATTGGGACTGGGACGGCAATCACTATCTTCAGGCGCTGATCGCCTTAGAGCCAGCCGCTTATCGCATTCACGCCTTGCACGATGCCGATCAGCTCTTCGCTGCACAGAATTGGCGCGACGCCATTCGCCTATACGACCGCGTGCGCGACGATCCGAGCCTGCTCGCTTGGTCAGCCGTCAACGAGAGCGCCATGTTGCGCGCCTTTGCCACATTGCGCAAAGCCTACGCGCAATTGGCTGCCGATCAGCGCCGCAATGCGAACGCGACCTTTGAACTGCTCAGCGCTGAGAATCCGCCCGGCACTGCCGCCGAAGGCTATGCGCTGATCGGACGCACATTCCTAGAGACGCTCAATCGCACGCGCGATCGCGCCCGCGCTTGCGAAGCGGCGCGCAGCATCGCGCAGGCGCGCCCTGAGACGCTGAGCGCGTTGAATAGCTACGGCACGGCGCGCCTATACAGCCTAGCAGACCTGTGTCCGTTCAATTGAAGGAAGGCGTAGGATGTTGACCGCTCAGCGCACGGTGCGTATTTTAGGCGTGCCAATGGACATGGGACAGAATCGGCGCGGCGTGGACATGGGTCCGAGCGCCATTCGCTATGCAGGCTTGCAAGAGCATTTGCAGCGGCTGGGCTACACGGTTTACGATTGCGGCAATTTGGACGTGCCTGTGGTGGAAGAAGTGACCGAGCGCGAGCCGAACGCGCGCTACGTCGAAGCGGTGGCAGAGGTCTGCAATAGAATCTATCAAGAGATTTTGACGTGCATGGCTGAGGACGACTTCGCCATTGTGCTGGGCGGCGATCACAGCATCAGCATCGGCAGC
>DAOTWB010000262.1:0-2281 GCA_034436235.1 Anaerolineae bacterium
ATCTTCTTGTGGCGTACACAGCACTGTGAGCGTTTTCTCCTGCGCAATGGCGACCGCCGCCACCGCCAAGAGCGCCGCCACAACGGCGACAAAAATCAGCGAACGAAGACTGCGCATACGTAATCTCCTGAATCAACTTTGATCGCGAGTGTGATAAAACGCATAAGATGCATCTTATCGAGGATGCAATATAATCAGATAGTGTTAAGTTTTGTTTAACGAATTGTAAAAAATTCACTCAACTTTGCCGAGCAAGCGCGCCAGGGTTGGTAGTACTTTGCTCGCCTGTTCAGGATCGAAGGCGCTGTGCTGCGCCGTCAGCTGCGATGTGCCATACAGCACGCGATCCGCCAAGCGTTGGCGCTCAGGCGCGCTGAACGTGGCAAACGTGCGCCGCACTAGCGGCAAGAGCTCCTGAAATGCCTCTGCGCGCAAGCCGCACAGCCAACTATCCACAGCTTGCCACAAGCGCAGATCGTGCAGCAGCACTTCGCCGCTGCCGCTCAAGAAGCCTTCTAGCCATGCGGCAGCTTTCTCAGGCGCATTGCCAACTGAGAGCGCCAAACTGAGACGACGCGCCGTCTCCAGCGCATCCCACGCCTCAGCGTCGTGCAGAATGCGCGCGCAGCGTCCGCTGAGCAAGCCGTGCAGCGTCGGCGCATCGGCAAGGCGCAGCAGCGTCGCTTGCCAATCAGTCTGCAAGGACTCATCAGCCAGCAAATTGATAGCGGCGTGCGTGCTGTTCAGCTGTTTGAGCATCTCAACCGCCGCCTCATCATCGAGCGACGCGCAGGCATTCGGCAGACCGATGCAAATGCGCGCCACCAAGCTCTGCACTACCATTTGGACAAGCGTCGCGTCTGTGCCGCGCACGTCGCCATAGCGCACAATGCGCACAAGTGGCGGCAGCGCGCCCATCAAATGCGCGATATCGCTAGCGAGCGCCGCTAAATCGCGCACGGCGCGCACGAGATGACCGATCGCATCGTTGAGCGCGCCCAGCAACGCCAATTCGAGCAGCTCAGTCAACGTTGGCAGGTCGCTCGCGCTATCAGCCGCGTCGCGCGCGTAGGCAGTCGCCGCCGACTCAATCGTCGTTCCCCACTGGCTCGCTTCGATGAGCGCGACCGTGAACTCAGGCTGCCATGCCACGCGCCACGCTTCTTTGAACGTGCCTTTGCCGCGCGCCAGCATCAGCCTGCCGAAAGGAATGTCCAGCATGTTCAGACGATGCAACAGACGGCTGCGCTCTAGGTCAAGCGTCTCGCGCAGGTCGAGTTCGAGATTAGCGACGTACAGGCTGCGCGTCGCGTCGCGTTTGGCGATATCTTTCTCGGTCAGGCGCAGCCGTTTTTGCTCGCGTCGAAAATCTTGCAAGAGCGGCACAGCAGGCACGTCATCTGGCACGTCGCCCAGCGCGTCGCCGACGATCAGGTTGCGCCAGACCAAGCGCATTGGCACATCGCTGCCCATGCAAAAGACGGCTTGCGTCGCCTCGTTCAATTCCTCAAGGCTCGGTATGGCGCGCTCGCGCAGCACAGCGAGCGTCTCCGCCATGCGCGCCGCGTCAATCACCTGCGCCGTAGAAGCCTCCAATCGCTCAGCGCGCAGCAAATGCGCCACGTGCGTCAGCCAACCGAGCGCGACGTCGCTCGCATCGTCCGTGCGCCACAGAAAGTCATACCAACCGGGCGAGCGAATGCCTGCACCGTAGCCGCTCTCCATCGTCAGCCGTCCATATGTCCACGGAATCCACGTGGCGCTGACCTTCAGCTTGGGCAAGCCTTTCAAAAGCGCGGCATCGGCTTTGGCGTCGCTCAGATCGGTCAGAGCAGGCGTATGCCAAGCGCCGCAGACCACTGCGATGCGCTGAAAACCTTCTTTGAGCGCGGCGCGGATGCTCTGGCGCATGTGCGCTTCGCGCAGCGCCTCAACTGGCTCAGTGAGCGGAAGCATCGCGCGCAGCGCTCGCATCGCTTCCAGAATGCCCGCGAAGATGTCCGAGTCAGCTGCGCGCCGCTGCTCGACCAGATCGTTCCACCAGCGCTCGCTGTCATCGTAGCCGGCAATGCGCGCCAACTCTAAGAGCGGATCGGCGCGCAAGCGGCTGAGTTCAGGCGTCAGCTCAGCCTGCGATTGATGCGCATCGGACTCGGCGAGCGCGAAGCGAATCGCCTGTGGCAAATCCATGAAACGCGTTGGAATGCCGCGTTGCAAGCCGTAACGCAGCGCTTGCCACTCAGGTGAGAAGGTCGCGAATGGATAGAAAGCGGCGCGCCTT
>DAOTWB010000263.1:0-59234 GCA_034436235.1 Anaerolineae bacterium
GCATCGCGCAGACGGCGTTGCCGAATCACGATGAGCGCGACCACAGGCGCGCCGATCAACGCCGTGATCGCGTTCAAAGGCAGGATGATCTGCCTGCCCGGCACTTGCGCGATCAGATCGGCGAGCATGGCGACCAACGCGCCGAGCAGCATCGCCGTCGGCAAGAGCGCGCGATGATCGGCAGTGCGCAACAATATGCGGCTCAAATGCGGCACGGCAATGCCCAAGAAGCCGATCGGTCCGCAGAAAGCGGTCACAGCGCCTGCCAGCAGCGCCGTGCTGAGGATGATGCCGAGCCGCGCGCGGCGCAAATTGATGCCCATGCTCTGCGCGTAGGCTTCGCCGAGCAGAAGCGCGTTCAGCGGCTTGATCAAGGCGAAGCTGAGCGCCAAGCCGACGCCGATCAACGGCGCGAGAATTGGCAACTGCCGCCAAGTCACGCCGCCAAAGCTGCCGAACGTCCAGTTGATGTACGCCTGAATGCGCTCAGGAATGCTGAAGTAGAGCAGCAAGCTGACCAGCGCGCTGACCGCGTAGCCGAGCATCAAGCCGACGATCAAGAGCGTCAAAATGCTCTGCGTGCGCTGCGCGAAGCTCAGCACGATGAGCAGCATCGCGGCTGCGCCGAAGCTGGCAGCCGCTGCCAAGCCAAAGTCGCCCAGCAAGCCAATGCCGACCAAGACGCTGGCGCCTGTCGTGCCGACTGCCAGCACCACAAGCGCCACGCCTAAGCTGGCGCCAGCGCTGACGCCTAAGACGAATGGATCGGTCAGCGGATTGCGGAAGAGAGTCTGCATTTGCACGCCGCCCACAGCTAACGCCGCGCCTGCTAAGAGCGCCGTCAGCGCGCGCGGCATTCGGAACTGCGTCACGATAGTGGCATAAGCAGGCTGACTGGTCGCCTGCCCTAGCAGCGCGCGCAACACATCCTCTAACGGCACGCTGACCGAGCCAACTGCCAAGACGAGACAAAACATGCCGCACACGGCGACGAGCAAGGCTGTGAGGACGATGCTCCGCCTGCCCAAGCGCAGTGCAAGGCGCGCCGATTGCCAAACTTGTGCTTCAGAGTGCGTCGCCACAGCCTTTTGCCTCGTTTACTCTAGCTGCCGATAGTAGACCAGCTCATGGTCAGGCAGCAGCTCAGGATGGAAAATCTTGATCAGATCGGCGAGGATCACATGCGGACGAATCACGCCGCTCTCGAAGTAATCGTTGCCGAAATTCTCATTGGTGCGCTTGTCGTTATTGAAGACCTTGCCGTTCTTGAAGGCGGCGAACTGCGCGAAGCGCGCGTCAGCTGCTTCGAGGTCTTTCAGCGAGCCGAAGAAACCGACATTCACCCAGAATTCGGCGTCGCTCGCCTTGGCGAAGACGTCTTCGATGCTCAGCGGCAGACTGCCTGTTGACTCGTCGTCCGCCCATGCGTAGCTGGCGCCCGCGTCCAGCAAGAAGCGCGCGGCGAAGCTCTTGCCGCCAGGTATGTACCAGACATCTTGGAAAGGCGTGTTGATCAGGACGCTCGGACGCGCGCTAACGCGCTCGGTCAGCGCCACCAGACGCTCATACTCGCTCACCACGCCGTCGAAGTAGGCGTTGGCGCGCGCCTCAGCGTTGAAGAAGAGCGCAGTGAACTTGATCCACTCCGCGCGACCGAGCGGCGTGTTCTCGGCAAACTCGCCGTTCAGAGCGACCTTGTAGCCTGCCTCGATCAGCTTGGGATGCGCGTCGTAGTCAGGAAAGCCGCTGCCGTAAGTCATGATTAGATCGGGCGCGGTCAGGGCAACCTGCTCGACGTTCACTTGCGCGCCGCTGCCGATCTCGACCAGCTTGCCTGCCTTGCCGAGCGCGATGATCTCAGGCGTCGAGATGTATTGCAGCGTATCCACGCCGACAAGCGACTCAGTCACGCCTAGCTCGACCAAGTGCGGCAGATACGTGGTAGACATGCTGATGAGTTTCTTTATTGGAATTTCGACCACGACGGCGTCTTTGAACTGCTCATCGCTTGGCGTAGGCGCGCCACACTGCACCAATAGGTAAGTGAAGCTGCTCTCAGCGCCTGCCCATGGGCGCGTCACGCGCACCACTTTGTAATGCTTGTGATATTCCACGCTGAAGCCTGTGGCGAAGGCGATCTGGGTCTTCTGCGGGAAGTAATCGAGGTCAGGATTGAAGCTCGTCAAGCACTCTGTTGGGTTTGCCTCTTGTCCGCGTGCTGATAGTGCGCCGCTCAGCGCGACTGCCAGCACAAGTGCGATCATCAGGCTGAATTTGAGCATTTTCATCGGTCAAACATCCTCTCCCAGCACTATGCGTTGGTTGCTTTGGGCAAAGGATGCACGCGCCATGCTGTTGGCGCGCCGATAGTCAAAAAGCCCGCCAAGTGGCGGGCGAGACAGCATGGAGATACAGGTATCCATACGCGCTCCCCTTTGTCCACGAAGGTGAAACACGGCATACAGTCAAAGCGGGTAATCGGGCTTCGCCTGAGCGCTCAGGCGTTACCGTTGCGGGAACAGCGTCGGACTTTCACCGATCTTCCCCCGAAGGTCGTGTAGACCTTGCGCCGTGCATCCGGGCAGCGGCGCTCTTTGACCTGCACACAAGTGTAGCGCTTTCTGAACATTGAGTCAACTGCTCGTCTTTTGAAGAGTGTCAAGGCGAGAGCAGGTGTACCGTCTCTGATCGCTCGTCAGGTGCGCAGCGCTGTTTTCCTGACTGTCTGAATGAACAAGCATTTGGTAGTCCATCAGCAATGTGGTATGCTCTAAGGCAATTCAGCACGCCGCGCAGCTGGTTTGGCAAATTTTCCGCGCCGAGCGTCTCTCAGCTCGGCTAAGCGCACGTTCAGCCTATTGGCGCGCAGCGCGTGATTTTCGTCACGGGCAATGAGGAATGGTAAATGTCCGAGCTAACCAAAACATTGACCAGAGCAGAGCTTATTGAAGTCTACCACCAGATGGTGCTCATCCGTCGCTTCGAGGAGAAGTGCAAGGAACTCTACAACGCGCGCAAGATCGGCGGCGTGTACTTGCATCTCTACAACGGGCAGGAAGCGACGGGCGTTGGCGCTATCAAGGCGCTCAAGCCGACCGATCACGTCATCACTGCTTATCGCGATCACGGCATTGCCATTGCCAAAGGCGCAGACGTGAATCGGCTGATGGCGGAGATGTTCGGCAAGCGCACAGGCGTCAGCGGCGGCAAGGGCGGCTCAATGCACTTGGCGGATGCGAGCGTGCGGATGTGGGGTGGCTATGCAATTGTCGGCGGTCACTTGCCGCTGGCGGCAGGCATCGCGCTGAAATCGAAGTACAGCGATGACGGCGACGTGGTCTTGTGCTTCATCGGCGATGGCGCAACCAACAACGGCTATTTCCACGAAGCGCTCAATCTGTCCGCCGTCTGGGACTTGCCCGTCATCTGGTTGATCGAGAACAATTTGTACGGCATGGGCACGCCTGTGGAAGTCTCAAGCGGTCAGCCTGAGCTGCACAAGCGCGCCATCGCCTATGGCATGAAGGACTTCGGGCGCGTAGACGGCATGGACTTCTTCGCAGTTTACGAAGTGGCGCAGCAAGCGGTTGAGTACGCGCGCACAACCGGACCTGTCCTGATTGAGGCGATCACATACCGCTATGAAGGGCATGGCGTCTCGGATCGCATTTACATGAAGCGCGTTGAAGAGATGCAGACCTACCAGCAGCGCGATCCGCTGATTGTGATGGAGAAAAAGCTGCGCGAGCTGTTCCCGGATATCGAGCCTGAGCTGGCGCAGATCGAGCCTGCAGTGGCTGCTACCATCCAGGAAGCCGTCCGCTTTGCCGAAGAGAGTCCTGTGCCAACTGCCGAAGACCTGACGCGCAACGTTTACGCCTGATACACTGCAAAGGACGATGCTGGAGCATGGCAGAGAAGAATATTCCAATGCGCGAGGCGTTACGCGCTGCCTTGCGCGAAGAGATGATCCGCGACGAGCGCGTATTCGTGATGGGACAAGAAGTGGGCGCTTGGGAAGGCACACACAAGGTCACGCGCGGCTTCTTGGACGAGTTCGGCGCGCGCCGTGTGCGCGATACGCCGATCAGCGAGATGGCGATCGCAGGCGCGGCGGTCGGCGCGGCGATGGCAGGCTTGCGTCCAGTGGCGGAGATCATGACCATCAATTTCGCCTTCCTCGCCTTCGACGCGCTGATCAATCACGCTGCCAAAGTGCGCTATATGTTCGATGGTCAGTTCAAAGCGCCGATGGTCTTGCGCGCAGCCACAGGCTGGGGCAATCAAGCGACGGCGACGCACTCGCACACGCCTGAGCCGATCTTCGCGCACTTCCCAGGACTGTATCTCGGCTGTCCGTCCACGCCTGCCGATGCCAAAGGCATGTTGAAGGCGGCGATTCGGGATGACAATCCTGTGCTGTTCACAGAGGTGATCGCGCTCTATCCAAAGCCGGGCTTGGTGCCAGACGATCCTGATTTTGTGCTGCCAATCGGCAAAGGCGATATCAAGCGCGCAGGCAAAGACGTGACAATTGTGAGCTATGGGCGCGGCGTGGAATGGTCGCTGGACGCGGCTGAGATGCTGGCGCGGGAAGGTATCTCGTGCGAAGTGATAGACGTGCGCTGGCTGCGTCCGCTGGACTTGCCATTGATTTTCGAGAGCTTCAAGAAGACCAATCGCTGCGTAGTCGTTGAGGAATCGCTGCCGTTCTACAGCTTCGGCAGCGAGATTGCAGCGCAATTGCAAGAGCATATGTTCGACTACATGGATGCGCCGATCAAGCGCGTCAGCGCGATGGATGTGCCATTGCCTTACGCTAAAGAGATCGAGCTGATGGCGCTGCCTGATGCGCACAAAGTAGTCGCAGCGGTCAAGGAAATCATCTGAGAGAGGCGGTTGCTATGGCTGAAGTGGTGAAAATGCCAATGCTTGGCGCGACGATGCAGGAAGGCACTTTCGTCAATTGGACGAAAGACATCGGGCAGCGCGTCCAAGCCGGCGAAGTGATCGCCGAAGTTGAGGCGGATAAGGCGACGATTGAGATTGAGTCGCCGTTCAGCGGCGTGTTGGTGGAAAAATTGGTCAGCGCAGGCGACGTAGTGAGCGTCGGGATGCCTTTGGCGCACATCGAGACAGCGAACGGCGGCGCTGCGCCTGCTGCGAAGCCTGCTGCCATCGCTGAGAGCGCACCGAGCGCGTCCGCTGCGAAGCCTGAGCCTGTCACGGCGTCTGCGCTTGTGGCAGCTTCAAACGCGCCCGCTGAGTTTGATCCACACTTGCCTGATGGCGTGCGCGCCAGTCCGTTAGCGCGGCGCATCGCGCGCGAGCGCGGCATTGATCTGCACGCAGTGCGCGGTACCGGACCGAGCGGACGCATCACCAAAGCGGACGTTGAGCGCTTTGTGCCGACTGCCGTCCAGCAGGTCGCCGAGACGCTCAGCGCGCCTGCCAAAGCGCCGCAGCGCGTCCTGCCGAGCGGCGAAGGCATTGCGCACGAGCCTGTCTCGCGGATGCGGCAGCGCATTGCAGCGCGCACAGTGGAGAGCAAGACGACCATTCCACATTTCTACCTGACGAGCGAAGTGGATATGGCGGCGGCGCTGACCTTGCGCAAGCAGATCAACGACGGCTTGGCGGATGATGAGAAAGTGACCGTGAACGACTTGATCGTGAAAGCGGTCGCTTTGGCGCTGCGCAAGTTTCCGAACTTGAACAGCCATTTCTATGGCGATACGCTCGTGCGCTATCAGTACATCAACATCGGCATTGCGGTCGCGCTGCCGGAAGGCGGCTTGGTGAACGTGGTGGCGCGCAACGCCGATCAGCTCTCGATCTCACAGCTTGCCAAGCGCAACAAGGCGATGTTCGCCAACGTCCGCGAAGGCAAAATCAAGCCTGAGGATATCGAAGGCGCTACCTTCACGGTCAGCAACCTAGGCGCTTACGATGTGGAGCATTTTCAGGCGATCATCAGTCCGCCGGAAGCGGCTATTCTCGCTGTCGGCGCGATCAAGCAGGTGCCAGTGGTCGTCAACGACGAGATCAGGATCGGCACGCGCATGAAGCTCTCGCTGAGCGTGGATCATCGCGTGAGCGACGGCGCGGAAGGCGCGTTGTTCCTGAAGGCGCTGCGCGAATTGCTAGAAAATCCGATGCGCCTGCTCGTCTGAGCGCGCTGATAGCGCTAGAAACATGCCGCTGCGCTGCGCTTATGCGCCGTGCAGCGGTGCGTTTTCTCCAACCTGCTCCTGAACGTCCGTTCGTGTTACAATAGCTATACTTGCGAAGACTGAGCATAGGATTGTGCGCTATGTGCCAAGCGCGGGATGACTCTGTCGGCTCAGCTGCCGCGCCTGAGCTGACGCCAGAGCAACGTCAGGACTTCGTGCATTTGCACGTGCATACCGAATACAGTCTGCTGGATGGCTTGAGCAAGATTGACAAGCTAGTCAAGCGTGCGAAGGCGTTGAATATGCGCGCGCTCGCCATCACAGATCACGGCACGATGTTCGGCGCCATCAGCTTCTACAACGCTTGCAAAGCAGCAGGCATCAAGCCGATCATTGGTATTGAAGCGTACTTGGCAAAGCAGAGTATGCACGTCCACGATCCGAGCGAGAAATCGCCTTATCACTTGCTACTGTTGGCGCGCAATCGCACCGGCTACCGAAACCTGCTCAAAATTGCCACGGCGGCGCAGCTGGAAGGCTTCTACAACCGTCCGCGCGTTGATAAAGAATTCCTCGCGGCGCACGCCGATGGTCTGATTTGCACGTCAGGTTGCTTATCGGCTGAGATTCCGCATATGGTGAGCGAAGGACGCGAGCAGGAAGCGCGGCGCGCCATCGGCTGGTATCAAGATGTCTTCGGCAAGGAGAACTTCTTCTTAGAGCTGCAGCATCACGCCATTCCTGATCTGCACGCGCTGAATCGATGGTTGGTGGCGAATCGCAGCTATGCCGATACGCCGCTGCTCGCCACGAACGATGTGCATTACGTGCTTGAAAGCGACTTTGAAGCGCACGACACGCTTTTGTGCATTCAGACAGGCGCGCGCAAGAGCGACGTCAAGCGCATGAAAATGACCGATGCCAGCTATCATCTGCGCTCAGGCGCTGAGATGTGGCAGCTCTTCGGCACGGATGAGGTGATCAAGCGCGCGCTGCTGAACACGCTGTTGGTCGCTGAGATGTGCGACGATCCGCGCCTTGAGCGCGAGAAGTATCACCTGCCGATCTTCCCTGTGCCGCAAGGCTACAACGCTGAGTCGTATTTGCGCCACTTGGCGGAAAAAGGTCTGCGCTGGCGTTTTGGCGCAGATGCTGAGCGCGCAGAGATCAAAGCGCGCCTTGACCATGAGCTGAGCGTGATCCACGAACTCGGCTTCGACACATACTTTTTGATCGTCTGGGACTTGTGCCAATACGCGCGCTTCGCCGATATTTGGTGGAATGTGCGCGGCTCGGCAGCAGGCTCGCTAGTGGCATATACGCTGGGCATCACCAGCATCGATCCGCTCAGCAACGGGCTGATCTTCGAGCGTTTCTTGAATCGCGGGCGCGCCACGATGCCCGATATTGACATAGACTTTCCCGATGATCGGCGCGCTGAGATGATCGCCTATGCGCGCAACAAATACGGCTCGGATCGCGTGGCTGCTATCATCACTTTCGGCACGCTTAAGGCACGCGCCGCTATCAAGGATGTCGGTCGCGTGCTAGGCGTTGAGCTGACCAAGGTCAACCAACTGACCGCGCTTGTGCCGAACATTCCTAGCAAGCCTGTCACGCTCGCCGATTGTCTTGGCGACGATCCTGAGAAGGCTGTGCCTGAGCTGAAAGAGCGCTACAACGCCGACTCAGAAGTGCGCCAGCTGTTGGACACTGCGCTGACCGTCGAAGGCGTCGCGCGCAACGCAGGCACGCACGCTGCAGGCATCATCATCACGCCTGAGCCGCTCGTCGAGTATCTGCCGCTGCATCGTCCGATCGGCGAATCGCCCGTCGAGCAGATCACGCAGTTCAGCATGGAAACCTGCGAAGCGATCGGCTTGCTCAAAGTGGACTTCTTAGGACTTGCCACGCTGACCATCATGCGGCGCGCTTGTGAGCTGATCGCAGAGCATCACGGCGTCCATTTCACGATGGAGAACATCCCATACCGCCCTGATCCAAACGATCCTGAGCAGGCGCAGCGCGTGGCGAAGCTCTTCGAGCTGATCGGCAACGGCGAGACGACCGGCGTCTTCCAGTTAGAGAGCGGCGGCATGAAGAAGCTATTGGTCAGCATGAAGCCGAAGACCTTTGAGCATATCGTGGCAGCCATCTCGCTCTATCGTCCCGGCCCGATGGAATTGATCCCGACCTACATCCGCCGTATGCACGGTCAAGAGCCTGTGCGCTACCATCATCCGAAGCTAGAGCCGATCCTGAGCGAGACGTACGGCATTTGCGTGTATCAAGAGCAAATCCAACAGATCGCCGCTGAGCTGTTCGGCTACACGCTCAGCGAAGCCGACACAATGCGCCGCGCCGTCTCTAAGAAGAAGAAAAAAGACCTTGAAGAGCATCGCGAGAAGTTCATCCAACGCGGTCCTGAGCATGGCGTCTCGGCTGAGGTCGCTGAACGCATCTTCGCCGATATCGAGTTCTTCGCCGCCTATGGCTTCAACAAGGCGCACGCCGCCGATTACGCCGTCCTGACCTGCCAGACGGCTTATCTCAAAGCGCATTATCCCGTCGAATACTACACTGCCTTGCTCAGCGTGCAGCGGCACAACAGCGACGACGTCGCGCTCTTCATCGCCGATTGCCGCCGTTACGGCATTCCGATCCTGCCGCCTGACGTGAATGCCAGCGCCATTGACTTCGTGATCGAGCGCCTCGCCGATGGTCAGCGCGGCATTCGCTTCGGCTTGAGCGCCGTCAAAAATGTTGGCGAGAAGGCTGTGGAGCAAATTCTCGCCGCGCGCGCCGCAGGCGGACGCTTCGCCGATCTGGTGGATTTCAGCCGCCGCGTGGACTTGCGCATCATCGGCAAGCGCGCTCTGGAATGCCTCGCCAAAGTTGGCGCGTTCGACTCGCTGGTGAACGGCGCGCGCGAAGTAGCGGTCGCCGCCGTTGAGCGCATGTATGCTTACAGCGATGAGTATCATCGCGCCATAGAGCGCGGGCAGTTCAGCTTATTCGGCGGCGAGACCGATAGCGGCTTCGCGCTGCCTGCGCCTGAAGCGAACGGCGACGCCAAAGCGCGTCTGAAGAAGCGTTGGCAATGGGAAAAAGAGCTGATCGGACTGTACGTCTCTTCGCATCCGCTCAGCAATCTGCCTAAAGAAATTGAGCAGCTGAGCAATTTCATCTACGTCAAGGATTTGGCGCAAGAGGCAGAAACGTTCAGTGGACATGTCGCAGCGATGGCAGGTATGGTCGAGAGCGTGCGCACGATGACCACTAAAGCAGGCGATAGCATGGCGATCGTGCGCCTTGAAGACATGACAGGCGCGATTGACGCCGTCCTGTTTCCGCGGGCGTGGAAGAAATACAGCGCGCTGATCGCGCCTGAGGAAGTGATCATCGTGTACGGCAAAATTGACCTCTCGCGCGGCGATCCGCAGATCATCGTCGAGCGCGTGACGAAGGAATATCAGATCGCAGTGCCGAAGGCTGATGAGCAGTCAGCTGCCGCATTGATGACACAAGCAGCTATCCACACGTCGCCTCAAAGCTACAGCGCCGACGATCTTGGCGAAGACGGTCCGCCGCCGCTTGATTTAGACGCGCTGCAGCCGCCCGATGAGACGGCTGAGTATCAGACTGCCGATGTGCGCACCACGTCTACACAGCCGCTGCAAACAGCTGTCACAATTGACGCTGCTGACGATGTATACACACCGTCAGCGCTGAGCCGCGAATGGCGAGCGCCTTGCCGCGCCGTGATCACAATCGCTCTGAGCGAAGACGTTGAATACGAGCGACGCCGCCTGAATTGGCTGCGCGAGCTGCTGCGCAGCTATCCTGGCTCAGATCGTGTTGAGATACGGCTGTTTTACCCTGACGGCAGGCGTTATCACTTACGGCTTCCTGAGGCGACCTGCTATCACGGCGAGCTGAGAAAGCTGCTGAGCGACCATTTCGGCGCGCATAACATCAAAGTGAAGCCGCTATCGCCGCAAGAGGCGGCGCATCAGCCAAATGGCGCTGCCGAACGCGCCGAGCAGCGTCAAGCTCAGCACTAGGACAGCAAACCATGTGGTATCTTCAGGCGCGCTCGCACGCCGACTCGGCTGTGGAGTCGGCGGCAACGGACGGCTGAGCGTGAAGATCAAGCGCTCAGCGGCTTGTAACGGCTGATCAAGCTGATAGACGCGATAAGCGCGTCCTGTGCCTTGTGCCGTCTCAAGGCGCTGGCGGAAAGAATGCTTCTCGCTGCTCAGAGTTGCGGCGGCGTCTTGCGGCAGCCTGATCTCGACCTGTTCTGTGCGATACAAATAGTCTTGATCGAGCGTGGCGCTGCCGCTGAGCGGCAGTTGGTAGCTGAAGATGACTTCGTAGGTCTGCTCAGGGAAGAGCGGGCGCGTCAGCAGCACTTCGGGCGCGATGGCGCTGCCGCCGCTGCTGAGCGACTCGCCGAGCGACGGATCGAAGGCGAGCGCCGCGGCGCCGATTGGCAACGGAAAACGCGCCGAGATCGCTCTGCCGTTTGGCGCGCGCTGATCGGTCATGAAGAACTTATCGCCTTGCACGCGCAGGACGTAAGCCGAGAGAATTTGCGCTACGCTTTCGCTCGGAAACTCAAAAGTGTGCTGTGCGCGCAGGATTTGGACGACGCGCGCATCATCCGTGCGCGCGTAGAGCGTGATAGGCAGCTCGAAGTCGCGCAGCGGCGCTTCCAATTTCACAATCACGCTGGCTTGTTGCGCGCCGCTGTGCCGCACGCTGGCGAAGACCAGATCGTCAGGCTGAAAAGCGAGATTCTCGAAGCGGAAGGTGCCCTCAGCGCTGAGCAGCGCTTGAATCTGCTGGATCGGCGTAGGCGGCAGGTCGGGCGCAGCGGCGCGCAGCACGTGCAAAGTGACGGGCGCGCCAATCGGCAATTGCAAGCCATCCGTGCCTGCCACGATGCGCCCGTTGATGGTAATGCGCGCCAAAGGCGACGTCGCCGTGGCTTGTGCAGCGCGCAGCGGCACGTTATGCGCGCTGCGCAGGCCGAGCGCGAACAGCGCACACAAGCACAAGACGAACAGCGCACGCCGCAGCACAGTTAGCTACTCGGCTTGAGCAGGCACTGCGCTCTCATACTTGGACGGACACTTCAGTTGCAATTCATCAGCGTAGAAGATGCCGTCGCTGCCCAGCCTGCCCGTCATGATCGCCTGCGCTTCATCCTGCAGCAGGTCGGGCATTGGCTGATTGCGCACTACGATCTGCAAGCGGTTCGCAGTTGGATCGTTGACTGCCAAGTGCAGCGCGCGCGCCAAGCCGCCGAGCGCTTCCAATTCGCTGATCTTATCAGTGATGTGCGCCACTGTGAAACTGATGGTCTGTGTGTCAGGATCGAAGCGAATAGTATCGCCGATCACGGCGCCTGTGATGCGCACAGTCTGCCCGACCAGCTCAGGACGGCTCAGCACATCGTTGACGCCGATGAAAAAGCGTCCTGTGGTCATGGTTGCGCCTAAGAGCATCACGATCATCGCGCCCATGATGATCACGCCTAACGTGGCAAAGCGCGCTCGCACTGAGACGCCGCGCCGTAGTTTCTCAGCTACTTGTGCCTTTTCCCAACTCAAGCTCTGTGTCATGCCGTCTTTCCTCTAACCGCGCATCGTGCGGACAAGCGTCTTTATTGTGATGTAATGCACAGATTGTAGCGCTTTTGGCGCGCCTTCGCAATGCAAGTTGACAGCTATAGCCAGAAGTGCTATAGTAAGCACGCTGCTTACTGTGCATAAAAAGGTCATGGACGACTATCCCAGTTCTAGACGGCTTTGCACTGTTGACGAACGCCTGATTTGCCGCGCTCAGCTTGTCTAGCCACGATGCCCGTGTGCGGCTGAGCCTAGTCAGCGGCACACAGGCGATCCACGCGGCGCATAGCCCGCCAAAACAGCATAGACTCAGCTTGCTTTGGAAAGGCGGTGCTTATGGAAGCACTTCGTCGCAAGACCATCTTTGCTACTGGACAAGGCGATGCAGCCTATCTAGGCTGGGCGGATATCTTGATCCTGCTCGGCTTGGCCGTCGCCGTTTATCTAGGCGTGCAGCTGGCATCCAGCACACCACCTTCGCTCGCTCGTGCCGAGATTGACCTGAATCCGCAAGTGTTGCCTTACTACGCTTTGCAATCGGTCAGGCGCATGGCAGCGGCGTACATCCTCTCGCTGCTCTTCTCGATTGTCTACGGCTATTTCGCGGCACGCAGCCGCTCGGCTGAGCGCGTTTTGCTGCCCGTGCTGGACGTGCTGCAATCTGTGCCGATTCTCTCTTTCTTGCCTGTAGTGGTCTTAGCGCTGACCGCCGTGTTGCCACAAGCGGTCGCTGTTGAACTCGCCGCCATCGTGCTGATCTTCACCAGTCAGGTCTGGAACATGACCTACAGCTTCTATCAGTCCTTACGCACGCTGCCGCGCGAGTTGCGCGAGGCGGCGTCGGTCTTTCGCTTCAATTGGTGGTGGCGTTTTCGGCGCGTTGACCTGCCTTTTGCCAGCATCGGCTTGCTGTGGAATAGCGTGATGAGCTGGGCAGGTGGCTGGTTCTTCCTGATGGCGGCTGAAATTTTCACGGTTGGCGATAAAGACTTTCGGTTGCCCGGCGTCGGCTCGTATCTGCAGGAAGCAGCCAATGCGAACGATACGACCGCCATTCTGTACGGCGTGCTGACGCTGGTGCTGATCGTAGTCTTGCTGGATCAGCTGGTCTGGCGTCCGCTCTTGGTCTGGGTTGAGAAGTTCAAGATCGAGACGGTCGAGAACGACAATCCGCCGACCTCATGGTTTTACAATCTGCTGAGCGGCTCGCGCCTTGCCGGCGCCTTGCACCAAGTCTTGATCGTTGGCACGATCAAGGCGCTGGATCGGCGCTTGGGCGGCGCGCGGCGCTTTGAGCCTGCCGAGCAAGAGCGTCCGTTGCACTGGACACAGCGCGCCGCGCGCATTTTGGCGCTGACGATCTTCGTAGTGATCGTGATCGCGCTCGGCATTCAGCTCATCCAGCTTTTGCTGAGCGTGTCGCTCGATGATTACGGTCGCGTAGCTGCCGGCACGGTCGCTACAGCGCTGCGCGTGCTGTCAGCGATGCTGATCGCAATGGCGTGGACGATTCCGCTCGGCGTGCTGATCGGCTCTAATCCGCGCTTGGCGAATTTTCTGCAGCCTTTGGTGCAGATCGCGGCGTCTACACCAGCCACGGCGTTCTTTCCGCTGATCGTGTTGGTGATCGTCAGCAACGGCATCAGCTTCAATGTGGCGGCTGTGCTGCTGATGCTGCTCGGCACGCAGTGGTACGTGCTGTTCAACGTGATCGCAGGCACCACAGCCATTCCGAAAGACCTGCGCGATATGACCGATCTGCTGCGCTTCAAAGGTTGGAATCGCTGGCGCAAGCTGATCTTGCCGTCGCTGTTTCCTTATTTGATCACAGGCTTGATCACGGCGAGCGGCGGCGCGTGGAACGCCAGCATTGTGGCGGAATACGCCGAGTTCGGTCAGCAGACCTACAATGTGATCGGCTTGGGCGCGCTGATCAGCGAGGCAACTGCCAAAGGCGATTTTGGGCTGCTCACAGCAGCAACACTGACCATGAGCGTGGTCGTGGTGATCATCAATCGGTATTTCTGGCGGCGTCTATACCGTCTGGCGGCGGAACGTTACACGATGGAGTGATGAGAGATGACAACACACGGACACAAAGTGCTAGGCGAAGTGTTGGTTGAGCTGCGCAACGTCGGCAAGCGCTATGGGCGCGGCGATAAGTACACAGAGGCATTGCGCGGCATCAATTTGACGATCCGCGAAGGCGAGTTCGTGGCGCTGCTCGGGCCGAGCGGCTGCGGCAAGTCAACGCTTCTGCGCATCATCGCAGGCTTGATCGGCGCGTCCGAAGGCGAGGTGCTTTATCGCGGCAAGCCGTTGCGCGGCGTGAATCCGAACACGACGATTGTCTTCCAGAGCTTCGCGCTCTATCCATGGCTGACGGTGCAAGAGAATGTCGAAGCGGCGCTGGAGCCGCTGGGCGTGCCGCGCTTGGAGCGCACCAAACGTGCGCTGCGCTTGATCGATCACGTCGGTCTGGACGGCTTCGAGACGGCTTATCCGCGCGAGCTGAGCGGCGGAATGCGCCAGAAGGTCGGTTTTGCGCGCGCGATGGCAGTTGAGCCTGAGCTGCTCTGTCTGGACGAGCCGTTCTCAGCGCTGGACGTGCTTTCGGCTGAGAGCTTGCGCGGCGAGCTGATGGAACTCTGGCTGAGCGGCGGCATTCCGACCAAAGCGATTTTGATGGTCAGCCACAACATCGAAGAAGCGGTCTTCATGGCGGATCGACTTGTGATCATGGACAAAAATCCAGGTCACATCGTGGCGGATATCCCGAACAACTTGCCGCATCCACGCCGCCGCAAAGAGAAAGCCTTCTTGGCGATGGTCGATCAGGTCTACGGGCAGATCGTAGGCAAGACTCGTCCTGAGGCGGAAGAGCTTGGCTCGGCGCCGGGCGAGCCGGGCGCGACTCGCGCTTTGCCTGCCGCGCCGATCAACGCGATCTCAGGCTTGCTGGAGCGCGTGAACGAAGAGCTGACCAACAAAATAGATATCTACCGCTTGGCAGACGAGTTCGTGAACGACTACGACGAAATCCTGCCGATCATCGAGGCAGTTGAGCTGCTCGGCTTCGCCAGCGTCGAGGCGGGCGATCTGAGCTTGACGCCGCTCGGGCAAGCCTTCGCCGAAGGCAGCATCCAAGCGCGCAAGGAAATCTTCGCCGCGCGCGTGAAGCGCGTGCCGATGATCCGTTGGATTCTCTCGATGCTCAAAGCACAGTCCGATCAGCGGCTCTCGTGGGATGTCTTCATCGCCGCGCTCAGCCGCGAATTTCCGCCTGAGGTCGCTGAGCGCCAATTGGATACGGCTGTGGACTGGGGACGCTACGCTGAGCTATTCAGCTACGATAACAGCGATAACACGATCTTCATCGAGACTGAGCAGCCTATCTCACAGCCTGCGCCGATGCCCTGAGAAACGACTTTCGCTAGATCGCTCTGTGCGCGCTATACTCAGCGCCTTCAAGGGAAAGGCGAGAGATCATGCGCACAGAGCAAATTCGCAGCCTTTGGCAGGCGCTGCGCTTCCGCAACTGGCGGATCGCCATCAAAATTACGGTCTTGCTGTTGAGCATCTCATTGTTCACAGCGGCAACAGTCACGCTGTTCATCACACAAATGGCTGCTCAGGTGCTGAGCGAGCAGATGCGCAATACGCTGCAGAGCATGGCGCTCGGCGGCGCGCGCGTCCTCAAAGGCGACTTGGATTTCACGACGCAAGAATTCGGCGAGCGCCAGACTGAGCTGCTGACTGAATTGGCGCAAGCGCTCGCCGACTCGGCGACTGAGGCTGAGATCGTTGACGCTGCGCTCGCCTTCTACACAACGTACGCCGCGATCAAAGATGTCTTCATCGTGGATAAGGACGGCGCAATCGCAGCGGCGCTGGACGCTGAGACGCTCGGTCAGCCTTATGCGCAGGCGCACGTGCAAAGCGCATTGGCAGGACGCGCAGCTCTCTCAGCACCGCAGCCGAGCGCCAAGACGTTCTTCGCGGCGGTCTCGCTCGCCTTGCCGCTCAAATTCCAAGAGACAGTGCAAGGCGCTTTGGTCATCACGTATAGCCTCGATCTATTCGATTTTCTGCTGCGCGACACATTGTTCACACAGCAAGGCGAAGGCACGCTGCGCACGCTACGCGAGGCGCGTCTGTACGCTGTGAACGCTGAAGGCGTGGTCTTCTTCGATAGCGACGGGCAACGCGCATGGCAATATAGCGCGCTCGGCGTGCCTGAGGCGAGCGTGCTTGCCAAATACGGCGCGCCTGATGCGCTCGGTCTGCTCTGTACGGCGGAAGGCTGGGACGGCTCGCAGGATTGTCCACCTGATCGCGTGCAGCCGCGCACAACTTTTGAGAGCTTGCCTGCTATGCAGCCAATCGCTGAGCTGGCGCGTCGCACAGCGAGCGCGCCGCAACGCGGCAACGCGCGCTATTGCCGTCCTGCCGACTTACGCCAAGCGCCTGAGGACGATACATGCAACGGCACTTGGTACTTGGTCGGCTATGCGCCGCTGCAAGCGCCATTGACTGACGAGGTGTGGTTCACCATCTTCGCCGAAGTGCCTGAAGCAGCAGTTCTGGAAGCAGTTGCCGAGCAGCGTGCGCGCGGCTTCACAGTGGCGGCGTTCATCACGCCGTTCGCCGTGATCGTCGCCTTGTTGCTGGGACGCACCATCGCGCGTCCGATTCGGCGTCTCTCAACCGTCGCGGCAGCCGTCGAGCGCGGCAGACCGCTCGATGAGATGGCTATCGGGCGCATTGCGCAGCGCGGCGACGAACTAGGCGATCTCTCGCGTATTTTTGGCTCCATGGTGCGCGCCTTGAACGCGCGTAGCGAGGAATTGAAGACGATCTACGAGATCGGCACGCGCATCAGCAGCAGCCTTGACCTGAGAGAGACGCTTGAGTTCGTCTTGATAGCGCTACGGCAAGTCATTCCATACGATTGGGCAGAGATCAGCTTGTATGACGCTGAGAGACGCCAGATCGTGCCGCAGGTCGCCGCTGATCACGACTCGCTAGAGCCTGCCACGCCGCAGCCGATCAGCGCTATGCAAGGCTACCTGAGCTATCTGATCACGCAGGGCAACGGCGTGTGCGTGCCGCGCATTGAAGCCTTCAAGGGCGCTAACTGGCTCTTGGGCAGAAGCTGGGACGCGCTCAAGCCGCAGGCGTATCTCGGCGTGCCGCTCAAGAGCAAGGATCAGATCATCGGCGTCATCGAGATGGTCAGCGCGCGCGCCGAGCAACTGACCGCCGATCATCTGCGCATCTTGGAAAGCGTGGCAGTCCAAGCGGCGGTCGCCTTGCAAAACGCGCAGCAAGTTCAGGTGCGCGAGGCGAAGCTGCGCCAGGAGATTCAAGAGCTGCGTATTGAGATTGACGAGGCAAAGAAAGCCAAGCAGGTTGCCGCTATTACAGAGACGGAATATTTCCAGCAACTGCAGAGCCGCGTCAATCAGCTGCGCAATCGCGCTAAGCGTGCCGCCGATCCATCTGAAGCGCAAAGCTGAGCTATTGGCGCAAAGGCGGCAAGCTGCCGATGAACAACGGCGCGCTGGTCGGCTGTTGGCTGCCGCCGCGCGGCTCTAGCGTGATGCCGAGCGTATAGGCGCGGCTTGGATCGGGCACGCGGACACGCAACGGTTGTGAGCCTTCCAGCACGCCGCCGCTGCGAATATCCGTCTCGGAGAGGATGAACCAGAGCTGGTATTGTCGGTCGGGCGCAGGCGGCGGCAGCTCTGCAACCAACACACCTTGATCGGTGTTGGGCAGCGCGATCAGGCGCACAGCGCCTGCCACAGCGTCCTGCGGCGTCAGCTCGACGCGCACGGCGCGCGGATCGTTGAGCAGCGCGGCTAAGTCGTCTCGCTGCGTTGAGAGCAGCAGTATGCCAAGCGCGATGGCGATGATCGCCGCGGCGGATAAAATAAGGCGCAGCGGTGAGCGCCGTCTAGGTTTCATCCGCGCGATCTCAGCGGCAAGGCGCGCCTGAAAACGCTCAGCAGCGCCTTCAGGCGCAGCGCGATACGGCGCTAGCGCGCCGAGTCCGCCGAGGAGCGCCTGATAGCGCGCCAGCAGTGCTTGCGCCTGCGCCGAGCGCGCCAGCAGCGCCTCAACTTCGGCGCGCTCAGCTGCTGAGAGCGCGTCCAGCGCATAGGCGGCAATCTGATCTTCCAGCGCTTGCTCATCCATCATCATAGTCCATCACTCGCGTTCCCATGCTTCGCGCAATTTTTGCAACGCTGAGCGCATTCGCGTCTTGACTGTGCCGAGCGGAATGCCGAGATATTCGGCGATCTCTGCCTGCGTCATGCCGCCATAATAGCTGAGCGCGATCACTTGCACTTGCTCAGCAGGCAGGCGCTCGATCATGGCGCGCACATTTTCAGCGCGGTCGCGATCAGCCCATGCTTCAAGGAATGCCATAGCAGGTTGCATTTCGTCGCTTAGCAGCTCCTCTGAGACTGTGACGCGCCGCGCCGCTTGCCGCAGCCGATCAATTGCCATGTTGCGCGCAATGCGCGCCAGCCATGTGGCAAACGCGCCGCGCTCAGCATCGTACTGATCAATACGTTGCCAAACGCGCAAAAAGACGTCTTGCATGCATTCTTCTGCGCTCGTCGGATCGTCCAACACACGATAGGCGATGCTATACACAAGATCAGCGTAGCGCTGATACAATTGCAGCATTGCCTCTTGATTGCGCCGCTTGATCTCAGTTATGAGCTGCTTATCATCCATAGCTGACCTTGCCGTGCAGCGCCTTTCTCGAAGTCCGCGTGAAGATACTCAACCTCGGCGCTTTTCGCAAACCTAGAACTATGGCAGCCTTGCAATCCATACGCTGCTTTGCGCACGTATAGATTGGTAGTTGCAGGCAACGGCACTGCGACGCTTTATCCGTTAAGCTCTGAAGGAAGGTCTGAAATGTCCAACATGTCGCGTCGTAACTTTCTGAAAGGCAGCGCTGTGATCGCAGCCGCTGCGACGGTCGGCTTTCATGGCGTGTTCGGCGTACGCCGCTCGCTGGCTCAGATGAAAGATGACGATCTGCAAACGGTCTTGAATCTGGCTGCTACAGCTGAGACGCTCGCCACAACGCACTACTACATGGCGCTGACCACTGGCGTCATCGCCTTCAGCGACTTCGAGAAGAAGTATCTGCGCGCCTCGCTTGAGTCCGAGCAAATTCACCTCGATTATCTGCTCGCCAATGGCGCCAAAGCGCTGACCAACGAGTTTTATTTCCCAGATGGCGTCTTCGAGAACAAGGCGACCTTAGCCGCCATCACAGAAGTGGCAGAGAACGCTTTCATCGGCGCATACTTGGCTGCCACGCGCATTTTCGCCGCTGCGCAGCAGCCGCTCTTGGCGATGGTTGCGGCGCAAGTGGCAGGCGTGGAAGCGCAGCATCTCGCCTTCATGCGCAGCCTTGGCGATCAGACGCCGCCGAACAACATCGCGCTGCTCGAGCCGCTTTTCTTCAACGTTTCGGATGCCGTGCCGACGCTCACGCCGTTCCTCGAAGGCAAGACGCAAGGCTTCGATGACATCGCAACTGCCTATCCAGGTCGCGAGAAGGTGATGGAAGTGGTCGGCATGAGCGTGCTGAAGCCTGTCCTGCCTGCCACTGATCCCGATGCCTTCAAAGGCATGATGTAAGCTGTTTTTTGCGCGTCAGGGCGTCTGCACAAGACGCCCTGTTTTTTACATCATCGCAATTGCGCCGCGCTATCGAACGCGCTATCATAGCGCAAACCCTTCGAACGATTCAGCGCGTGATGCAACTACCTTATCTCAACCAAGTCTTGTGTGGCGATAGCGCGTGCTTGCTCCGCGAATTGCCAAGTGACAGCGTAGACTTGGTCATCACATCGCCGCCTTATTACAAGCAGCGCGACTACGGCAGCGGAATCGGCAATGAGGCGACGCCGCAAGCCTATCTCGAGTCGTTGTTGAGCATTTTTGGCGAGTGCGTGCGCATCATCAAGCCAACAGGCAGCTTGGTTTTCAACTTAGGCGATAAGTATGAAGCGAGTAGCCTATTGCTGATGCCTTATCGCTTCGCCATTGCTGCTACAGAGCGCTTTCCTGTCAAACTGGTCAACAACGTCACCTGGGTCAAGTTGAATCCAACGCCGCGCCAATTCCAGCGCCGCTTGGTGAGCAGCACAGAGCCTTTTTTTCACTTTGTGAAGAGCGAACAATACCAGTACTTCCCAGAGTCTTTTCTCTCTGATGAAACAGCTGATGCCGATGTTGATCGCGACCATCGGCATGTTGGTCAGCGTTATTTCAGCCTGATCGCACAATCCGCTCTGAGCGAAGAACAGAAAGCTATGGCACGCACTGCGCTTGAAGCAGTCATTCAGGAAGTCCAGAGCGGTCTTATTCAAGGCTTTCGTATGAAAATTCGCGGCATTCACGCCGAGCCGTTCGGTGGACAAGAAGGCGGACGTAAAACTCAGTTGGCGCGCAACGGCTTCACAATCATCCGCATTCACGGCAATCGCCTGAAGCGCGATGTGATCACCACGCCCGTTGAGTCGACCAAAGGCAATCCACATCCTGCCAGCTATCCCGTCAAAATAGTTGAGGAATTCATTCGCTTGCTCACGCAGCCTAAAGATGTTGTACTTGATCCTTTTGCAGGCGCTGGCACCACAGCTATCGCAGCCTTAAAAACTGATCGCCAGTATATCTGTTTCGACATTAACGAAGCGTACTGCGCCTATGCGCGTGAGCGAATCCAAAATTTCACCTTCACGCGCAGTTTGTTCTGGCAATGACCTACAACTCTGAAACTATTCTCTCAAACGTCTATCAAGATGCACAGAGCCAACCGTCGCATCAGAGCTTGCCTTCAGAGCTGACTGCCTTGCTTCAAACGATGGCAGAAAGCGCCGAGAGTCAAAAAGCAGCTCTTGGCGCGCTCATCACAGTGCTGGCTTATAAAATCTGTCATCCTGAGCAAGATATTCGCTATCATCAAGAGCAAATGCTGAATGGCTACTCAGCGCGCACTTTCGATACCAAATACGTTACGCCGCTTGTGAAAGTATATTTTCCGCGTTACGCAATGCGTGAAAGCGCTTGGTTAACGCGCTCAATTGAGAAGATACTGAGCGAACTGTTAATAAAATCTCCGCGTTTCAAGCGCAATACGGCTGTCAATTCATTGTGAACGGCATTTTGCCTTCGCTCAAGTACTACCTGCGCCTTGTCTCCGATCCAAGCCAGTGGATGCTGAATTACTCCAAACTTGTCAGCGCCGATCCTGCACTCAAGAGCGCTCATCGCAGCGCATGGTCAAGATTGCTTGAAGGCTAGGCAATTGCGCCGTGCTGCGCAACGCGCCATAATGGACGCGCTATGAAAAATTCCTCTTTGAAAGGCGTGCGCAATGGATTCTCGTGTTCAGAAAATGGCAAGCGTCCTCGTCAATTACGCCACGCGCATTCAGCACGGCGAGCGTGTACTGTTTCGCGGCACATCGCCGCTGGCACAGCCGCTGATGCAAGCGCTGACGGCTGAAGCGCTGAAAGTCGGCGGCATTCCGTTCAACTATCTGCACATGAGCGGCGAAAATCGGATTGTCGCTGCGCATGGCACGCCTGAGCAGATCGCTGCTGTCAATCCGATGCTCAAGCTGATGTACGAGACAGCCGATGTGATCATCCGCATTGAAGCTGCCGATGACACAGCTGAGCTGAGCGATTTTCCCGCTGAGATCGTCCAGGCGCGGATGCGCGCCTATGGCGAGCTGCTCGATATCCAAATGGAACGCGAAGCGAGCGGCGCGTTGCGCCGTTGCACCACGCTCTTTCCGACGCCTGCCTACGCGCGCGACGCCAATATGACGTTCGAAGCAAACGAAGCGTTCGTCTACCGCGCATGCCTGCTCGATCAGGACGATCCAATTGCCGGCTGGCTGAAACTTGAAGCTGAGCAGCAACGCCTGATCGATTTTTTGAGCGGCAAGCAGCGCCTGCACGTCAAAGGCGAGCATATTGACCTGCAGATGAGCCTTGCAGGACGCCGTTGGATGAATGCCAGCGGACGGATCAACTTCCCTGATGGCGAGATTTTCACAGCGCCTGTGGAAGATAGCGTCAACGGCTGGGTGCGTTTCACCTATCCCGCTTTTTACAATGGCGGCGTGGTGCGCGGCGCGATGCTGCGCTTTGAGGACGGCGTCATCGTGCAAGCGACCGCGCAAGAAGGCGAGGCGTTTTTGAACGCCGTCCTCGATACCGACTCAGGCGCGCGGCGCTTGGGCGAGTTCGCCATCGGCACCAATCGCGGCATAGATCGCTTCACAGGTCACATCTTATTCGATGAAAAAATTCACGGCACAGTCCACATGGCAGTCGGACGCGCCTATCCACAGACAGGCGGCGTGAATCAATCGCGCATTCACTGGGATATGATCTGCGATATGCGCAGCGGCGGACAAATCTTCGCCGATGACGTTTTGTTCTATCAAAATGGCGAATTCCTGATCTGAAGGTGCGCAATGTCCTCAGCCAATGTGCGCTACTATGGCATGCCTGAGGCGCCGCCGCCGCTTGTGCCGCTGCGCGCCGGCGACCTGAGCATGTTCTACCAGCATGGCGACCTGCGCCGCATTTATTTTGGCGAGCGCGAAGTGATACAGCGCATTTACGTGGCAGTCCGCGATGAGCATTGGAACACAATTCCGTTTAGCGTGAGCGACCTGCAACTTGAGCGCGCTGAACGCGCCTTCCGCCTGACTTTCACAGCGCGCCATGCGCACGGCGCGATCAATTTCCGCTGGCAGGCACAGATCATCGGCATGGCGGATAGTACTGTGCGCTTCAGCATGGCAGGCGAAGCGCTGAGCGCCTTTCGGCGCAATCGGATAGGCTTCTGCGTCCTGCATCCTGCGCAGACGTGCGCCGATCTGCCCGTCCGCATTGAGACGCCTGACGGCGCGCACTACGAGAGCCGTTTTCCGCGCCTGATCGCGCCTGAGCAGCCGTTCACGAATGTGCGCGCCATGTCATACCAGATCGGCGATGCACAGGTCTCGCTGCACTTTGACGGCGACATCTTCGAGACCGAAGATCAGCGCAATTGGTCGGATGCATCTTTCAAGACGTATTGCACACCGCTCGCCTTGCCACGACCAGCCGATGTGCCGCTCGGCGCGCAAGTGCAGCAAGCTGTGACGCTTCACGTCAGCGGTCAGCCGAGCGAGCCGCTCACCAGCGCGCCGCTCAGCGCCTTGCACATTGGCGAGTTTGTGCGTCGCCTGCCGCAGATCGGCTTGAGCGTCGCCAAGCATGGCGCTGCGCTCTCGCCGCGCCAAATTGAGCGCCTGCGCACGCTCCACCTTGCGCACTTGCGCGTTGATTTGAAGCTCGGCGCGCAGAATTGGCGTCAGGCGTTGCGGCGCGCCGCGCTTGAGGCAAAAGCGTTGGCTGCGCCGCTTGAGATCGCGCTTTACTGCACAGCGGACGCTGAAGCTGAGCTGCGCACGCTGGCTGCCGCGCTGCCTGAGTCGGCGGCGCCTGTGCTGCGCGTGCTTGTCTTCGACGCGCAGCAGTTTGTGACGCCGCCGTCGCTGCTCACGCTTGCGCGCCGCGTTTTGGCGAACGAAGTGCCGAGCGCGTCGTTCCTAGCAGGCTCTTGCGCGCAGTTCACAGAACTCAACATGAGTCGCTACAGCTATCCTGAAGCTGACGGCATCGTCTATGCGCTCAATCCACAAGTTCACGCTGACGATCACCTCAGTCTGATGGAAAACCTAGCGGCACAACCTGATACGGTCGCGACGGCGCGCCATTTTGCGCCTGATAAGACGCTGCACATCAGTCCGATCACGCTCAAGCCGCGCTTCAATCCTGCCGCCGTGAGCGAGGAAGCGCCGCTGAGCGCTGACGCTCTGCCGCCGCAAGTCGATCCGCGTCAGACGGCGTTGATCGGTGCGGCGTGGACGCTCGGCAGCTTGGCGGCGCTGTGCCTGACGCCTGTTCACAGCCTGACTTATTACGAGACGAGCGGCTGGCTAGGCGTCTTGGAGCGCGAAGGCATTGCGCCACACGCGCGTTTTCCGTCGCTGATGGGCGCCGTCTTTCCGCTCTACCACGTCTTCGCCGATGTAGGCGAATTTGCGGCGGCTGAGGTCGCGCCGCTGCACGGTCACGCGCCTGAGATAGCTGGTCTGGCGCTGCGCGAAGCAGATCGGACGCGCGTGCTGCTCGCCAATTTGAGCGCTGTGCCGCAATTGGTGCGCTTGGCGGTCAGCGGCGCGTACATGCTGCGCATCTTGGATGAACAGAGCGTTCTGCAGGCGATGCTGCAGCCTGAGGCGTTCCGCGCCACAGGCGCGCTGCACACAGCGACAGACGACGGACTCGGTTTGAGCTTGCCGCCTTACGCGGTCGCCACACTTGACTCGGTCAAAGCGGATTAGAGGCGGTCGCGCTTGGCTCTGACTCTGATCAGGCGGTCGGGCTGCTTGCGTATCCAAGCCAGATAGCGCTGAATGTCTTGGTCTTGCCGCAACGCTTCAATAGTGCATTTTTGACGGGCGAGCGTGCGATTGGTGAAGAATTTGTGAAGCGTGGTGTGGCAAGCTTGGCACAGCGCGACGGTCTGGACGCCGCCTTCGGATTTCGGCACGAGATGGTGGCGACTCAGGCGGCTGACCTGCCTACCGCACAATGCACAGGTCGAGTCGAGCGAATGTTCTTTGGACATGGCGCTTATCCTAGTCGAGATTATAGCACGCCATCGCGCCTGAGATCAGCGCCAAGCGCTGTGACGCCTGCATTGAGAACGACGACAGCCTTTCTGAGCGGATTAGCGGTAATGCTCACGATCAGGTATTTCAAAGCGCATTGAGCAGCCGAGCAATTCGCTGTTCACGCGGTGCAGAGTGCGCTACAATCGCTACTATCTATGAGCGTTTAGTGAAGCGAGTGACGACAATGGATTTTTCGCTCTCTGAAGAACATCTGATGGCGCAGCGCATGGTGCGCGAGTTCGCTCAAAAGGAAGTCTATCCGACCATTAAAGAGTGGGATCGCAAGCAGGAGATGAATCCAGCTGTGTTGCCGCGCATGGCGGAGCTGGGCATTTTGGGCATTTGCATCCCAGTGCGTTACGGCGGGCAAGGTTACGATTACATCACGCTCGGTCTGGTTTGCGAGGAATTGGAGCGCGTGGATAGCACGTTGCGCGTGGTGATGTCCGTCCACATGGGCTTGAACAGCTTGGCGCTGCTGCAGTGGGGAACGGAAGCGCAGAAGCAGAAGTTTCTTGTGCCGCAAGCGCGCGGCGAGAAATATGGCGCTTTCGGCTTGACTGAATCAGGCGCGGGCAGCGATGTCGTCTCGATGCAGGCGACTGCCAAACGGCACGGCGATGTCTACGTGCTGAACGGCGAGAAAATGTGGATCAGCCTTGCCACGAAGGCGCACAACTTCCTCGTGGTCGCCAAGACCGATCCGAGCGCAGGGCATCGCGGCTTGACGGCGTTCATCGTCGAGCGCGATATGAAAGGCGTCACCACAGGCGATATTCACGGCAAGCTCGGCGTGCGCGCAGGCTCAACCGGCTGGATCGCTATGCAGGACGTGGAAGTGCCTGTGGAAAATCGGCTTGGCGAGGAAGGCGAAGGCTTCTACATCGCCATGAGCTGCCTTGATAATGGACGCTACACAGTGGCAGCCGGCGCCACAGGGCTGATTCGCGCCTGCTTGGAAGATAGCATCAAATACGCGCACGAGCGTAAGACTTTCGGCAAGCCAATTGGCGAGCATCAGCTGATCAAACAGAAGATCGCTTACATGCAGCAATGGTACGATGCAGCGCGGCTGATGGTGCTGCACGTCGGCTGGCTGAAGAACATGGGCATGCGCAACACGCGCGAGACGAGCATGGCGAAATGGTTCGCTACTGATCACAGTGTGAAGGCGGCGCTTGAGGCGATCCAAATTCACGGCGCATACGGCTTCAGCGATGAATATGACGTGGAGCGCTATCTGCGCAACAGCAAAGGCGCAGTGATTTACGAAGGCACGAGCGAGATTCATCAGCTGATGCAGGCGGATTACGCGCTCGGCTATCGGCATGATCGTCCGTTGCGTTGCGAGATGCCTGCTTACGATGCCGCTTACTGGCAGGCGGAAGCGGTCAACGCTTGAGGAAGACAGAGGACGCCGTTTTGGGCGTCCTCTGCATAATTGTATTATCAATCGGCGGAAGGCTCGGGCAAGGTTGAGCCTTGCAACGTGCGCTGTGCGTGCGGCTCGCCCAAGATGAACGCTTCGGTCATGGCGTGCGCGTCGTCGTCAGGATGCTGCACAGGCGGCGACTTCATGAAGTACGCCGAAGGCGCTTCGAGCGTGCCGCGCAAGCCGCGATCCAAGCCGAGCTTAGCGCAGCGCACAGCGTCAATCACTACGCCTGCGCTGTTGGGACTATCCCAAACTTCCAGTTTCAGCTCCAGCGTGAGCGGCACATCGCCAAAAGTGCGCCCTTCAATGCGAATGTGCGCCCATTTGCGGTCGGTCAGCCATGGCACGTAGTCCGATGGACCGACGTGGACATTTTCCTTGCCCAGATCGTAAGGCAACTGGCTGGTGACGGCGTTGGTCTTGCTGATCTTCTTGCTCTCAAGGCGCGAGCGCTCTAGCATGTTGTAGAAATCCATGTTGCCGCCAACGTTCAGCTGACTGGTGCGCTCGACGATCACGCCGCGCTCGCGAAACAAGTTGATCAGCTGGCGATGCACGATGGTCGCGCCGACCTGCGATTTGATGTCATCGCCGATGAGCAGCAAGCCGCGCTCGGCGAAGCGCTGCTGCCATTCAGGCTCGCGCGCGATGAAGACAGGGATGCAGTTGACGAAGGCGCAGCCTGCTTCCAACGCTGCTTCAGCGTAAAAGCGCGTGGCGCGTTCGCTGCCAACGGGCAGGTAGTTCACCACGACGTCAGTTTGCGTCTCGCGCAGGATGCGGACGATATCGGCAGGCGGCTCAGGCGATTCGCTGATCTTGCTGCTGAGATAAATGCCGAGACCGTCTAGCGTGTGTCCGCGCGCCACGCGCACGCCGAGCGGCGGCACATCGCTGAACTTGATCGTGTTGTTCTGACCGCTGAAAATTGCCTCGCTCAGGTCTTTGCCGACTTTCTGGGCGTCCACATCGAAGGCGGCAGAGAATTCAATATCGCGGATGTGATAGCCGCCGAGGACGATGTGCATCAAGCCTGGGATCAGGCTGTTCGGCTCGGCATCGCGATAGTATTGTACGCCTTGCACCAGTGAAGAAGCACAATTGCCGACACCTACAATTGCGACACGGACTTTGTTAGACACGGTATAGCGACTCCTTTGCGGCATCCACGCGGCAAGCGCGGATGGCGTGCGTAACAGATTGCGCAGAGTTTGCATTTTGGGCAGCGGCGTTGAGGCGCTGTCGTCTGGCACAGCGACGTGCTGCACCTAGAATGGCTCTGATGCATTAAGGTTCGCAAATTTTACCACATTTGGCGAGCGCTAGGTCAGAGCTTTCTGAGAGCGCCGTCAGTTTCTGGGCAGCCACTCATCGGCGAAGTGTCGCTCTACATCCATCACATCCCACAAGCATAATACGTCTTGTGGCGTCCTTTCTTGCGGTCCTGATGTCCAATCCTGCGGACTGTACCATACCAGCTCGAACAAATCAGTGCCGAACCAATAGAACGGCTCAACGTGCAACCAGTACTTACGTGCTTGGGAAGCATTCTCAGGCTTCAAAATGATCTCAGGATACAGTCCCGGAATTCCCCAAATTTTGCGCTCGTCCAGCCTGCACCACAGCTTAGCGAGATAAGCGTGATCTTCAGGCGGCAGCACTTGCGCGGCTCTTTCCAAGTAGTTTCGATAGAAATCTTCGTTGCGGCGATACAAGTTGACCTGCTTGAAGCGCGCCACTTGCTGCTCAGCGACGATCTCATAGTTCTGCACCATACGCTTGAATGGAAATTGACTGTTGAACACGACCGTCAGGTAATCAATTGGCTTCCTGAGCAGATAGCTGATCATGTCGAGCGACACGCCTGTCATTGTGGCGATAGCTTCGTTCACAATCCAATAGCGACCGCGATAATCTATCACATAAGCAGGGAAAGGCATTTGGGTCACTTCACGCGCGATCTGCTTGAGCTGCTTGAGCGTGGTCTCGTAAGGCGGAAAGCGCGTCGGCGTGTTGTGGCTCAGCAAGATCAGCTGGCGTACGTCCGCATCGGTCGCATCTGTCGCTTTGGCAAGTTGAATCAGCGTCTCAACAGGCGGCTTTTGGTGATCGTTTTCCCAGCGGCTGATGATCTCATGTCCGCTGTAGCCGAGCTTCTCAGCCAGCTCTACTTGACTCAGCCCTTTGGTTTTTCGCAGCTTGCGAATCAGCGCGCCTAGCGTGTCAGGCTCTGCGCATTTCGATCTTCTAGCAGCCATAGAACCACCTCATTTAGATGAAGTTAACCGCTAATTATACTGTACACAGCGCCTATTGTCACGAAAAAACGAGCGATGTCCATCGGACATCGCTCTGAGCGTCTGTGCTGCTCAGACGAGAGAACTCAGGTGCGCTTGCGCAGAAGGATGCTCAGGAGCAAAATGCCGCTGATCGCAAAGCCGATCAGGCTCAGGCTGCGCTCGCCGCTGATGTGCAAAAGCGTGCTTGCCAAAGTGACGGTCGCGAAGATCAAGCCGCTGTTCAGCTGCCCAAGCGTGGACTCGATGCGCGTCACTTGTTTGCCCAGCTCGCCATCAGGACGCACCTGAACGACCAGATCGCCGCGCTCAGCGCGAGTCAGCACGGTATCGGCGAGCGCAGGCAACCGATAGGCGCGTTGTGCGAAGTCGCGCACGGATTTGACAGCTGCTTGCAAGAAAAAGTTGCCGTTCAAAGCGCTGCTCGTCCGCTCAGCCTGTTGATCGTTGAGCAGGCGCTGCGTGTAAGGCTGCATAGCGCGCCATGGATCGAAGCGCGGATCGAGACCGGTGCACATGCCGCTCAAAATGCTGACCGTGCGGCTGAGATAGATGAAATCCTGCGGCATTTGGAACGGCATAGACATGATCAGGTCGCTGAACTCAAGCGCCACGCCTGACATCTCCTCAAACGGAATGTTGGTCAGGTCGTTCATGTCCAGTCCCCAGACCTTGTCGAAGACTGCGCGCGTCGCTTGCTCAAGACGCTCAAGATCGGCGTCGGGCATCAGCACACCTAAGCGTTTGTAGCTCTCCACCAGACCTTTGGCATCTTGCGTGATGACGGCGAGCAAAGTGTCGCGCAGACCGCTCGCCAATTGATCGGTCAGCTTGCCCGTCATGCCGAAGTCAATGAAGATCAGGTAAAACTTGCGCTTGCCAAACGGCGCGCCGTCCTGATGCGACTCGGGCAGCGGATAGACGAACAGATTGCCCGGATGCGGATCGGCGTGGAAGAAACGATGCTCAAAGATTTGCCGCATATAGCAGTCAATCAGGCGCGCCGCGACTTCACGGCGATCAACGCCTGCCCGATCTATCGCCGCGTAGTCGTTCAGCTTGATGCTGGTCACATCCTCAAGCGTCAGCACATAGCGCGTGGTATGCTCAAGATAGACCGACGGCACGTAAATGCCCATATCATCGGCGAACATGCTCTGGAAGCGCATGGCGTTATCTGCTTCTTTCAGATAGTCCAACTCTTCCCATAGCACGTCGCTGAACTCTTTGAGCAGCATCGGCACGTTGGCGCGCCTGCGGATCGGCTTGTAGCGCATGGCGAGACGCGCTACCACGCTCAGCGCCGCCAAATCCGTCCTGACCGTCTCGATGATGTTCGGACGCTGCACTTTGACCACGACTCGGTCGCCGTTCGGCAGCTGCGCACGATGCACTTGCCCGAAGGACGCGGCAGCGATCGGCTCAGGATTGAACCACAGGAAGCGCTCTTCGAGCTTGCCCAGCTCGCGCTCCACTGTGGCGCGGATGTAACTGAAATCCACGATTGGCACTTGATCTTGTAAGCCTGCCAGCTCGTTCGTGATCTCAGGCGGCAGCACGTCCACACGGCTGGAGACGAATTGCCCGAGCTTGATCATCACGCCGCCCATATCCACTGCCATCGCGCGGAAGCGCCGCGCATAGTGCCGCCAACGCGCCGATCTGCCGCGCGCGACGAAGCGCTCGCCTGTGAAGCGCCGTATGAACACTTCCCAGAGGATCACGCGCGCGAACAGCAGCGTGAAAAAGACCACTGTGCGGCGGAAGCGTCCGCGCCGCACTTTGAAGGCGGCTGTGCGGCGCGAATCGGACTCTTCAGCGCGCGCGCGTTGCTGCGCCGATGCCTGCTCAGCGTGCGCATCAGGCATCGGCGCGATCAGGCGCTGCAGGCGTTGGCGAGTCTCAAGGTTTTGCGGCGAAGTGAATGTTAAGGGCTGATCCTTCAAACTTGGCATCCTCGATCTCTAGCTTCCACAAGGCGTGCGGCAGCACGATGTTTCGGCGATACGGTCCGACGCGCAACGTGAGTTCATCCGCAGAGCGGTATAGGTCAAGGTCTTCTCGGCTGGCGAACGGCAGCGGCACGCGCACCTGATAGCCGCCATTTTCCAATGGGATGATCTGGTGCGTCTGTCCGCTGAAGAAGACCTCGCTCGGATTGCGCTCGCCGTAGAGCGCATCGGCGACTCGGCGCAGCGCATCTACGCCGTTCACATCGCGCTCTAAGAGCGGCGCGGTCAGCACGGGCAGCTCGCCGAACGCCTCTGCGATCAGGCTCATGTTCTCGCGCTGCAAGTCCTTCCATTGTTGGAAGTAAGGATCGTTGACCGAGTCAGGAATCACGCGGTTGCACAGCACAGCGTCCACCACATAGCCATACAAATTCAGGTAAGTGTACGTGCGCTGAGTCTCTTTGATGACCATGCGCTCAGGATTGACGACAAGGCGCATACTGCTCAGGTCTGGGTCTGCCAAGAGCGCGCGCACTTTGTCGAGCGTCTGGAAGAGCTGCTCAACCGTGTTGAAGGCTTCCTCGTCAGGCAGTTCGGCGCGGAAGAGCGGACGCGCAATCGGGCGCAGGAACTTGGCAGCGCCTTTGGTGAGCGTCAGCACGCGCTCAAACCACCAGCGAGTCACGTCAGGCAGGCTGAGCAGGCGCAAGGTCTCAGCGGTCGGCGCGGCGTCCACCACCAACACATCGAAGAAGGCGTCGCGCACGTATTTGTCAATCCACAGCAAGTGCGCGCCTTCTTCAAAGCCGGGCAGAATGGTCACTTCTTCCGCCACGATATCTTCAACGCCGCGCTTGGTGAAGAGCGCTACCATGTAGCGCTGAAATGTTCCCCAATATTTGTCCATTGAGTAGCGCGCGTCCACTTCCTGCGCCCATAGATTCGGACGCAGCTCAATCGGCTCAGGTCCGATCTGCATATCCAGCGAATCGCCCAAGCTGTGCGCCGTATCCGTGCTGATCACAATGGTCTTCATGCCCATCTCAGCGCAGCGCAACGCCGTCGCCGCCGAGATGCTCGTCTTGCCGACACCGCCTTTGCCCGTGTGTACAATAATTCGCATGGCTGCGTAGACTCCTCTTGCTAAAATCAGCGTGGCATTGCTAGGCGCTGCGTGAAGTTTAGCACAAGCCGCGTCACAGCGCCCAACACCGCCCTTGAGGTAAATACGCCGCGCAAGCGCAGAAGTTGCATCAGAAGCGCGTAAAAATCTCGGCTGCGCGCACTGCACAGCCGAGACTCGCTCTTGAACTAGACAGCGGACGCCTCACTCGCCGCCTTCGTCGTCATCGTTGTCATCAGTGCCGCCACTGTTGTTACCACCAGTGTCACCGCCGCCATTGTCATCGGTATCGCCATCATCAGCGTCGCCATCATCTTCTCCGAAGTCGCCTTCGTCTTCGATGCCCCAAGCGTCGTCCCATGCATCCTCATCGTCGAAGTTCTCCATGAAGTCTCTGTCTAGGTCGAACAGATCGAGCAAATCTTCGATGAGCGCTTCAGGCGCGTAAGATTCGAACTCCAAAAATGCGCCATCATCGCCATAGTAGCCGACGATCAGCGCGTCTTCCCACGCCTCTGGATCGAATTCCGCCTCGCCTGAGTCGCGCAGTGCGATGGCGCTGCTGTAGAAAATCCGACTGTTGCCGTCGGCATCCGTGCGCGTGACCAACACGCTATACGCGCCGCCGCTGCCCGAAGCGCGCAACTGACCGCGCTCGTTCAAGCGCAAGGTCAGGACATTGCCGCTGCCCGCCAGATTGTAGCTGTAATGGCGTCCATTGGCAGAGACCGTATTTTGTGCGCTCAAGCTGCGCGCTGCTGCCGTCTTCACCTTGATCTGCTCGCGATCGATGTCTATATCGAAGTTCTGGCTCAGATCGACCTTGTTGACGTTGATCACGTTGCCTTGCTTGGCGAAGGTGAAGCTGGTGGCTGGCTTATCGCCACGCGCTTTAGTGAGCTGGACGCTGTACTTGCCGTTGGGCAGGATGACCGTTGGCGCGCGGCGCGCGCCAATCGTCCGCCGCTGATTGGTCAGGTAGCGCAGCTCGACCTCAGGGATGTCGTTAGTGTACTCGCCATCCACAAAGCGCAGCGTCCGACCTTGCGAATCAGTGATGATGACGTTCGCCTCGCCATTCAGCGAGAAGGTCAGCTTATCCACAGCGCCCGTCCTTTCGATAGGAATGTAGTCGCCGCAGTAGGAGCAAGTGAAGCTCTCTTGGTAGCGCGCTTCCAGCGGCACAACAATCAGGTTGCCAGTGGTCGCATCGCCTTCGTACAGCTCAGGCGGATCGTTCGGATTGGCAGCTGTGTTGTAGCGCCAAGTGTTGGCTTTGGTATCTATTTCGATAACGCGCTCTTCGTTCGGAAAATTGTTATCGTAGATCAGGACATCGTAGCGTGTATCGCTCAGCTGGCGGACGGCATAGGGCGTCACAGCGTGACCGCCCGATCCATCGGGCTGATAGATAGCGAGCGTGACGAGGTAATTCTGCCCGATAACGTCAATCAAGCCTTCGATCAGCTCGGCAGGCGTGACAGGAACGCGCGACTGATAGACTTCGTCCATCACCTGCAGCTGAAACCAGTAAGCGATCTCGCGCTGCAGCGCTTGGTTGCTGCGCAGGCGCAGTTTATTGACTGTGGCAGCGCCGAAGTCCTTCGGATTGAGCTGCTCTTCGAAGAACACAAGGCTCAGCACTGCCATGCCTTCACAATGTCCGCCGTCCATGTCGGCGTTCTCTTTTTTCATGAAAGCAGCGGCAGGCGCGGTCAGCTTGCAAGTGCCATCCGCTTTGACGGCGCCTGCGCACACGCGCTCTGCGCCGAAGATGCGGATCATCTCTGCGGAAGTCAGGTTGGTCGGATTGTCCTCGTTGCCGTAGTTTTGGAAAGCGAAGCCGTGTTCCTCAGGTCTGAAGCCGAGATCGGCGACCAGCTGACCTTGCTGCGCGTAGGACGGCACAACAGTCAGCCTGAGTGCCACCAAAAGCGCCAGCGCGAGCATGAGTGGAACTTTGCGTAGACGGCGGTACATAGCTCTTCTCCTGTGTATGGAGTAATTAAAGTGCGCTCTCAGCATAGAAGAAAACAAGTCTCAGAGCAAGGCGCACGGCGCATTATTTGGAGAAAAAATCTGTCAAGAAGCAGCATAAAACAGCCATGCTGCCTGTATGCTGCCTTCAATATTTTGCGTCAGGCATCTGTACAGAACAGAGCATCAGTCGTGCAAAGACAAGCACCAGACGTACGCTGTGGAAGCTGTGAACGCTGCGTTGCGGCACATCCTCGCACGGCTGCGACAAGCATCGCGCTTTCATCTTTGAGCGCATGGGAATGCTTCAATCGCTCAGATAGGCTTCCACCTCGATCTCGACTAAGTATTCGGCGCCGATGAGCGCCGCTACAACGACCAGTGTGTTGGCAGGACGAATCTCTGTGAAAAATTCGGCGTGCGCGCGCGCCACCGACTGCCAATCCGCCTGATTGACCAGATAAATGCGCGTGCGCACCACATCCCGCCGACTGGCGCCGCCTTGCTGAAGCGCACGCTCGATTTTCTGCAAGATATAACGCGCTTGTCCATAGGCATCGCCAATGGCGACAGGCTGCCCGTCCTCGTCACTGGCAGTTGTGCCGCTCACCCACAAATGCCGTCCAATCCGCACAGCGCGCGCGTAGCCTGCCAAAGTTTCCATCCGTGAGCCGAAACTGATCGTCTGACGTGGCATTCTGAAGCTCTCCGTTGTTTGGAAAATGTGTATCATGCAGAACAGGCGGATGCTCAACAGCGCCGCCGCCAAAACGCGAGTTCGGCGTTGGTCGCGACGGACGAGTCGCGCGTGGCGTGCCTGTCTGTTGCGCACGCCACGTCTGTGTGATCGGACGGACAGTGTTGAGCGGATTGAAGACTTGCGAGTCAGCGCTGAGCGCGAAGAAAAAGCAGGTGAACAGCAGCAAGATCAGCACCAGCAAGCCGATGACGCGCTCTTGCGCCATTTGCGCGCGCGGCGGCGCAGGCGGTCTGAAATCAGGCGGCGCGTACACTGCGCTCACTCGCCTTCTGAGGCGTCGTCCGCTGCGTCAACATCCGCCTCATCGTCGGCGAAGTCGCCTTCCAGATCGTCTTCCACTTCCAGCAGATAATCGGCTTCGGCTGAGTCGCCGTTCGGCGAGATCGGTTGCTCGCCTGCCGCCTGTGGCAAACTGAGCAGCGTCTCTTCATCGTGTCCATTTGTGGTCACTTTGCGTGACTGCGCAGGCGACGTTTCCACAATGGCGACGCTCACCACTTGATCGTCAGCATCCACGCGCAGGGCGCGCACGCCTTGCGCCGCGCGCCCTGAGAGCCGAATGGAATCGGCGCGCGTGCGCAGCGTCATGCCGTTGCGCGTGATGAAAGTGACCTCCTCGTTCAGGCGCAGCGCGTTAGCAGCGACAATCGGACCGAAGCGTTCAATCGCCCTTGCGCCGATGGTGCGCACGCCTGTGCCGAAGCGCCGCTTGAGCGGATACTCGGCAATCGAGACGCGCTTGCTATAACCGCGCGCCGTCACAATCAACAGCTCGATCACTTCGTTATTGATCACGTCTACGCCTGCCAGATAGTCGCCTTCCTGCAGGCGAATGGCGCGCACGCCGACCGCCGTCCTGCCCATCGGACGCACTTCTTCTTCTTCGAAGAGCAAGGCGCGTCCGTGCGCTGTGACCAATATCAGGCGGTCATTGCCTGAGGTGCGCCGCACCCATTGCAAGCGATCGTCTTCTTCAAGCGGCATGGCGATCAAGCCGTTAGCGCGCATCGCAGCGAACTCTGAGATGTTGACGCGCTTGATCCTGCCGTTGCGCGTACACAGGACGAAGAAGCCGCTCTCGAAGTTATCTACGCAGGTGACGGCAGTGACGCGCTCGCCATCGCCGAGCGCTAACAAGTTAGTCAGCAGCGTGCCTTTGCCAACGCGATCCGCTTCTGGCAGTTGATAGGTGCGCTGCGCATAGACCTTGCCATAGTTGGTGAAGAAGAGCAGATATGCCAATGAATTGGCGCTGATCAAATGCTCGACGTTATCTTCATCGCGCGTGGTGATGCCTGTCATGCCGCGTCCGCCGCGCGCCTGCGCGCGATAGAGCGCTGCAGGTGAGCGCTTGACATAGCCGCGCTGCGTGATCGCGATCAGCACCTCTTCGTCGCGGACTAAGTCCGCTTCATCGAAGTCAGGGCTGGCGGTCATGTCAAGGCGCGTGCGGCGCGCGTCGCCGAATTTTTCCGCCACTTCGTTCAGGTCGCTCTTGATGAGCGCCAAAATCTTGGCAGGATGCGCCAGCAAGTCTTCAAGGTAAGCGACGCGCTCGCGCACTTGATCGTATTCCTCGGCGATCTTGCGATGTTCAAGGGCAGCCAGACGGCGCAGTTGCAACTCCAGAATCGCGCGTGCCTGCGCTTCGCTGAACGCAAAGCGGACGATCAACGCTTCGCGCGCCGCTTCAGTATCTTGCGCTTCGCGGATGGTCTTGATGATCGCATCAATCGCGTCGAGCGCTTTGAGGTAGCCTTCGAGGATGTGCGCACGTGCGCGCATTTTATCCAGCTCAAACTCAGAGCGGCGGCGGATGACTTCGCGGCGATGCTCGATGTAGATTTGCAAAGCGCGCTTCAGACTGATGGTGCGTGGCTCGCCTTCGACGAGCGCCAAAAGCTGCACGCCCATGGTTGTCTGCAGTTGTGTGAATTTATAAAGCTGGTTGAGCGCTCTGAGCGGCTGCGCGTTGCGCTTCAGCTCGATGACGATGCGCATGCCTTGCCGATCCGACTCATCGCGCAGATCGCTGATGAAATCCAGCCGACCTTCCTTCGCCAGTTGCGCGATGCGCTCGACGATGACCGTCTTGCTGATTTGATAAGGTATCTCGCTGACGATGACGGCTTGCCTGCCGCCTTTGAGTTCTTCGATCTCGCACGTGGCGCGCACGGTCAGCTTGCCGCGTCCAGTGGCATAGACTTCGCGCAGCGCCTCGCCGCCGATGATGGTGGCGCCTGTTGGAAAATCGGGCGCTTTGATGAACTGCATCAGGTCGTCAACGCTCACGTTGTCCAGATCGTCGTAGTGATCGATCAGATAGGCGACGGCAGCTGCCACTTCGCGCAGGTTGTGCGGCGGAATGTTGGTCGCCATGCCGACGGCGATGCCGCTGGAGCCGTTCACCAGCAGATTGGGCAAGCGCGCTGGCAGCACAGTTGGCTCTTGCAGGCTGCCATCGAAGTTATCTGTCCAATCCACTGTGTTCATCTCAAGATCGAGCAGCATCTCTTCGGCGATGCGCGCCAGACGCGCTTCAGTGTAGCGCATGGCGGCAGGCGAGTCGCCATCAATGCTGCCGAAATTGCCCTGACCGTCCACCAGCGGATAGCGCATGGAGAAATCTTGCGCAAGGCGCGCCATTGCGTCGTAAATCGCGCTATCGCCGTGCGGATGATACTTGCCAAGCACTTCGCCAACGATACGTGCGCTCTTCTTGTAGGGCGCGTTCGGGCGCAAGCCCATGTCGTGCATCACATATAGAATACGGCGATGCACAGGCTTCAAACCGTCGCGCGCATCGGGCAGGGCGCGCGCCACAATGACGCTCATGGCGTAATCGAGGTAGCTATCGCGCATTTCCGCGTCAATGGCGACGGCGCGGATGGTACCAATATCCATAGTTGCTAACTTTCCACTCACAGCGGCGATTTTGCCGTTCCGAGGTGCAGTCTTTATTATAGCGCATTTCGCGCGGCAGCGCGAGAGCCTGAATCACTAGCATTTATCACGGCAAAAAGGCATTTCTCAGCGCCTGAGCGAAGGGTTGGGCAGCTTCAGGTCGCTCGGCAGTGCGCGATTAAAGTCTGTTCCGCTGAGTCGTCGCGCGCCGCGCGCCAATGCGCTGCGTGGCGCACTTCAACAGGCACTTTGCAACCGCCTGTTTTTCAGCTACACTGAACAATGAGTCAGCTGCGCAACCACAGAACAACAGCCTTCAGACTTGGCAGCAGTGCTGCGCTATCGGCGCATGTTTCGCTGAGCAGGACAGGAATCGTGTATGGATACTTTGATCGGACAGCGTCTAGGTCAGTATGAGATCATTGCCAAGTTAGGCGCAGGCGGCATGGCGACCGTCTATCGTGCGCGCCAAGCGAGCGTGGATCGTGATGTGGCGATCAAAGTCATCCGTACTGACCTGATGGAAGACGAGAATTTCGTGGCGCGCTTCCGCAACGAGGCGCGCTTGATCGCCAGCTTGCAGCACCTGCACATCTTGAAGGTCTTCGATTATGGCAATCAAGATAACATTTTGTATCTCGTCATGGAGCTGCTGGAAGGCGGTAGCCTGAGCCGTCTGTTGCGGCAGAGCGGCGGCTTGCCGCTCAAGCTCGCCATGCGGATGCTGGATCAGATCGGCGCAGCGCTGGATTACGCGCATGGACGCGGCATCATTCATCGCGACCTGAAGCCTGATAACGTCTTGCTCGATCAGCAACAGAACGCTTTCCTGACCGATTTCGGCATCGCCAAAATGCTGGGCGATACTTCCAATCGGACGCGCACGGGCATGGTCATGGGAACGCCTGCCTACATGGCGCCTGAGCTGTGGAACGGTCAGACGGCGGACGCGCGCACGGATGTCTATGCGCTCGGCGTGATGCTCTACGAGATGCTGGCAGGCGTCTCGCCTTTCCGCGCCGAGACGCCGTATCAGATCATGCATCGGCACATCTACGAAGCGCCGCCGTCGTTGCGCAGCCAAGGCATTGCGCTGCCCGTCGCCGTAGATCGCGTCATCAGCAAGGCGCTCGCCAAAAATCCTGATGAACGCTTCTTCTCAGCAGGCGAGCTGGCAGCGGCATTTCATCAGGCGCTTGAAGGCTACGATCTCGCGCAGACGCCTCAGCGCGCCGCGGCGCCGACGTCTGTTGACACTCATGTCGCGCCGACCGCGCCGCCGAGCCTGCCCGAATTCAGCACGCCGCCCAGCAGCCGCCTGACCGAGCCACGACCTGTGGAACGCAAGCGCGGCAACAATGCCCTAGTTTTGCTGATCGGGCTGTTGATCGTCGCTGCTATCAGCGTTGGCATTTTTGCCGCCTTCAGCGCTAACCAAGCTGCGCTCGCCGAGACGCAGAGCGCGCTTGACCTGACCGTCACAGCGCAGGCTATTGCGCGCCAAGCGACCGTCACACCTGATCCGCAGTTCATCATCGTCGTGCCAAGCGCTACTGAGACGCCATCCCTGACGCTGACGCACACGCTGAGCGCGACCAGCACAGCGCGTTTCACTGAGACGCCGAGCAGCACGCCATCGCCAACATTGACGCACACGCCAACGCTGACACCATCACCGACGCATACGCCAAGCCCGACGCCGACGCATACTCACACGCCGACAACCGATCCTGCCACGCTTGTCGCTGCCACGCTCGCGCCTATTCAGACACAGACCGCTTTTGCGCGGCAAGTTCAACAGACTGTGGACGCTGTGCTTGCCGCTGAGCGCGCCACTGCCGATGCACAAGCGACGCAGCTGGCACAGCAGCGCACGCGCACAGCTTTAGCGCTATTGGCGCAGCAGACGCTCAGCGCGTTGAACACGCTGCAAGCCATTCAAAGCGCGACGCGCACGCCGACTCATACTGCCACGCGCACGCCGACCGCTTTTGCTTCACCTACAGCGGCTATCATCATCTTCACGCCAATGCTCTTCACACCTATCGCCTTCACGCCGTTTGCGCCTGCTTTCAGCACGCCGACTCCTATCGCGATGCTGGCGACCGCGACGCCGATCACCTGCCCTGGCTTCTTGCCGTCGCGCCTTGTGATCGGCGAATACGGTCGCATCACGCCCGGCGATCCGAACCGCCTGCGCGAGACGCCGAACGGACGCGTCCTCACCCAAATTTATGCCGGCGAGACCTTCAAAGTTCTAGACGGTCCAATCTGTGATACGGCGAGAGACGGCTCAGGCTTGGCGTGGTGGAAAGTTGAGTACATCAGTCCGCGCGATGGCAGGACGTACATCGGCTGGACAGCGGAAGGCGCCGGCGGCACATATTGGATCGATCCAATCAGCCGTCCCTAGCGCTCAGCCGTATAAATCCATGTGCGGCGGACGGTACAGATCGGCGGCGCTGCCATCGGCAGGCGCGCCATCAGGCGGACGGTAGCCGCGAATCAGCACAACGGGCAGGCCTTCTGCCGCCTGTCCGCTGATCAGCTCAGCGGCTGCCGCCAGCTCGTCCGCCACGCCAATTTCAGTGTGCTGCAAGCGCCGCCCGAACATATCGGCGCGCCCGCGCAAATTCAGCAACGCTGCGATGCCTGCCACGCCAATTGCCACGCCGATGTTGCCAAAGCGATGCGGTCTGCCGTGCGTATCGCTCACGATCACGGCAGGCGCTATGCCGCACAGCGCGCTCAAACGCTCGCGCAGCGCGCGCGCCGAGCGATCTGGATGCTCAGGCAGCAAGAGCGCCCATTCATCATCGCCGCGCACATTCGATTGATCTACGCCGCTATTGGCTGAGACAAAGCCGAGCCGATGCCGCGTGATGATCACCTTCGCGCCAACGCGCGAGATGCTTTGCGCCTCGCGCAGCACCAGCTCCACCACGCGCGCATCCTTGCCCGTCTGCGCGGCGAGCGCCCGCGCCTGCGCCGATGGCTGCACAGTGCGCAGGTCTACCAAGCGACCTTCCGCCTTAGAGACGATCTTCGAAGTGACGACCAAGATATCGCCTGCTTGCAAGCGCAGATCGTTCTTGCGCAGCGCGTCAGCGATCAGCGCCGCTAGATCATCGCCTTGCTGGATGCTCGGCAAGCCGCGCAGCGCGAACAGCTGCAGGTCAGGCTCAGGCATGGTCGCTAGACGCGAAGCCTGTGATGCGGATGCCCGCGCCTTTCACTTTATAGCGTCCATTGATGTAGAGCAACACAGGCGTCAGCGCTTCCACAGCGACCGCGTTCATCAGCGCGCCGGCGTCTATGCCGCGCATACCGATCGCCTCGATCAGCGCGATGACCTGCGCTTTGGCGTCAGGGTCGTCGCCGCAGACCAACACATCGCAATCCACGCCGTGATCCAGCTTCTTCAGATGCACTGCGCTCACATTTTGGAAAGCAGCCACCACTTTCACCGAGTCGCCGAGCATAGCTTGTGCTTCCACGCACGCCGATTTGCCTTCAGGCACGTAAACCGTGCGATAGTCGGCTGCGTTGATCGGCACGGTCACGTCAATCAAGAGCTTGCCTTGCGCCGCAGCCTTGATCGCGGCAATGGTCTCAGCGTGCGCAGTATACGGCACGCTCAGCACGATGATCTGCGCAGCGGCAGCTGCCTCAGCGTTCGCCATGCCGCGCACGGTCTGGACGCCGAGCTGTGTGTTCAGTTCAGCGGCTTTTTGCGCGGCGCGCTCGGCATCGCGCGAGCCGATGATGACAGGATAGCCTTTGTGCGCCCAGCGCAAGGCGAGTCCGGCGCCTTCCTTGCCTGTGCCGCCGATGATAGCAAGGCTTGGCAGTGTCGTCTCCATGATCGCTCCAATTCTTGTTGATCTTCTCGTCAATCCGCTTGCGAGGTGCCGCCTGTTATAGCGCGCAGACGGCACATCGGCAAGCGGCTGCTCAACGCAGCGCTTCGGGCAATCCCGGCACCCCTTCCGCGCCTGTGATGATCTGCGCCGTCGAGTGACTCAAGGCGTCGCCAAGCGGCTCGTACACGCCGCCCAGATGTTCTGCAAGAAACGCTTCGCTGAGCGCCACGAACGAGAGCGTGTTCACCTCGCGCGCGAAGCCATGCCCTTCATCAGGATACAGGACGTACGTGACAGGAATGCCGCGCTCTTGCATGGCACGCACGATCTGATCCGACTCAGCCTGCTTCACGCGCGGATCGTTGGCGCCTTGCGCAATCAGCAGCGGACGCCGAATCTGATCGGCGCGGCTGAGCGGCGAGCGTGACTCTAAGAACGCGCGCCCTTCAGGCGTGCTTTCATCGCCAATCCGTTTGCGCATCATGTTGATCATCGGCTGCCAATACGGCGGCACGCTCTCCAAGAGCGTCACCAAGTTCGACGGTCCGACGATATCCACGCCACAGGCGAAGACCTCAGGCGTGAAGGTCAGACCGACCAGTGTGGCATAGCCGCCGTAGCTACCGCCCATGATCGCCACGCGATCAGGCTGCGCGACGCCTTGCGAGACAGCCCATTTCACTGCGTCCAGCAAGTCCTCGTGCATTTTGCCCGCCCATTCGCCGTCGCCCGCGTTGAGGAACGCCTTGCCGAAGCCTGTCGAGCCGCGAAAGTTCACGCTCAGCACGGCATAGCCGCGATTGGTCAGCAACTGATGATATGGATTGTAGCCCCAGAAATCGCGCCACCACGGTCCGCCATGCACCAGCAAAACCATCGGCAAGGGCGAGTTAGATCTGCCTGCCTGTTCGCTATCGCTGCCTTTTGGCAAGCTCAGGTAGCTGACGAGCGGCAAGCCGTCGCGCGCAGGAATCACCACAGGATGCATCTTAGCGAGCGGCAAGCCTTCCAGCTCAGGACGATTGGTGAACAGAAAGTGCGCCTGCTTGCGCGCGCGATTGTACAGATAGTAGCGCGTCGGCGCGTCATCCAGCTGATAGGCGACTAGCCACAGCGCGTCATCCAGCGTCCGACTCTCCACGTGCAGCTCGCCTGCCGAGAGCGTCTGCAGGTAAGCGAAATCTTCCGCTAACGCAGGCTCAAGGACTTGCCAGCGCAGTTGATCGTAGTAGAAGCCTGCCGCCTGCGGACGACTCTCGGTCGGATGCACTAAGACGCTGTTCAGATCGGCGCGTGTGTCTTCAGCCAGCAAGGTTTGCGCGCCGCTTTGCATCTCAAGCGCGAACAGCGCGCTCGTGTTACGCCCGCGCGAATCGGCGAGATAGAGCGTGTTGCCATCTGTGCTGAAGCCGTAAGGCATTGTGGTTTGCGCGTCCTCATGCGGAATATGCGACCACAGCTGCCAGCTGCCTTGACCATCAGGCTGCACAATGTCGAACGATCCGTCAGGCTTAGGCGCCAGCGCCAAGCGCACGGCGAACGTCTTATCGGTCAGCATCATCGCAAAGCCGATGTTCTCTTGGACGAGCGTCCGCTCGCCGCTGTGCAGATTGACGCAATGCAGATCGTGCAGCTGTGGATTGCGGTCGTTCATCGCGATCAGCACCTCTGATGGTCGCAGATGGCTGAGCGCCTCGACGTAAGCGTTCACGCCTTCGATAGGCGTCAGGTCGCGCGCTTCGCCGCTCTCCACATCCACGCACAGCACATGCCAATTCTCGTCGCCGTTGGCATCTTGCATGTACAGGACGTGACGGCTTGTATACGCCCATTCGTACATGCGGATGTTGCGTGCGCGCTCTTGCGTGATCGGCTTGGCGTCGTTTGGCGCGTCGGCAGGCGCCACCCAGATGTTCAGCACGCCGTCCAGCGGCGCAAGGTAGCTCAGATAGCGTCCGTCAGGGCTGAGCTTGGCGAGCGCGCGCGTCGGATTGCCGAACAGCACTTTGCGCGGAATTAACGGATGACTGGTCATAGAAACTCCTCAAAATTTTAGTGACACTGTGCTATTACGCAGCTTGCCGCGCTCAGGTTGCCGCGCCGTAGCTCAGCCACCAGACCGCATACGGCGGCAAGCTCAAATTGCCCGCCGAGTCGGGCTGGATGCGCTCGCCCGTCAGCAGCTCGTGATACGGCGTGCGCAGATCGGCGGCAGGCAACATGCGGCGCGCCACGGATTGCGCGCGCTCTGAGAAATTCGCCAGCACTAGGATGGTCTCGCCGCTGTGCATTCGCTCAAATGCCAGCACATGCGGATTGCCGCAATCGAGCCACGTTGCCTTGCCTTCAGCTGAGAAAGCGCGATGTGCCTTGCGTACGTTGATCATGTGCTGAATAGCGCCGAACAGCTTGCCTGCGATGGTAGTCGGATCGTGCCGCTGCGCCTTGCGCGCCGCGTCCGCCTTCGGACGATGCACCCAGCGCGAGTCGTCCGCTTTGGCAGGATTCTGGCGGAAGCTGTAATCGTTGGTCATGCCTAGCTCATCGCCCAGATAGATCAGCGGAATGCCGCCTACAGCCATGATCAGCGCGTGCAAGAGCTGAATGCGCGCAATGGCGAGCGCGATCAGCGTCGGATCGTCAGCGGCAAGCGCTTGCTCCAAGCCTGCCAAAGACGCCAACATGCCGCTGATGCGCATATCGCCTATGCGCGGATTGTAATTGAACGGCAAGCCAATCGCAAAACTGCCTTCAAAGCGCCCTGTGTAGAAAGCGTTCAGGAATTGGCGATGATCGTAGCCGTTGATGCCAAGCTCAGCGGCATCTTCATCGGCAAAGCTCCAGCCGATGTCATCGTGGCAGCGCACGTAATTTACCCACGCCGTGCCTTGCGGAATGTTGAAGCGCTTCGCCATTGTATGGCGCAATAGGCGCACTTCGCGCGTGGCGAGCGCTTCCCACAGCAGCACCATCAGCGTTGGATGATAGCTGATCTGGCACTCACGACCGATGTACTTCGCCACTTCATCGGGATGCACAATTGCCTCGCTTTTGAAGATCAGCGCAGGCGCAGCGATGCGCGTCAGTAGGTTGTAAGCGGCGATGATATCGTGCGCTTGCGGCAGATTCTCGCAATTGGTGCCGAGTTCTTTCCAAATGAAGGCGACCGCGTCTAGGCGCAGCACTTCCACGCCTTGATTCGCCAAGAATAGCATCTCGCCGAGCATGGCGTTGAAGACGGCCGGATTGCGATAGTTCAAGTCCCACTGGTAAGTGTTGAAGGTCGTCCATACCCATTGGTCAAGGTCGGGCAGGTAGGTGAAGCTGCCGGGCGCTTGCTCAGGGAAGATTTCGCGCAGCGTCCGCTCATACTGATCGGGCAAAGTGCGGTCAGGGAAGAAATAATAGAATTCGCGGTATTCAGGATCGCCCTGCCGCGCTTTGATCGCCCATTCATGCTCGTCCGAAGTGTGATTGAAGACCAAGTCCAGCACCAAGCTGATGCCTTCAGCGCGCAACAGATCGGCGAGTTCAGCCAGCTCTGCCATCGTGCCAAGCGCAGGATTCACCTCGCGAAAGCTGCTGACGGCGTAACCGCCGTCGTTGCGCTCAGGCGGACAGCGAAAGAGCGGCATCAGGTGCAGGTAGGTCAGACCGAGTTCCTTGAAATACGGAATCTCGCGGCGGATGCCTGCCAATGTGCCTGCGTATAGGTCAACGTAACACACGCCGCCGACCATCTGTTGCGTTTGAAACCAATTCGGCGGACGCGCCTCGTCAAGGTTGCGCAGAGCAAGCGGACGCGCTTGAAAGTATGCCGCCGCCGTGCTGAGAATCTGCTCTAACCAGTAGAAGAAGTCGTAGCGCGCGCCGTACAAGCGCAGCAAGAGCGGAAATAGCTCAGGGAAATGCTGATCGAGTCGCTCGGCGAAGGTCTGCCAGAGCGTCTCATCGCTGAACAAGGCGCGCAAACGCGGACGCAGCCGCGTGAGAGATTGATGAATAGCATAGGCGAGTGTTTCAGGCATAGGTCGTGTGCGCTGTGCAAAAATAAGGCTACAGCGGCTAATTGTAGCACAGTGTCGCCCACACGCTGCCTCTTGTCAGGCGGCTGAAAGCGTGTTATACTGATAGGCGATGTTTGCTTGCGAAAAGTGGGTCGCTCCCACTTTTTGTCTTAAATTCAAAGCGAGATTGGATCAGGAGCCGCGCAAGGCATGGCGAAAAGCGAGTTTACCCTAGCGTTTAACGAGATCACAGAGGCGCATCAGCTGCCGCATCACGTGGTGATTGACGCGCTGCGGCAAGCCTTGATTTCCGCCTTTCGCCGTGATAGCGGCCGCGTCAGCAGCGCACAGCGCGTGGAAGCTGAGGTCGATCCTGCCACCAACCGTTACCGCATCTTGCTGGAAAAAGAAGTGGTCGAAGACTCGACGCAAGCCGTCAATCCGCTCACTGAGATTCAGCTCTCAGAAGCGCGCCAGATCGATCCGAAGGTCGAAGTTGGCGATATGATCATGGCGCCGCACGAGGTTAACACCAAGACCTTCGGACGCATTGCCGCCCAGACTGCCAAGCAGGTCATTTTGCAAAAAATTCGCGAGGCAGAGCGCGCCGCGCTGTATCATGAATTCAAGAACCGCGAAGGCGAGCTGGTCATCGCGCAAGTCCAGAGCGTCAACAGCCAACAAGTCACTGTCATGCTGAACGGACGCGCTGAGGCGACCTTGCCCGCCAAAGAGCAGATCAGCGGCGAGCGCTTCAAACAAGGCGATAAAATTCGCGTGTACGTCTTAGAAGTGCGCGAAAGCACACGCGGTCCGCAGATCATCGTCTCGCGAGCGCACCGCAACATGCTACGAAGGCTGCTCGAGTTCGAAGTGCCAGAAATTTATCACGGGCAGGTTGAAATCAAAGGTGTGGCGCGTGAGGCAGGTCAGCGCTCTAAAGTGGCGGTCGCGGCGCTTCAGCACGGCATTGATCCAGTCGGCGCGTGCGTCGGTCCGCGCGGCGCGCGCATTCAGTCCATTGTGAAGGAATTGCACAACGAGAGCATTGACGTGGTCGAGTGGAAGGCAGATCCCAAAGCTTTCATCGCCGAGTCGCTCAAGCCTGCGCGCGTTGAGAGCCAGTACATCTACCTCGAAGACGATCTGGATCAAGGCAATACAGCCACGGTCATTGTGCTTGAGGAAAAGGAACTTTCGCTGGCGATCGGCGCTAAAGGTCAGAATGCGCGTCTGGCGGCTAAGCTGACCGGCTGGCGTATTGATATCAAGAGTCTCTCTGAGGTCGCCTTTGAGATGCTGCCGTTGTTGAGCCAGCCGCCTTTGGATCGGCTTGCTGCCGAGAATCCTGACTTGGTTGCTGAAGCGACGCGCATTCTGGAGAAAAAACGCGCCGATCGCACGGTCATGCCAGAGGAATATCAGACGCTGAAGCGCTTCGTACACATGGCGCAGCTGCGCTTGCTAGAGCAACGCCAAGCCGAGCAAGCGCGCCTTCGCAAGCTGATCGAGCAAGCGCGCCAGAGCCTGCCGCGCCGTCTTTTCCAGATGCAGCTGAAAGAGCTAGAGCTGGCGGAAGATATTCTCAAGGCGATTCACACGCGCAGCATTCAAAATGTGGGCGATCTGATGGCACGCTTGCAAGTGGATGAGCAAGGCATTTTGCAGCTGCTGGAGATGGCTAGAGTCAAAGATGGCGCCAATGTGGCGCTGAGCGACATTAAAAATGCGATCGAGTCGCTTGTGCCGAGCTACTTAAGCGCGCCTGAGCCGCAGCCTGCCGAGCAGCCTGCACTTGCATCAGAGCAGAGCGCACAGCCTGCGCCGAGCGCTGAGCTGACCGATGAAGAAGCGCCGCCTGCCTTTGTGGATGTGGAAGCGCCCAGCACGCTGCGTCCTGCGCCTGCGCCGCTGCCGCCGCCTGCTAAGCCGCGCCGTCCTGCGCCAATCTCAGAGCCGCCGCCTGCGCCTAAGGAAGAGCCGCGCCGCGAGCGCCGTGGCGGCAAAGGCAAGCCGAAGCCGCCTGCTGCGCGCGATCTGATCTACGATGAAGAGCGCGGCGAGACCGTCCGTCTGCGCAAGCACAAGCGGCGCAGTAACCGCGACTGGGAAGATTATGAGGATGAGGTATGAGCCCGTCAGCGCCAGCCAAGCCGCGCAAGCACATCCCTGAGCGCACGTGCGTCATCTGCCGCCAGAAAGCGAGCAAGCGCAGCTTGATCCGCCTTGTGCGCACGCTCGATCAAGGTGTGCAGATCGATCCGAGCGGCAAGCGCAACGGACGCGGCGCTTACTTGTGCCATCGCGCTGAGTGCTGGCAGCGCGCCATCAGCGGCGATGCGCTGGCGAAGGCGCTGCGCACAACGCTCAGCGCTGAGGATCGCGCGCGTCTGCAGGCGGCAGCGCTGCAGCTCGTTCTGCACAAGGATGAGGCGAGCTAGGCACATGGTGGCTTACAGCTGCGCGCAGCGGATTGTTCGGCAGAACAATTCACGGTTGAGCCACTTGTCAGGTTGCGCGTGTTCTCAGCTTAGCACTGCGAGAGGCATTATGTGAGCCGTCCTTCCCGCTGCTAGGCTGCCTGACACGCTTTTCGTGGGAGTAAGTCTGAGCTGACCGCCGATCAGCGCGGCAGCGGGAGGAATGTTATATGGCTAAAGAACGCCAACTGATCGAAATTCCTGATTTCATCACCGTCCGTGAACTAGCCTCGTTGTTGGGCGTCAGCCCAATTGACGTCATGAAGCAGCTGATCAGCAGCGGCATCATGGCGACCATCAATCAGCAGCTCGACTTTGAGACAGCGTCGCTGATCGCCGAAGACATGGGCTTCGAAGTGCGCCCGATCGCGCCACCTGAGCCTGAGACCGTCAGCTTGGACGATCTGCCGCCCTGGCGGCGCATCTACGCTGAAGAAGACCCGAAGTCGCTTGTGCCGCGTCCGCCTGTGGTGACCATCCTCGGTCACGTTGATCACGGCAAGACCACGCTGCTGGACGCCATTCGGCACGCGCACGTCGCCGAAGGCGAAGCCGGCGGCATCACGCAGCACATCGGCGCGTATCAAGTCACGCACAACGGACGGAAGATCACCTTTTTGGATACGCCAGGTCACGCCGCCTTCACGGCGATGCGCGCGCGCGGCGCGCAAGGCGCTGATATCGCTGTGTTGGTCGTGGCTGCCGATGACGGCGTGATGCCGACCACCAAAGAAGCGATCGCGCACGCTCGCGCTGCGCACATTCCGCTCGTGGTTGCCATCAACAAGATCGATAAGCGCAACGCCAATCCTGAGCGCGTCAAGCAAGAGTTGGCAGAGCTGGGCATCGTGCCTGATGAGTGGGACGGCGACACCATGTTCATCCCTGTCTCGGCGCGCGATAAAATCGGCATTGAAGACCTGCTAGAGGCGATCTTGCTCACGGCGGAAAGTCATCCGATCCACGCCAATCCAAAAGGCAAGACGGCAGGCACGGTCATTGAAGCGCGTCTGGATAAGACGCGCGGCGTGATCGCCACGCTCCTGGTGCAGAACGGCACATTGCGCGTCGGTGACATTGTGGTGGCAGGCACTGCTTACGGCAAGATTCGCGCGATGTTCGATGAGAACGGCAAGAATGTGCGCGAGGCGCCGCCTTCCACGCCTGTGCAGGTGATGGGCTTCGCCGAACAGCCGCACGTTGGCGATCTGTTCGTCACGTTCCGCAACGAGCGCGAGGCGCGTGCGCTGGTGGAAGAGCGCAAGCAGGCAGCTGCTCAAGCCGCGGCGCAGGCGGCGCGTCCTGCCGCTTCGCTTGAGGATATCTTCAAGCGCTTCCAAGCCGGCGAGACCAAAGAGCTGCTGATCATCCTCAAAGTGGATACACAAGGCTCGCTTGAGCCGATTGTCAACGAGCTGAACGCGCTCAGCAAAACTGATCTCGGCTTGAAGATTCTCCACGCGGAGATCGGCAATATCACTGAGAACGATGTCAATCTTGCCACGTCAACAGGCGCGACCGTGATCGGCTTCAATGTGAGCGTGGATACGGCTGCGCGCAAGCTCGCCGAGTCGAACGCCGTTGAGATTCGCCTTTACGATGTCATCTACACGCTCGTCGAGGACGTTGAGAAGGCGCTCAAAGGGATGCTGGAGCCTGTCTATCAGGATCGCGTGATCGGCGTGGCAGAAGTGCGCAAAATTTTCAAGGTCTCCAAGCAAGGCAAGATCGCAGGCTGCGCTGTGCGCGAAGGCGAGATTCGGCGCAATGCTAAAGTGCGCGTGCGGCGCGGACGCGAGATCATCGCTGAGAACATCGGCGTCAGCTCGCTCAAGCGCGAGACTGAGGACGTGCGCGAAGTGCGCGCAGGCTTCGAGTGCGGCATCGGCTTGGATAACTACGAAGGCTTCGAAGTAGGCGACCTGCTAGAATTCATCGTGCGCGAGCGCGTCAGTTGATCAGAACGGAGCAGTGTGAGATGACTCTCAAACAAGAGCGCATGGCAGATCGTATTCGCGAGATTTTGAGCGAGCTTCTGCTCTTCGAAGTGAGCGATCCTGCTTTGCAAGGCTTAACGGTCACGGAAGTTGTGCTGGATCGCGAGCTTGAATACGCCAATATCTACGTGAATGCGCTGGGCGAGGAAGCGCGCGCCGATGAAGTCATGGCGGGCTTGCGCCGCGCGCACGGCTTCCTGCGCCGCGAGCTGGCGAGCCGCATCCGTCTGCGCCGCGCGCCTGAGCTGCGCTTTCACTGGGATGAGACGCTCAGCCATGCGGCGCACATTGAAGCCGTGCTGGATAGCCTTGACATTCCGCCTGCTGAACCAGAGAAGGATGAGGACTGAATGCGCCTCGATTGGGAACACGCTAACGCTTTACTCAACGCCGCGCAACAGCCGATCTTGGTCACGCATGTGCAGCCGGATGGCGATGCGTTCGGCGCGCTGCTCGGTCTGGGCAATGCGCTGTTGGCGGCGGGCAAAACGCCAATCCTCGCCGTTGAAGGCGGCATGAGCGATCGCTTCCGCTTTCTGCCCGGCGCAGAGCGCGTGCGCGCCGATCTTGACGGCGTGCGCGGCGATTTGGCGATCATCCTCGATTGCAGCGATGAGCGGCGACCGAGCAAGCTGATGGCGCCTCTCAAAGCGCTGAACGTGCCGATCATCAACATTGACCATCATCGCACCAACACGCTGTTCGGCACGGCGAATCTGGTGGACGAGACTTGGGTCAGTACGACGGAAGGCGTGCTTGAATGGCTCGATCGCTTGGGCATGGCGCTCACACCTGAGTCGGCGCAATGCCTGCTGTGCGGCTTCGTCACAGATACGCTGTGCTTCCGCACGGATAGCGTCAAGACGGATACGCTCGGCAAGGCGCAGCGCCTTGTGGACGCCGGCGCCAATCTGAACTACATCGTGCAGAAGACGCTCAGCACAATCGAGACAGGCGTCCTGCGCCTGTGGTCACAGGTGATGCCGACCGTGAAGCTGGAAGACGGCGTGGTCTGGGTGAAGATCACGCTCGCGGCGCGGCAAGCCGCTAACGCGCCTGAGCGCGGCGACGGGGACTTGGTCGGGCTGCTTTTGCAAGCGGAAGACGCGCACATCGCTGCCATTTTCCGCGAGCAGGCGGACGGCACGACTGATCTCAGCTTGCGCGCCGTGCCAGGCTTCGATGTGGCGAGCGTGGCGCAGCGCTTCGGCGGCGGCGGTCACACGCTCGCCGCAGGCGCGACGCTGCACGGCACGCCTGATAGCGTTGAGGCGGAAGTGATCGCCGCGCTCAAGGCGGCAGCGCGACAAGGGACGCCGACCTTTGCCTGAAGCATTCGGCTTTCTGCCTGTGGATAAGCCACAGGGCATGACCAGTCACGATGTGGTGGCAGCCGCTCGCCGTGCGACGCGCGTCAAGCGCGTCGGGCATTGCGGGACGCTCGATCCGCTCGCCACAGGCGTGCTGGTCTTGTGTTTCGGCGCGGCGACGCGCCTGAGTGAGTACGTCATGGCGACCGACAAGCGCTACCTGGCGCAGGTGCGGCTTGGCGCCACTACAGAGACCGATGACGCAGAAGGTCAGCTGCGCGACGAGCGACCGATCGCGCATTTGAGCGAGGCGGATGTAGCGGCTGCCTTGGCGCGCTTCAACGGCGAGATCGAACAGATTCCGCCAATGTATAGCGCCATCAAACGCGGCGGCGAAAAGTTATACGATATAGCGCGGCGTGGCGAGGTGATCGAGCGAGCGCCGCGCCGTGTTTGGCTGAAGACTCGCCTGCTGCGCTACGACGCGCCATACGCCGAGATCGCGATCGAATGCTCGCATGGCACGTATGTACGCAGCCTTGCGCGCGACTTAGGCGAAGCGCTTGGCGTAGGCGGCTTTTTGGCAGGCTTGCGCAGGCTCGCCAGCGGCAGTTTCGACCAGCCTGTGGCGTGGGACGCATTGGGAGCGGCGTTCGCCGATGGCACTTGGCAGCGCTACTTGCAGGATGAGCGCACCGCGCTGCCGCATCTGCGCGAAGTGCAGTTGGACGCAGCGCAAGCAGCCGTGCTTCGGCACGGTCGCGGCGTGCCTGCTGCCCAAGCGCCTGACGGCACACTGGCACGGCTCTACGCTGAGACAGGCAGCTTTCTCGCCATTGCCGCTTGCCAAGACGGCTTGTGGCGACCGATCAAGATGTTTCAGCAGCACTGAAGGACTTCTGCATGTCGGAATATCGGAAAGGCTTGAGCAAGACGCGCGTCTCGTTCTTCGGACGCATCAAGCAGGCGCTGGGCGCGACGCAGGTGACTGAGGAGACGTGGGAAGAGATCGAGACCTTGCTCATCCAAGCGGACGTGGGCATGGAGACGACGCTCAAGCTCATGGCACGAGTCCGCGAGCGCTATCGGCGGCAAGGCATGACTCGTCCTGAGCAAGTGCAGGCGGCGTTCCGTCAAGAGCTGCGCGACTTGCTCTTGCCGCCGCAGCCGCTCAACATCAGCGGACGCGACCTCTCGGTCGTGCTGATCGTCGGCGTGAACGGCAGCGGCAAGACGACCACAATTGGCAAGCTGGCGCTGCGCCTGATTCGCAACAATCGCAAGGTGATGCTGGCGGCAGGTGATACCTTCCGCGCGGCGGCGATTGAGCAATTGCAGCTCTGGGGCGAGCGAGTCGGCGCGCCTGTCATCGCCGGCAAGCCGAACGCCGATCCAGGCGCCGTGGTCTACGACGCGGTCAATGCGGCGAAGGCGCGCGGCTACGATGTGTTGCTAGTGGATACTGCCGGTCGGCTGCAGACTAAGTACAATCTGATGGAAGAGCTGAAAAAAGTGCGCGGCGTGATCAGCAAAGCGCTGCCCGATGCGCCTCACGAGACCTTGATCGTCCTAGACGGCACGACAGGACAAAACGCGCTCTCACAGGCGAAAGGCTTCACAGAGGCGGTCAAATTGACGGGCGTGATCGTCACCAAGCTGGACGGCACTGCCAAAGGCGGCATGATCTTCGCCATTCAATCCGAACTCGGCTTGCCGATCCACTACATCGGCTTGGGCGAGCGCATGGACGATCTGATCTTGTTCAATCCTGATGCATTTGTGGACAGCTTATTCGAAGATGACTAGAGCGCTCACCTGAGCGCTCTAGCCGTCATGTGCGGGCTCTCAGCACTCACTGTAGCCGCAGTTATAGCACTTGCGGCAGCCTTCTTCGTTGACCATGCTGGCTTCGCCGCATTCAGGACACAGCTCGCCAACCAACTCAAGCTGCGCTTGCGGTCGCTCTAATAGCAGCTGATCGGCGACGTAGCGCTTAGGCAGCGGCGCATGATCTTCTGCTTCGTCGCTCGTCTCATCCAGATATTCGCGCAGCACTTGCGCGATGCCATCCGGCAGGCTGCGCACGCGCTGCGGACCGAAGCCGATGGCGCGGTCGCCGCCGATGCCTTCCAGCTGACGGATGATCTCCTTGACGCGCTCGCGCGGCGGAATCGGCGATGCCATGCGCATGATCAGCGAGCTGAGCCGTCCGAGCGCCTCAGAGATCGCCGCTGTCTCTGAGCCTGCCTTGCTGGTATGGATGAACATCTCAAACGGATGTCCGCGTCCTTCGCCGTTCTCATTGATCGTGACGTAAGTGCCGCCGAGCGGCGTGCCGATGCGATAGGTACGTCCTTCAAGGCGGCGCGGACGCGGCTTCTTCATCTCTGGGATGAGCGGCACTGCTTCAGGCGTCTTGTTCTGCGGCGTCGCGAGCGCCGTCGTAGTCGCTTCAGGCTGCGCGTCGCCTTCTTTTTGCTTGGCAGTGGCGTGCGTCTCCAAGACAACTTTCTCGCGGCTGCCTGTCACGTACACGGTCAAGCCTTTGCAGCCGAGCTTCCAGCCGAGCAGGTAAGCCGTCTCCACGTCTTTCACAGTCGCGCCGCTTGGAAAGTTGATTGTCTTGCTGATCGCGTTATCCACGAAGCGCTGCATGGCTGCCTGCATACGGATGTGCTCTTCAGCCGTGATATCGCCGCTGACCACGAAGGTATGCCGAATGTGATCGGGCAGGTCAGGCGCTTGTTGGCACGAGCCGTGCAAGTTGACATGCTCAATGATGCGCTGAATGTGCGCTTCGCTCAGGTTCGCTTGGCGCAGCGCTCGCTCGAAGAGCGGACTGGTGTATTGCAGCTGCAGGTCACGACCTTTGTCGTTCACATGGCGGATGTAAGCGAGCGCGAAGACAGGCTCGCAGCCGTAGCCTTCGCAGCCGGAGACCGTGGCGATGGTGCCAGTTGGCGCGATGGTCATCTGCGCGCCGTTGCGAATGCCGTGCTTCTTGATGCCTTTGACGATCTTTTCCCAGTCCAGCGCAGGGCGCTTCCAATCGCGGCTGTATGGGAAGAGCGGCGTCGGCGGCTGCCACTTCAGGTCGTCAGGATCGTAGATGCTGCCTTTGATGGCAGGGAAAGCGCCGCGCTCTTTAGCAAGCTCGATGCTGGTCTTCATGCAGTGATAGCGCACGAACTCGGTCAGCTGCCCTGCGAATTCTTGCCCTTCCTCGCTGCCGTAGCGCACGTTCAGCTTGTACATCAGGTCTGCCAAGCCCATGAAGCCCAAACCGATGCGCCGCACGCGATGCGCTGCCTCTGCCAGCTGCGGCACAGCAGGCACATAACTATTGGCGCTCACCACATCATCTAAAAAGCGCGTGGCAAGCTCTGTCCAATCTTTCAGCGTTTCCCAGTCAGGCGCGCCATCCCTGACAGGCAGCTGTGCCAAGTTCAAACTGCCTAAACAGCAGTTTTCAAAAGGTCCTAAGAATTGCTCGCCGCACGGATTAGTACTCTCTAGTTCATATAAGTTAGGAACGGGATTACTTCGGTTGGCTGTATCGAGGAACAGCACGCCCGGCTCGCCGTTGTGGTGCGCCTGCCTGACGATCAAATCGAACAGGTCGTGCGCACGGACTGTTTCCCATACCTCGCCATTTTGCGGATTGACCAGATCGAAGTCGCCGTCGTCTTCCACAGCGCGCATGAAGGCATCCGTGATGCCGACGCTGATGTTGAAGTTGGTGATGGCGCTCTCATCCGTCTTGCAGGTGATGAACTCGCGGATATCGGGATGATCGACGCGCAGCACAGCCATGTTCGCGCCGCGTCGGCTGCCGCCCTGCGCGATCTCGCCAAATGCCTGATCGTAGACGCGCAAAAAGCCGACCGGTCCAGTCGCCTCGCCGCGACTGCTGTTCACCAACGCGCCTTTTGGACGCAAACGCGAGAAGGCGAAGCCATTGCCGCCGCCCGTCTGCTGAATCAGCGCCGCGTTGCGCAGAGTCTGGAAGATACCGCTCTCAGTGCGTCCCATGTCGTCATCAATGGCAAGCACAAAACATGCCGCCAACTGACCGAGCGGCGTGCCTGCGCCTGTGAACGTCGGGCTATTCGGAAAGAAGCGCAGCTTGGTGAGCAGCTCGAAGTAGGCGCGCGCTTGCTGCATGACCGTCTCGTGGTCGGCGAACTCCAGCTCTGCCAGCGCCACGTGATAAGCCACGCGCCAGAACATCTGATGCTCGGTCTCAGCAGGCTTGCCGTCTTCGCCGCGCCGCAGATAACGCTTTTGTAGGACGATGCGCGCATTCTCCGTCAGCTGGATCGGAGTATCTTTCAAATCCTCTGGGATAGGCGCTGTGGGCAAGGTATTGGTGCCGCGCAGCGTTGAGTTAACCTTGGCGATACGCATGAGTACGTCTCTCCCGGTGAGATAGACTTAATAAAAATGTAAAGATGCTCTAGGCAACTTTAGCGATAGCTAGAGCGCCTACCGACTTCAGTAACCTGAATGCGGTGGTTGTCATTCCCTATGATGTTGTCTTAGCAGTTCGATGTTATCAGCGGCAGTTCAGCAGGTTGGGAGTCAACCACGGCAGCCGAAGGTGCATTTTGCTCAGCAAGCAGCTTGTCGATCTCAGCGCGCACGCTATACAGGCTATCTAGTTTCAGATAGACGATGGCGTAGCGCACGTAGGCGATTGGATCGAGGTCTTTCAGCTCGCTGATGACCTTATCTCCGACGACACGACTCGAGACTTCCGCTTGACCGAGCGACTGCAGATAGCGCTCGACGTTGGTCGCCAGCTGCTCGACTGCCTGCGCTGAGATCGGACGCTTAGCGCAGGCGTGCCAGATGCCGCGTTTGAGTTTTTCGCGGTCAAAGGCTTCGCGCGTTCCATCGGCTTTGACCAGCACAGGCGTGACCGCCACGGCGCGCTCGTAAGTGGTGAAGCGCGCGCCGCAGGTCAGGCATTCGCGCCGACGGCGAATCGACTCGCGCGAGTCCGCCGTATCAAGCACTTTCAGCCGTTCGCTGCCGCAGTATGGACACTGCATCGCCGCACCTCTTCAAACCTTGCCAAGCCACGCCGCACACAAGCGGATTGTCCCTTGAGTACCACATATGGCGCTTCGCCGATCTGCGAGTGCCTATATATAGCACTTTGATACTCCTAGAATACAATAGCTGACCGCTTTAGGCAAGTGCCTGAAGCGTTGATAGTTCGTTGTTTTACCGTTTGTAAAGCAGGGCGCTGAGGCGCTTTGGCAAGTTTAACAAGCCATGATCAAGTTAAAAGGATCTAGATAGCCTTGAGGTGACTTTACCACGATGAATGCTTAGGAAATAGCATTTGACCGCATATTAAGCCAATTTAGGCGCGCCTTAATCAGTTTACACTTTCTAACGTAGCTAGAACAGGCGTTTTTCAAACCAATCATGCGCCTTGAGCGGCTCTCAGCACCACCATTTTCTGCCCTAAATTCGCTCTTCAACGCTAACAGAAGTCAAACGCTACCATTGGATTTGATTGATCGGATTGTTGCGCCCTTGCTCAGCGCGCCGCACCAGACCGTCTTTCTGCAAATAGCCTTGATAGACCTGCCCTGCGTAGCCTTTCAGTTCCCAGCCGCTCATCACGAACGGCACGTTCGGCACATCGGGCAGGCAGGCAGGGCAATCCGCCACGATCCACTCGCCGTTGTAGCGCCGCGCGATGTGTACATGCGTGCCGAATGAGTTCAGGTATAGCCCTTCGCACGACGGGCGACCGATTGGACTGCCGACCTGCACAATCGTGCCGGCAGGCACGCGATCTGCATCGGCGATGTGCAAGTAGACAAGCGTCCAGCCCGTGCGCTCGTCGCCGTCCATATCTAAATCCACTACCACCACGCCGTCGCCGCTGCGCACCACCAGACCTGCCGCCATGCTCGTGGTGAAATTCGGCGAGACGTAGCAGTTGCCTTGTGACGCTAAGATCGTGTCGGGCGGTCGAGGTGGCGCGAAGTCCACGGCTGCCCAGCCGCTCTGGCGCGCATCCCAGCCGCCGTGCGGACCAGCGGTCAGATACCACGTCTCGCCGCGCGGAAACGGCAACGCCAGCTCAGGCTGCTTCAGGTCAGGCGGCAGCAGCGGCTCAACGGCGTAGCGAAACGGATCGCCGAAGAGCGCCATGTATGTGGTGAAAAAGCCGCTCGGGCTGACGTCGCGCAGCCATTGCTCGCGATTGAACGCTGATTTGGCGAGGTAATTCTGAACGGCGACCGTGCCGCCATTCAGCTCAGGCGCGAAGGCGAGCCGCGAGCGGTCAGGGAATTCCAGCGCGCTCAGTCCGCGCGTGCGCCAACCGTAGTAGCCGCCGTTCAGCTGCGCCGCTGCCCAATCCAGCTGGCTGAGCAGGCTGCGCGCGCGCTCGCTGCGATGTCCCATCGGATAGGTCAAGGCGTCGCCGCTCGGCACAGGATTGGTGATCCAGCCGCTGCGATACTCCAGCAGCGCCAACAGCAAGCGCGGATTGACGCTGGCGCTCTGCGCCACAAACTGCACGATCTCAGCGCCGCTCATGAAGCGTCCGCCGCCGACGTTCTCCGAGTATACGCGGATGAAGCCGGGCTGAAAGCGGATGTACGCCGCGACGTCGAAGCCTTTCAAGGCAGGCGAGTAGACCAGCTCGCTATCAGGGATGATCTTGAAGTTTGGCGTGGTCTGCAGCGGACGCGACGGCATGGCGATGACCTGACCGACCGTCAGCACTGTGTTCTCATTCAAGCTCGGATTCAAGCGCAGAATCTCGGCGACCGTTGTGCCGAAGAGCGCCGCCAAGCCTGAGAGCGTATCGCCTTGCTGAATGGTGTAGGAGATCGGTCCAGCATTCAGCGCGATTTGATTGGGCGGATTAGGCGTCGGCTGCAAGGCTGTGGCGGTCGGTCCGCGCGGTGTCGGCGTCGGCAGGAAAGGATTGGGCAAGGTCGCTTCGGCGCTTGGCACTAGTTGCGGCGGCGTCGCGGTCACGTAAATGACCGGCGCCGTGCTTTGCGCGCAGGCGAGCGCCGTCATGCCGAGCAGGAGCGACAGCCAAACTGAGAGACGCCACAGCCTGCGCATGGTCTCACACGCGGATCGGACTGGCGCCTGGCACGGGCAGGCTTGCCAACAGATTTTGGATGATGGCGCGAGAAGTTACCTCGCGCAGGCGCGCCGCAGGACCGACGATGATGCGATGCGCCAAAGTCGCTTCGGCGAGCGCCTTCACATCGTCGGGGATGACGTGATCGCGTCCGGCGATGGCGGCGCGCGCTTGTGCCGTCCGATACAGCGCCAAAGCGCCACGCGGACTGGCGCCTAGATAAATATCAGGATGATGACGCGTGGCAGTCACGATCTCGACGATGTAGCGCTTCACTTCCTCGCCAACTGCCACGTTGCGCACCAGTTTCTGCACGTTCAGCAGCTCGTCCACGCTCAAGACTTGTCCAATAGTGGTGAGCGGATGGCGCAGTTGCTGCGCGTCGAGCATCGCCATCTCTTCTTGCGGCGTGGGATAGCCCAGCCGCAAACGCAAGAGAAAGCGGTCGAGCTGCGCTTCAGGCAAGGGAAACGTGCCTTCGTATTCGATTGGATTTTGCGTGGCAAGCACCATGAAGGGCGGCTCAACTTGATAGGTGACGCCGTCTACCGTCACTTGGCGCTCTTCCATCGCTTCCAGCAAAGCGGCTTGCGTCTTCGGCGTGGCGCGATTGATCTCATCTGCCAGCACCACTTGCGCGAAGATCGGACCGGCGCGAAACTCGAAGTCGCGCGTTTGCTGATTGAAGACCGAGACGCCTGTCACGTCTGAAGGCAACATATCAGGCGTGAATTGAATACGGCTGAAGCTGCAACCGAGCGACCGCGCCAGCGCCTTCGCCAGCATCGTCTTGCCGACGCCAGGCACATCTTCCAGCAGCACATGACCTTGACATAGCAAGCCGATCACAGTCAGGCGAATTTCATTGCGTTTGCCGATGATGACGCGGCTCACATTTTCGATCAGGCGCTCGGCAACTGTTTGAATAGCTTTCATGCATTCTCGCTAGGATCGCGTTTCGGTAGATAGGATACAGGCAATTATAGCGCGCTGCACGCCGAACAGTAAGTGAGCGTAGGCTAAACGTTGCCCGATAAGCTGCTCAGCAGACTAGGTGCGCGATTCAAGCGTCTTGTTCAGCTTCTCCAAAGTCTCAATCAGCTTCTGTTGCATCTCAAGGGCAGGATCGGGCACTGACGGCGGCTCAGGTTGCGCCTTAGGTGGCGTTTCAGGCTTGGCGGTCAGCCGATTCACGGCTCGGATCAGCAGAAAGACGGCGAGCGCGACGATCAGGAAATTGATGACCGTGTTCAGGAAGACGCCGATGTTGATCGTAGCAGCGCCGGCATCCTGCGCCGCCTTGAGCGAAGCGTAGCTCTTGCCATCGAGCGCGATGAAGATGTTCGAAAAATCCACGCCGCCTAAAAGCTGACCGATAGGCGGCATGATGATATCGTTGACGAGCGAGTTGAC
>DAOTWB010000264.1:0-37710 GCA_034436235.1 Anaerolineae bacterium
CCTCGAATTGCCGGTGTAGCGGTGAAATGCGTAGAGATCGGCAGGAAGACCAAGGGGGAAGCCAGGGGGCTGGCCGCAGGCTGACGCTGAGGCGCGACAGCGTGGGGAGCAAACCGGATTAGATACCCGGGTAGTCCACGCCGTAAACGATGACCACTCGGCGTGTGGCGACTACTAATGTCGCGGCGCGCCCTAGCTCACGCGATAAGTGGTCCGCCTGGGAACTACGAGCGCAAGCTTAAAACTCAAAGGAATTGACGGGGGCCCGCACAAGCAGCGGAGCGTGTGGTTTAATTCGAGGCTACACGAAGAACCTTACCCGGGTTTGACATGCAGCTGCAAGCGGCGTGAAAGCGTCGTGCCTTCGAGGGTGCTGCACAGGTGCTGCATGGCTGTCGTCAGCTCGTGCCGTGAGGTGTTAGGTTAAGTCCTGTAACGAGCGCAACCCTCAGGTCTAGTTACACGGTGTCTAGACCGACCGCCCACGATGAGTCGGGAGGAAGGTGGGGATGACGTCAAGTCAGCATGGCCTTGATATCCGGGGCTACACACACGCTACAATGGTCGGTACAATGGGTTGCCAAGCGGTAACGCGGAGCTAATCCTCGCAAAGCCGATCTCAGTTCGGATTGTGGGCTGCAACCCGCCCACATGAAGCTGGAGTTGCTAGTAAACGCCGGTCAGCCATACGGCGTTGAATACGTTCCCGGGCCTTGTACACACCGCCCGTCACGTCATGGGAGCTGGTCACGCCTGAAAGCGGTGGGCTAACCGAGAGGAGGCAGCCGTCAAGGGCAGGGCTGGTGACTGGGACGAAGTCGTAACAAGGTAGCTGTAGCGGAAGCTGCGGCTGGATCACCTCCTTTCTAAACGACAGACAGTGGGCTGCGGTGAAAGTTGAGTAACCGAAGGCATCACTGAACGTTGGTTGAGCGTCTCGCGAGAGATGACCTGCCCAAGCTGCTCGCAACGCCCGTTTCTTACCACTCTTCAGCGGTTGAGGCAGCGCTGAGCGCTTGTTTCAACGTTGCAGAGCAGGGTCAGTAGCTCAGCTGGTTAGAGCACTCGGCTGATAACCGAGAGGTCATGCGTTCGAGTCGCATCTGACCCACAGGCTGCCTGTAGGCAGCGTTTCAGGGGATGTAGCTCAGCTGGGAGAGCGCCTGCTTTGCAAGCAGGAAGTCAGGGGTTCGAGTCCCCTCATCTCCAAGCAACAAGTGCGTCGCATTTGATCGGAAAGCACAGTTCAACCTGTGCTGTTTTTATTTACATCGCCGTAAAGCGCCTGATAGAGCGCCGCCTGCCGCTCAGCGGCTGCTCTCAGAGCGCGCACGCCCTCAGGACGCGGCGTGATGACCGCCTCGACGGCAGGCGGAAAATCGGTCAGCGCCGCCTCGCCGAGCGCCGCCAGCGCCATGATCGCAGCGCCGCGAGCAGTTGGCTCGTCTTCTGCCACAAGGCGCAGCGGCACAGCCAGCGCATCCGCCACCATCTGCGACCACGCCCGTGAGGCGCGCAACGCGCCGCCGCCCGCCCAGATTGGCGTCTCGGGCAAGTTGAGCAGGCGCGCTATCGCCGCCAAGCGCAGCGCCACGCCTTCCAGCGCCGCCTGCAGCACATCCAACGCCGTCGTGCTGAGCCGCACGCCGTGCAATGTCCCCAGCGCGCTCGGATTCCAGTGCGGCGCGCGTTCGCCCGCCAACATCGGCAAGAAAGTCAAAGCGTGCGCATCGGCAGCGCGCGCGCTCAGCATCTGCTCAAGCGATTCCGAGTCAGGCAGCTGAAAATTTTGGCGCACCCAGTGAAAAATGTTGCCGCCTTCGCTGGTAGCGCCGCCGATCAAGTGATGGCGCGCGTCTACGCGATAGCGCCAGATGCCGTGCGGCAGACTGGGCGAACCTTCTGCCGAGATGACGCGCAACGCCGCCGTTGTGCCAATTGTCAGCGCCACCTCGCCATGCGCTGCCGCGCCTGAGCCGATATTGGCTGCCGCGCCGTCGCCGACCGCCAAGAAGAACGGCACGGCGCGCAGTGGCTGCCAGCGCGCTGCGTACTCAGCCGCCAAGCCGCGCTGCACCGCGCAGTAGTCCGCTAGAGGCGGCAGCTGCTCAGCCTGCAGACCGAGCCTCGCTAACCATTCTGCATCCCACGCCAATCTCACGCCGTCCAAAATGCCGCTCCACGAGGCGACCGAGTAGCTGCACGGCACGTCAGCGCGACCGAACCAAGCCCGATACAAATACGTAGCGAAGTCCGTCCATTGCGCAGGACGCACGCCTTGCTGGCTCAGCCAGAGCAGCTTTGGCGCGTGGTAGGCAGTGTGCAACATGCATCCGACGCGCTGATGCGACTCGCGCAAGCCATCTGCGCCCAGCGCCGTGCGCAGCTGCGCGACCTGCGCAGCGCAGCGCGTATCGGCATAAGTGTAGATCGGCGTCAACGCGCGCCCTTCGGCATCCACGCCCAGCAAATTGCCGACGAAAGTCGCCATGCACACAGCATCTATTGGCGGCAGGTCTGAGCGCGCGCACAGCGCGTCCAGCAAACCTTCGATCAGCGTTTGCAAAAACGCCGCCTCGATCTCAGAAGCGCCCGCCGAGTCAGAGCGAAAAGCGTATGGTGCGCTGAGCATGATGTGCGCCGCCAGCGCGCCTTCTGCGCAGCGGTAGACGATCAAGCGCACTGACGAGCTGCCTACGTCAATTGCCAAGATGTGCTTCATAGCCGATACGCGCGCCGCGCCAAGCCAACTGCAAGCTCAACCGCCATTTCCGCCGCCTCTGCCTCGTCCAGCACATGGCGCACGACCAAGCCTGCCAGCCAGTTGCAGGCAGCGCGCCGCCACAGATCGTGCCGCGCAGGAATCGAGAGAAAAGCGCGCGTATCGTCGTTGAAGCCTGCCGTGTTGTAAATGCCGCAGGTCTCCATCACCTGATCGAAGTAACGCGCCATGCCGTTCAAGCTATCGTGAAACCACCACGGCGCGCCTAGCCGCAGCGCAGGATAATGTCCTGCCAATGGCGCCAACTCGCGCGCGTAAGTGGACTCATCGAGCGTGAAGACGATCAGCGTCAAGCGCGCGTCGTTGCCGAAGGCGTCCAGCAGCGGCTTCAAATTGCGCGTGAACTCAGCCGCTTGCGGAATATCTGCGCCTTTATCGCGTCCGAAGCGCCGCAAGAGCGTCGGATTGTGGTCGCGCAGCGAGCCGACGTGCAATTGCATCACCAAGCCGTCCTCAACGCTGATGCGCGCCGACTCGACCAGCATATGTCCTGTGAAGCGCTGCGCTTCATCCGCGCTGATCGCGCCGCGCAGCGCGCGCTGAAAGATGAAATTCGCCTCGTCATCGCGCAAGCGCGTCGTGTAAGGCGAACTGGCGCCATGATCGCTTGCCACAGCGCCTAGACTGCGAAAGAAAGCGCGGCGCTGCTCAAGGGCTTGGATGAACGTGCGATAGTCGTGGATGTAAATGCCCGTGCGCTCGCTCAGCAGCTCAAGATTGGCGCGCCACTCAGGTGTATCGAGATTGACGACGCCGTCAGGACGGAAGGTCGGCAGGATGCGCCCGCGCCAACCTGATTGGCGGATGGCGATGTGCTGATCGAGCGCGTCCGTCGCTGCATCCGTCGTGCATAGCGCTTCGATCTTGAAGCGCTCGTACAATTGGCGCGGCTGAAAGTCAGGCTCGGCAAGGCGCGCCGCGACCTGATCGTAGAAACGATCTGCCGTCTCAGCGTTCAGCCGCTCCTGTATGCCGAAGATGTTCTCGAAGACATATTGAAGCCAAATGCCGCTCGGCGTGCCGCGAAACAAGTGAAAATGCTCGGCGAAGCGCCGCCATGCGCGGCGCGGATCGCGCTCGTATGGCGCGCCGTCCAGCGTCGGCACGCCCAGCGCTTCAAGCGGCACGCCCTGCGAATACAACATGCGCAGCAAGTAGTGATCAGGCAACACGATCAGCGCTAACGGCGACTCAAACTGATAATCGGGCGCAGCGAACAAGCGCGGCTCAACGTGTCCATGCGGACAGACCAACGGCAGCTCAGCGACCTGCGCATACAGTTGACGCGCCATTTGACGTTGCGCAGGCTCAGGGCTGAAAAAGCGGTCAGGATGAAGCGGCATGGCGCACCTCGTCAGCAGGGCGCACACGATACAGGCGCTCGCCTGCCTTCGGCACGTAAAGCACGCCTTCCGACTCGCGTCCCTGCCATGTGGTTGGATCGATTGTGCGATGATCGTAGTAGCCTAAGTTCAGCCGTGCGCAATCCGCCGCGCTGATCTGCGCCGCGAGCGCTACGCGAATGCGCGGCAGCTCAACGCCATCGCGCATGACGCCGTCGCCTTTCACGTGCGTGCTGTGCGCCAGCACGCCGAGCGGAATATGCTTCAGCCGATCCCAGTGATGTAAAATGTAATCGCGGATGTGATAGCCGACCGCGTAAATGTGCGCGCCATGCACATGGCTGACCGTCGCCAAGTGTGGCGCGTAAATGATGATCTCGCCGCCATCGGCGACCGCTGGATCGAGCTTGTACATCGCCTTCGAAGCGACCCACAGCTCGTCGTACATCGGCGGCGCTGCCGAAAGCACGCGCTGCACAGGCTGATCGAGCCACGTGATGTGCCGCTTGGCAGACTGATCGGCAGCCGCTTCCCATGCCGTAACATGATCGCCGATGAACAAACTAGATAGTCCTTCGCCTTCGACAGTCATCGCCAACACAGTGACAGGCGTTGGCAAGAGTGCGGCAGCGGCGTGGATCAAAGCGCGCACAGGAGTCCACTTCACGCCGATCACGCGCCGCACGGTCAGCAGCGCGCCTAACCAGTGCGAGACGTTGATGATCTCAGCGCCGCTGATGCCGGGAAAGAGATATTTTGCGCCGCCGCTGAAGCCGATCACTTCATGTGGGAAGACGGGCGAGACGATCAAGATGTGATCGTAGGCGAGCGCCGCGCGATTGATGCGGATCGGCACGTCGCCGCCGAGCGACTCGTGCCATGCGTCGCCGCTGATCGCCTGCACTTGTGCGCGATCAAGCCTGCCGAGCGAGACCAGCGCGCTCGGATCGTCCCAAGCGTGATTGAGCAAGCCGATATGCGCGTATTGCGCGCGGCGCGCTTCAGGCGTGATGCCGACCAAGCGGCAGAGCGCGGCGTCGCTCAGCGGCGGATGTGTGCCGAGCGCGACCATGAAATCCAGCGCTTTGGCGTCGCGCAGCGCTTCCGTCAGCAGGCGGAAGAGCTGTGGCATGGGCAGGCTGCGCGTGTGATCAGGGATCAGCACGAGCAGCCGCGCGCCTTTGAACTGATCGGCGAGCGCGCGCTCAAAAGCGGCGCGCAGGCGCGTCTCGCTGAGCAAATCGCCAAGCGGCGCTATCTCTGAGGCGAGCAGCCGTGTTGCGTGCATCATCGCTCACGATCAACGGTACAGGCGCTGTTGATTGATGTATTCTAGCACGGCATCTGGCACTTGGTAGCGGATTGAGTGACCTTTGCGGACGGTCTCGCGGAGCGCGCTGGCAGAAATCTCGATGAGCGGCGCGTCAACAATCACGACGCGCTCGCGGACGCCGGGCAGGCGCGCTTCGAGCGCATCGAGGTTGATCGCAGTGTGAGGACGGCGCATCACGGCGAGCGTCGCTTGCGCAATGATCCATTCAGGCGCGCGCCACGTCATCAATTCGCTGAACGAATCAGCGCCCATTAAGAAAAAAAGCTCATAGCCGCGATGTTGCGCGCGCAAGATGCTCAGCATATCCGATGTGTAGTGCGGACCTTGCCGATCCATATCCACGCGCGAGACTTCGAAGCGCGGATTGCCTTGAACGGCGCGTTGCAGCATGGCAAAGCGATGCAAGGCTGCTGTGATGCGCTGATCTTGTTTATGTGGCGGCTGCGCTGCTGGCACGAATACCATGCGTTCCAAATTGAGCCTGTCGCACGCGATCTGAGCGAGGATCAGATGTCCGATGTGCGGCGGATCAAAAGTGCCGCCGAAGACGCCTAGTCGCGGCAGCTCAGGCTCGTGAAGCAGCGCCGAGGCGTCCTGCTCAGACCTGTCATCTTGATCGGCGTGCGCGCGATCCTGCTTCTCAGTGTCAGTCACTTAGTCGCCCCATTCCAGCTCGTAATCGCCGATGAAAACAGTATCGCCAACCTGAACGCCTGCTTCTTCCAGCGCCTTAGTGATGCCGAGTGTCTCTAGGATACGCTGAAAACGCGCCACCGACTCATCGAATTCCCAATAAGTCATGGCGGCAGCGCGCTCGATTGCCTCGCCGCGCACAATGTACTCGCCGTTCTCGCCGCGCGTGAGCGTGAACGCCGTGTGCGCTTCGCTCTCCAGCGTGTACGTTGGCGTTTGATCGAACCTGCGCGGCTGCTCGGGCATCTGCGCCAGCTCAGCCGCCGCCCGATTGACCAACTCGCGCACGCCTGCGCCCGTCGCCGCTGAGATCGCCATCACTGTGTAGCCGCGCGCCTTCAAAACGCGCTCCACCTGCTTCCAACGCGCCTGTGCCTCAGGCAAATCCAGCTTGTTGAGCGCCACGATCTGCGGCTTTTGCGCCAGCTCAGGATCGAACAAGGCAAGCTCAGCGTTGATCTGATTGAAATCCGCCAACGGATTCTCTGATTCGCCGTTCAAGAGATGCACCAGCAAGCGCGTCCGCTGCACGTGCCGCAAAAAAGCGTGTCCCAGCCCGACGCCCATGTGCGCACCTTCGATCAAGCCGGGAATATCGGCAAAGACGATATCTTTATCGCCTACCACGACCACGCCCAAGTTCGGCGTCAAGGTCGTGAACGGATACGGCGCGATCTTCGGCTTGGCGTTGCTGATGACCGAGAGCAATGTGGACTTGCCCGCGTTCGGCACGCCAACAATGCCGATGTCTGCGATCAGGCGCAGCTCAAGGCGCAGCTCGCGCGCTTCGCCCGGCTCGCCTTTTTCTGCCATGCGCGGCGCTTGATTGGTGCTTGTGGCAAAGTGCTGATTGCCGCGTCCGCCGCGCCCGCCTTTGGCGACCACGACCGTCTGCCCATGTTCAACCAGATCGGCGAGGATAGCGCCTGTCTGGGCATCTTTGACCACTGTGCCAAGCGGCACTTCAATGCGCAGCGCAGGCGCGCTGGCGCCGCTCCGATTGTTCGCACCGCCGCGCTTGCCGTTCTCAGCGATGAATTTGCGCGTACGGCTGAAAGCGTAAAGCGTGTTCATATGGCGCGTCGCCACCAGCACCACGTCGCCGCCGCGTCCGCCGTCGCCGCCATCAGGACCGCCGCGCGGCACATATTTCTCGCGGCGAAAGTGGACGATCCCATCGCCGCCGTCGCCGCTACGGACGTATATGACCGCTTCATCTAAAAACATGCGCTAAGTCTAGCTGAATCGCGCGGCAAGAGCAAGGTTAAATCGCGCGCCAAGTCGCGCCGTGCGCCGCAGGCTGCGTCGTGCGCACTGCTGCAGACAGACTGAGTTCAGCGTAGACAGCGCGCATGGCATCCGCCACGCGCTCAGCGCACGCCGCCGAGTCGCAGAGCGAACACAAGGTCGGACCGGCGCCGCTGATGACCGTGCCGAGCGCGCCCTGCGCACGCGCCGCAGCGCGCACCTCAGCCAGACCGCGCATCAGGTGCGCACGCGCAGGCTCGACCACGCTATCGCGCTCCATCGCCATGCCGAGCAGCGCTAAATCGCCTGTGTGAAGCGCGTGAACCAAGAGCGCCACCTGCGCCGTCTGATGGATCATCGCTTTGAGCGGCACATTTTGCGGCAGCACGGCGCGCGCCTGAGCTGTTGGCACAGCGATGGCAGGCGTCGCCAGCGCAAGATGCAAATCCGATGGCAGCGGCAGGCTGTAGATCGCCTCAGCCGTTGTGCCAAGCACCAGCGTGATGCCGCCGAAGAGCGCAGGCGCGACGTTATCGGCGTGTCTGCCGCTCACAGCCGCTTCGCCTTCAAGGCTGGCTGCCAATAGCGCAGCGCGATCTAGCGGCTCGCCAAACAGCGCGTTGACCGCGACCGCTGCCGCGACCGCGCTGGCAGCGCTGCTGCCCAAGCCGCTCGCCAAAGGCAGACCTTTATGCACGGTCAGGCAGACGCCGTCCGCCGCGCCGATCTGTCGCAGCACGTGCGCCGCGGCAATGCCCGCCGTGTTGCGCGTCGGATCGCGGCTCAGCTTGCCGTCATCGCCCGCGATCGCCGCAATGCGCACGCCTTGCTCAGGGCAGCGCTCAGCGCGCACCACATCGAAAGGCGCTTGCAATGCCATGCCCAAAATATCGAAGCCGACGCCTAAATTGGCAACTGTGGCGTGCGCCACTGCCTCTACTGCGCGCAGACTCATGGCAGCACGCGCAACGCCTGATCCAGATCGGCGATCAGGTCTTCCGCATCTTCCACGCCGATCGCAAAACGCACAAGGTTGCCTGTAATGCCAACCTCAAGGCGCTCTTCGGGCGTTTTCTCAAAGTACGACATGAGCGCCGGCTGCTCGATCAGGCTATCTACGCCGCCTAGGCTCGGCGCGATGTATGGAATTTGCATGGCGTCAATGAACTGGCTGGTCTGTTCGAGCGTGCCGCGCACTGTGAAGCTGACCACGCCGCCGAAGCCGCTCATCTGCTTCTTAGCGATCTCATGATCAGGATGTGACGGCAAGCCTGGATACCACACGCGCTCGATCTTCGGATGCGCCTCCAAGAATTGCGCAATGCGCATGGCAGTGGCATTCTGCTGCGCCACGCGCAATCCGAGCGTCTTCAAGCCGCGCTCCAGCAGATAGGCGCTCTGCGGATCGACAATGCCGCCTAACACGCCGCGCGCGTCGCGCAAAGCCGCGATCCGATCTTTGCGCGCTGCCACTACGCCTGCCAACAGGTCATGATGTCCGCCCAGGTACTTGGTCGCGCTGTGCGTGACGTAATCAATGCCGTATTGCAGCGGCAATTGGTTGACAGGCGTGCCGAACGTGCTATCAATCATGGTCTGGACGCGATGACGCTTGGCGATCTCAGCGATGCGCTCCAAATCTACACAGCGCAGGTACGGATTGGTCGGACTCTCAGACAGGATGAAGCGCGTCCGCTTAGGCTGAATAGCCGCCTCAAGCGCTTCGTAGTCGCCGGTTGGCACAATCGTAGTCTCGATGCCCAGCCGCTTCAGGAAAGTCAGACAGAACTGGCGCGTGCGGCGGTAACAATCGCTCGTCATGACGATGTGAGCGCCTGTTGGCAGGCTTGCCAAGAGCAACGAGGTGATCGCCGCCATGCCTGAAGAGAACAACACAGCGTCTTCAGCGCCTTCCAGCGCCGCGACCTTGCTCTCGACCGCTTGCACAGTTGGATTGCCGTAGCGTCCATATTCTTCGCGTCCAACAATGCCATCGCCCCAGCTTTTGTGCTGCATGAAGTTGATCAGATCGGCGGTATCGGCAAAGGCGTAGGTCGCCGTCTGGATGATCGGCATTGGAATGGCTTGGTGCGCACGTGGACGGTCGTCGCCGCCATGCACTGAGAGCGTGTTGATGCCGGCGCGCTTTGGCGCGGCATCCGAAGGCGTTGGCGCCGCAGCGCCGTTAGAGTCAGGCGTTTGTGCAGACACGGCTCTTGTTCACTCCGCGAGGCTCGGGAAAGCAGGATACGTCGCCATACTCTAGCCAAGAACGCGCCGTTTGTCAAAGTGCGCTGCGAAGCCTTTGGCATTTTTCACAAAAATTCCCTCTTGCCAGATTGCGCAAGACGATCTATACTGTTGGACAGTAGTGCGGGCGTGGTTCAGTGGTAGAACGTCTCCTTGCCAAGGAGAAGGTCACGAGTTCGAATCTCGTCGCCCGCTCAGCAACCTCTGGAAGCTATCCAGAGGTTTTTTGTTGTCTAGGAGCGCGTATGAAACAGCTGACGGGACTGTGGTGGCGCTTAGTCAAGTTCGGCTTTCGCCTGCTGTACAATGAAATGGCGTTCACCTACGATGCAGTCAGCGCTGTAGTCAGCTTGGGCGAGTGGCGGTCGTGGCAGCGCGCCGCGTTGAACTTTCTGCCGCCGCGCAGCGCGCCTGTGCTAGAGCTGGCACATGGCACGGGCAACTTACAGCTCGATCTGCACGCAGCGGGCATTCGCAGCATCGCTCTTGACCTGAGCCCATACATGAGTCGCATCGCGGCGCGCAAATTGCGCCGTAATGGAGCGCCTGTGCGCTTGATCCGAGCGCGCGCTGAGCAATTGCCTTTCCGCGCTGAGGCGTTCTCAGCCGCGATCAGCACGTTTCCGACCGCGTTCATCCTCGCGCCTGAGACCTTGCGCGAGGTGCATCGCGTCCTGCAGCCGAGCGGACGGCTGATCATCGTGCCAAATGCTATCTTGACGGGCAGAGGCGCGGCGCAGCGCAGTATCGAGCTTGCCTACCGTCTCACAGGGCAGCGCACAGGCGCGCCGTTCAACTTGGGCGAGCGCTTCAACGCGGCAGGCTTTCAGCTCAGCTTTGCCGAAGTGCCTGCTGAGCGTAGCATCGCGCAGGTCGTGATCGCTGAGAAGCGATTGGGCTGAGGCAAAGCCTGTGCTACAATCGTGCGCTGAGAGCGAATATGGAAATGCGCCAATGGTGAAAATGACGATTCTGTTCCGCCAGCCGCTGCACGAGGCGACTTTTGAGCAGTCTTACGTTGAAGCGCTGGCGCTGGTGGAAAAAATGCCAAACATTCAGCGGCGGCAAGCCTGCTTGGTCACAGGCAGTCCAGCAGGCGGCTCGCCGTATCGCCGTATGCTGGAGCTGTACTTCGAAGATAACGATCAGATGGACGCGGCGCTGCGCTCTGCAGAAGGCACAGCGGCAGGCACCTTCCTGATGCGCGCATTCGGACACACGCTTGAGATCATCTTCGCCGATGTCTACGAGGAATAGCGCTATGTTAATCGTCGCGATCTTGATCGCTGCGCTGCTCGCGCTCAGCGTAGCGCTCACGCTTTTGCCGCCGCCGCCGCTCGCGCCAACGCCGACTTTTCCGCTCGGCATAGACCTGCCTGAGAAGTTGCCGCGCATTCCGCGCTGAGGAGCTGCGCTATGGTGAATTGGTCTGTGCCGTTGGCGGCGCTGCTCGGTTTGGTGATCGGCGGCGTGGTGAACTGGCTCGCCGACTACCTGCCTTATACGGCGCGGCTCGGTCTGCCGCGCTATCCTGACGGCACAGCGCGTCCGCGCACGGCGTGGCTTGGCGTGAGCGCTTTTTTGTTCGCTCAGCGCAGCGCGCCGAGCGGCAGCGCGCTCTCTTGGCGGCATCCGTTGACGGAAATTAGCGTGGCGGCGCTCTTCGCCTACGCTGCAGCGCAATCAGCAGGCGATGGCTTGCGCGCGCTTTTTTTGATGGGCAACGTGGCGATCCTTGTGCTGATCACGATCATTGACCTTGAACATCGCATGATTCTCTATCTGGTGATCGTGCCGTCATGTCTGTACGCCTTGCTTGGCGCGGCGCTGCTCGGCGAGCGCCTTGTGCCGAATTTGCGCTTTAGCGATTACTTGATCGGCGGCGGCGTCGGCTTCGGCTTATTTTTTTTGATGTACTTAGGCGGCATTCTGTTCAATTACATCATGTCGAATGCGCGCGGCGCGCCGATCGCTGAGTCGGCGTTTGGCGATGGCGACGTGCTGCTGGCGACGCTGGCAGGTTTCATGCTCGGCTGGCAAGCGCTGATCTACGCCGTGATGATCGCAGTTTTTGCGGGCGGCTTAGGCGCATTCATGTACTTGGGCGGTCGTCTGTTGGTGCGCGGACGCTATGAGTGGTTCACAGCGCTGCCTTACGGTCAATACATCGTGTTCGGCACGTTGCTGATGCTCTTGTGGCGCGCGGAAGTCTTGGCGTTGTTCGGCGTGCGGCTCTGAGAAGAGTTGCAAAGCGACCTACGAAGCGTTAGGCTTAGCGCATCAGGTATGCGAAGTATTGGTGATGTCTTATGACTTTAGCTTCTCAAGCGCCTGTCCATCTGAACGGGCAATCGAATGAGGTGATCGTCTCGATCAGTCCTGCATCGGGACGCAAGCTGGGCGAAGTGCGCGCCACGCCATTGAGCGAGCTGCCGTCAATTGTGCAGCGCGCGCGCGACGCGCAAAAAGCATGGTTCGAGGCAGGCTTGGCGTTCCGCCTTGAAGTTCTGCGCCATTGGCAAGAGAACTTGCGCCGCAACTTCGACCGCATCGTCGGCATGGTGGTGGCAGAGCAAGGCAGACCGCCGTTTGAGGCGCTGACCGAATTCCTGACGGCTATCGAGCTGGTCGCCTACTATCGGCAGAGCGCGCGGCGCGCCTTAGCGCCAAAGCATCACTTCGTCCTGCTCGATCCGCACCATCATCACTGGACGGTTCGGCAGCCGTACGGCGTTGTGCTGAGCATCACGCCATGGAATTTTCCGATCATCTTGAGCATTGCGCCGCTGGTCGCCGCGCTCGTGACGGGCAACGCCGTCATCTGGAAGCCGTCGGAATACAGCACACAGGTTGCTGAGCTTTTGGCGCGCACCTTGCGCGAGTCGGGCATTCCTGAAGGCGTTTTTCAGCTGGTACACGGCACAGGCGAGGTCGGCGCGGCGTTGATCGCGCAGCAACCTGATAAGATTTGCTTCACAGGCAGCACAGCCACAGGTCGGAAGATCGCAGCAGCCGCCGGCGAGCGCTTGATTCCTGTCACCTTGGAGCTAGGCGCGAAGGATGCAGCGCTCGTCTTGGACGACGCTGATTTGGATCGCACTGCGCACGGCATCGTCTGGGGCGCGCTGTTCAACGCTGGTCAGGCGTGTTTGAGCATCGAGCGACTGTACGTCATGCGCGCTGTCGCCGAGCCGCTCATCCAAAAAATGGCGGCGGTCATCGAGAAATTCATCACAGTTGGCGATGGCGTGGCGCCGCACGTGAGCATGGGCGCCCTGACCACGCAAGCGCAGCTGGAAATTGTGGATCGGCAGGTGCGCGAGGCATTGGCGAGCGGCGCACGCTTGATCTGTGGCGGCAAGGTGTTGGAAGGTCACAATGGACGCGCCTACGCGCCGACCATCTTGACAGACGTGACGCCTGAGATGCGCCTGATGCGCGAAGAGACCTTCGGACCAGTGCTTGCCGTCGTGCCGATCAATCGTCCTGAAGAAGGCGTCGAGGCGATCAACGCGCTCGGCTACGGCTTGACCTGCTCAGTGTGGACGCGCAACCGTGCGCGCGGTCTGGCGCTGCTGGAGCGCATTGAAGTCGGTCACGCCAGCTTGAACGACCACATCATCACTGCCAGCGTGCCACAAGCGCCCTGGGGCGGCGTGAAAAATAGCGGCTACGGACGCAGCCGCGGCGTGGAAGGCTTGTACGACATGACCTACGCCAAGGTCTACAGCGCTGAGCGCGTTGCGCCGCTGCCGCGCGAGCTATTCTGGTATCCGTACACGCCGTTCAAATACAACTTGCTGCGTCGCTTCATCAACATCTACTACGCCACCACATGGCGCGAGCGCTTGGCAGCGCTTTTTGGACGCTAGGCTACCTTCCGAGCGCGCCATTCGGTATAATGGCGCGCCGTTTGGCATTCGAATGCATTCCAGAGAATGTGAGCAAGCGTGCGTATTCGAATTGAAGGACGGCAGCCGTTGCGCGGCACGTATCTTGCCAGCGGCAACAGCAACGCCGCCATCGCCTTGATCGCGGCGTCGCTGCTCAGCGAAGCGCCCGTGACCTTGCGCAACGTGCCGAACACGGTTAGCGTTGGCGTGATGCTGGAGATCGCCGCCGCGCTCGGCGCGCACATCGCGCATAGCGAGCCGCACGGCACGGTCACACTTCATACGCCGCACGTGGTCGCGCGGACGGTCAAGCGTGAGTACAGCATGGCGCTCGGCGGCACGCTCTTGTTCATCGCGCCGATCTTGGCGCGGCGGCGTCAGGCGCGCTTGGAGCTGGATTACGCGGTCAGCCGTCTGCATTCGCACCTGACCGCGCTGCGCGATCTGGGCTTCGACGTGCGCGTGAGCGGCACCACGGTTGACCTGAGCGCGAGCGCTTGGCAGGAACGCGAGATCGTGTTGGCGCAGATGAGCGTGACGGCGACAGCGATTGTGGCGATGCTGGCTACAGCGCTCGGCAAGCGTACAGTCATCTACAACGCGGCGAGCGAGCCGCACATCGTGGATTTGCTACACTTGCTGATGCAGCTCGGCGCGCACATTGAAGGCATCGGCTCAAACTTGTTGACCATTCACGGACATAGCGGCGCGGAATACGCTTGCGCGCCTGCCGCCTTGACCATCTCGCCCGATCACATTGAGATCGGCAGCATCGCCGCTATTGCCGCGCTGACGGGCAGCCGCGTGAGCATCGAAGGCGCGCGCGCGCGCGACCTGCGCTCAATCGCTAAGACCTACGAGCGACTCGGCGTGCATCTTGAGTTGGATGAGGACGCTGTGCATGTGCCGCGCCATGAGCGCTTCATGCCGAGCGTGCGCGAAGAAGATGTGGACGTCTCGGTTGAGTCGGCGCCTTGGTATGGCTTTCCAAGCGACCTGATCGCGATGGCGACTGTGATCGCCACGCAAGCGCACGGCACAACGCTGATCCACGAAAAATTATTCCCGAATCGCTTGCTGTTTGTGGACAAGCTGAACAGCATGGGCGCGCAAATCGTGCTGTGCGATCCGCATCGCGCCATTGTGGTCGGCAGCACGCCATTGCAAGCGGACTATCTGGACAATCCTGATGTGCGAGTCGGCTTGGCGTTGCTAGGTGCGGCGCTGTGCGCTGAAGGTGAGAGCGTGATTGACACTGCTGAGGCGTTTGAGCGCACTTTCGATCACGTGCTGGATAAGTTGGTGGCGCTCGGCGCACAGATACGGCGCGGAGAGTGAGCTGAGCATGACCATCGAGCGCATCGAGCTGGCGGGCTTGCAGACGGCGCGCCAAGTGCTGGGCGAGCCGAGCGCGCCTGCTGTGTTGTTGCTGCACGGCTGGGGCGGCGCCATTGAGAGTATGCAGGGCGTGGCAATTGCGCTCAGCCGACGCAACTTCTGGACGCACACGCTTGACTTGCCCGGCTTTGGGCGCGCGCAGTTGCCGCCTGAGACGTGGAGCGTCGCCGATTATGCGCGCTGGGCAGTGGATTACGTCGCCTATGCAGGGCTGGAGCGCGTGCATCTGATCGGACATTCGTTCGGCGGCAGGCTGAGCATCCTGATCGGCGCGGAATTTCCGCAGCGCGTGGCGAAGATCGTACTGACGAGCAGCGCAGGCGTGCTGAGTCCGCCCGACGCGCGCGCTAAACTGGTCAAAGTGGGAAAAGCTGCGCTGCGTCTGCCTGTGCTGCGCGCTCTGGAGAAGCCGATGCGCGCTCTGGCGCGCACTGCCTTCGGCTCTGATGATTTGAAGGCTGCCGGCGACCTAGAGCCGATTTTCCGCCGCGTGGTGGCGGAAGACTTGCTGCCGTACGCGGCGCGCATCGCCGCGCCAACCTTGCTGATCTGGGGCGATCAAGATCAGGCAACGCCGCTGTGGCAAGCGCAAAAGCTGGAGCAAACCATCCCTGACGCAGGCTTGGTCGTCTTTCACGGCGCGGGACATTTCGCCTATCAAGAGCGGCAAGCCGACTTTGTGCGCATTGTCGAGACCTTTTTCAAGGGCAGTTGAGAGAGTATGGCTCACGCGACGCTCATCCCGCTCTTATGCCTGCTCAGCGCGCCTGTCTGGCTCGCCTTGATGGCGCGGCGCGTCTACTACCTTGCGCGTTATTTCCAGCTGGAAGGCTATGAGCGTCCGCGCTTTTGGCGTTGGTTTGTGCGCACGCGGCGCGAGCTGCGCTTCACGGCGTTCAGCGCAGCCGCCTTGCTCGCGACTGGCGCGCTCGCGCTCTTGCTCACCAACTTATTCAGCGCTGTGCGCGACGAAATGGCGCTCCTGCTCTTCGGCGCGGTCGCGCTGTGCATGGCGGCGCTCTGGTGGCGTATGCCGCGCGATCCGCAGGTCAAGCAGCCGTTCAAACGCACACCGCGCGCCATGCGCCTGTTGATCGCAGCGCTCGCGCTCGGCGCTGCCGCGCCGCTCTACTTTCACGTCAGGCTCATCCTGAACGGTTCAGACGGCGACCTAATATTTTCAGTCGTTGGCAGCGCCAGCAGCGGCGCGTTGCCGATCCTGCTGTCGCCGCTGCTCTTGCCATTGGCGAACGCGCTGCTGTTCCCTTACGAAGAAGCGCGCCGTCGGCATTTCATGCGCAAGGCGGCGCAGACGCTGCGCGCTTCAGGCGCGACTGTGATCGCGATCACGGGCAGCTATGGCAAGACCAGCACGAAGCATTACCTGCAACACATCCTGAGCGGTCGCTTTCGCACGTATATGACGCCGAAGAGCTACAATACGTTGATGGGCATCAGTCGCGTGGTGAACGACGAGTTCGCTCGCGATCCCTACTACGATTATTTCATCGCTGAGGCGGATGCTTACTTCGTCGGCGAGAACGCCGCGATCTGTCGCTTGGTCGCGCCGAGGCTTGGCATCGTGATGAGCGTCGGACCGATGCACCTTGAGCGGCTGGGCAGCATGGAGAACATCATCAAAGCGCAATATGAGATCATCGAAGCGCTGCCGCCTGATGGAGTCGGTTTTTTCAACGGCGACGATCCGCACGTCCTAGCGATGGCGGCGCGCGGCTATCCACAGACGCGCGTCATCATCTCGCAGCGCGGCGCGCAAGGCGCGCGCTTTGAGGCGTGCGATGTGCGCTTCAGCGCTGAAGGCACAGCGTTCACTGTGCGCGATAACGCTGACGGCACAACTTGCGAGATGTTCATGCCGCTCTACGGCGAGACAAACGTGACCAACGTCCTGATGGCGATCGCTGTCGCAGCGCACTTGGGCATGTCGCTGACCGAGATCGCGCCGCGAGTAGCGACGTTGCAGCCGGCTGAGCATCGCCTGGTGCGCCGTCAGCTGCCCGATGGCACAGTGATCATTGACGACGCTTACAGCGCAAATCCTGTCGGCACGAAGGCGGCGCTCGATGTATTGGCGTTGCATACGCACAGCGCGCGGCGCATTGTCATCTCATCGGGCATGTTCGAGCTAGGCGGGCAAGCCGAGGCGGCAAATCGCGCGCTTGGCGCGCACATGGCGAAGACTGCCACAGATATCATCTTGATCGGCGCGCAGCAGACGGCAGCTGTGCGCGAAGGCGCGTTAGCAGCAGGTTTTCCGCCTGAGCGCTTGCGCGTTGTGGCGAACCTTGAAGAGGCAACTGCTTACTATCGCAGCATCGCTCAGGCAGGCGATACACTGCTCATGCTGACCGACTTGCCTGATACCTACGCGGCTTAGCATCCACTGAAAAAGGATTTTCACTGCATGACAAGTCTTCCAAATCGAAAATTGACCGTCGGCGTGATCTTCGGCAGCCGCTCTGTTGAGCATGATGTTTCCATCGTGACGGCACAGCAGATCATGCGCGCCTTGGATCCTGCTAAGTATGAGGTCGTTCCAATCTACATCACGCGGTCAGGCACGTGGCTGACAGGACCTGCCCTGAACGATCTCAAGACTTTCCAAATCGAGAAGATCGAGGAGCTGATCGGCGTGCGCGAGACGTTGATCTCGCCCATACCTGCGCATCACGGCATGATCACGCCGCCGCTGGCAGGCTACTTGGCGCGCAACGCGCTCAAGCGGCTGGATGTGGCGTTTCCTGCTGTACATGGCTCGCATGGCGAAGACGGCACGCTGCAAGGCTTGCTAGAACTGGCGGACATTCCGTACGTCGGTTGTGGCGTCTTGGCTTCGGCGTTGGCGAACGATAAAGCGATGACCAAAGCAGTGTTGAGCGCGCACGGCATTCCAATTGTGCAAGGTCTGGTGGTGCGCCGCGCCGAATGGCTGAGCGCGCGCGCTGATATATTGGCGCGCCTTGAAGCGCTCGGCTATCCGCTGTTCATCAAGCCGAATACGCTCGGCTCGTCCATCGGCATCAGCCGTCCAAAGGACGCGAAAGCAGCGGCAGCAGCGCTAGACGTCGCCTTTGGCTTGGATCGGGCAGTGATCGTTGAGCGTGCGCTGGAAGGCGCGCTTGAGATCAACTGCGCGCTGCTGGGCAATGCCGATGTGCGCGCTTCGCTCTTGGAGCAACCGATCAGTTTTGAAGAATTCCTGACCTATGAGGAAAAATATATGCGCGGCGGCGCTGCCAAAGGCATGAAAGGCGCTGAGCGCAAAATTCCTGCGCCACTGCCTGAAGCGCTCACTGAGCAAATCCGCCAGCTAGCAGTGCGCGCCTTCCGCGCGATTGACGGACGCGGCACAGCGCGTGTGGACTTCTTGCTCAAAGATGAGCAGCCTTATGTGAATGAGATCAACACGCTGCCTGGCTCGCTCGCTTTCTATCTGTGGCAGGCGGAAGGCATGACGCCTAGCCAAGTGGTGGATGAGCTGATTCGCCTTGCGCTTGAAGCGTACAAAGAGAAAGCGCGCACGATCTACGATTACAAAAGCGGCTTGCTGGCTCATACCGCGGCGAGCGGCTTGAAAGGCAACAAAAAGCTCTGAACGATGTCTGAGATCAACATTCTGGCAGAAGCGACGGCAGCCTTGCCTGACTGGGCGCTTTCCAAGCCGATGGTCGGCGTGTGGTATGCGCTCTCGCGCATTGGCGATCACGGTCGCCTGCCGCCGATTCGCCGCCTGACGCGCCTGACCGACCGCTTGTGGCTCGGCGGACAGGTCAACGCGGCAGGTTGGGCAAAATTGCAGGAATGGTCGGTCAGCGCGCTCGTCAACATGCGCGTTGAGTGGGATGATCGGCAGAGCGGCATTCACGCGCCGCACTATCTCTGGCTGCCGACCTTCGACGGCACGCCGCCTGCCCTTGAGCAGCTGCAGCGCGGCGTCCAATTCATTCACGCCAATATCAGCGCAGGACGCGGTGTGTATGTGCATTGCGCAGGCGGACTCGGACGCGCGCCATCGCTCGTGATCTGTTACTTGATCGCGTGCGGACTCAGCGTCGAAGCGGCGACGCAATTCGTGAAGGCGCGCCGTCCGTTCATCCAGCTCTCAGCGCGCCAACAGCTGACCATCCGCGCCTTCGCCGAGTCGTGGCAAGGCTTCGCCATCGCTACTGACGCACGCTGATCTCGCCTAAGTAGACCAAGCCATCGCGCGCGCCGAGCTGCTCGCCTTGCACAGGCAGCCGCGCGCCATCAATCAAGCGATACCAGCCCGTGAAGACGCGATAGGTGCCTTCAGGCAGGTCGTCAGGCAGCGCGAGATACGCCGCCTCTGTCCAGCGCTGCCCAATTGCCCAGCGGCTGGTCGGAAAGTCGCCGCGACCGAGCGGAAAGTCATCTTGTGCGATCAGCGCACCTGTCTGATCCACCAGATGGACGAATTGATGATAGTTCTCGTCAAGCCGCTCGGACGCGCGCCAAGCCGTCACAGTTGAGATCGCGCTGCCGCGCCGCGCCATCTCAGGCAGGCTGAAGCCGATCAGCTGTACGCCGCTGCCCAGCTGAACATCAGCGACTTGCCACATTCGCTCGCGCTCAACGCGCACGCTTTGCAGCGCAGCGCTGACGCAGATCGGCTTGCGCGGCGCCTGCTCAACGCACGGCTCGTCAGGCAGCAGACAAGGCGGCACGCGCACGCAATCCGCGCTCAGTTGCACTGCGTGGAAGCCTTGCGCGCCGAAATGCCACAGGTCAAGCCGTTCAGCCTTGCTCACAGCGCGCCGCTCGTCGTCCAAGAACGCCTGCACCGCTTCAGCGTACGGCAGCTTGTCAAGCGCGACGCTCACCTGCAGCGCCGACTCGTCGTGGATGTAGAAGTACAGCGCCGCGCGCTCGGTCAGCCAACGCCGCGCGCCGCGCCACCAGCCATCGCCGAAGGTAGCAGGCACTACCGTCTGCAGCACTTGCGGATCGGCTGCTGGCACCTCGAAAAAGGCGAGATGCTCATCCACATGGCGCGGTGCGCCGAACAGCCGCTCGCCGATGCGCAGCGCCTCAGGATCGTCCATCGGCAATAGGTGATAGGTCACCACATCCACGCCGTGAGCGCGCAACAGCGCACGGACTGCCTCAGCGCTCAATGGCGCGCCGCTCAGCAAGTCAAACGCTCTGCCGCGCGCCGCATCTGAGAGCAAGCCGAACTTTTCAAGCGGAATCGGCGGACGCCGCCAGACATGCCCTGCCAACATCGGCTTGCGATGCGTGACTTGATGCCAGAGCGCAATTTTTTGCGCCACGTAATCATCATACGGCACGTCCAGCACAGCGCGCACGTCGTCGCGCGCCGCTAACGCGCTCAAATAGGCAGGCAACGGCGCAGGATGCCGCATGAACGGAAAGAACAGCTGATAATCGAGCAAGAGCAAGACACTCAACGCGACGATGACGAGCAGCGCGCTCAAGCGCGGACGCGGCAAGCGGCTGAGCAGCCAAGCCGTGCCATACGCGCTCAGGACGCCGAGCGCCAAGCCTGCTGTGGCGTTGAAACGACCCGGCGTCCGCGCCACATTGATGAACGGCAGCTCTTGCAAGAGCGCATACGGCATCGGAATGTAGGTCTCGAAGCCTGCAATGGTGACCACAGCCAGATCGCCATTCACCTTGAGCATGCCGCCTAACGAGAAGATCATCGCGCCGATGGCGATCAGAAGCCACATGCCTGCGCGCTCAGCGCGGCGCAGCAGCGCGATGACGCTCAACGCGACGGTCAAAATGCCGATGTAAGCCGTGCCTTCCATCGAGTTGCTGCCGATGGCTGCGCGGCTGTACTCAGGCGCGAAAGTCCACGTGGTGAATGGCGACGGCGCGATCAGGGCGAGCAGATCAGTGCTGTGGTGCAGCTTGCTGCCATCGAACAGCACGAACGGCGTGCGCTGCGCCGCGATCTCTGAGAGCAGCGGTATGTAAAATGGCAAGCTGAGCGCGCCGCCGATCATGGCAATGCCGATCAGCATCAGCAAGGCGCGCCGCGTCAGCAAGCGCCGCTCGCGCAGCAGGAAGTAACCGCCGCCGAACAGCGCGAGCGGCATCAGACTGTACATGAACGCCGTCAAATTCGCCAACATCAGCAGCCATAGCGCAATGCCGCCGATCACGACCAGGCTGCGCGCGCGCTCGCCTTCCAAAATGCGCAAGGCGCACAAGATGATGATCGGCACGGTGTAAACCGCGATCGGATTGAGCATTCCGATGCTGATGTTGCCTTGAAAGGTCGGATAGGCGGTCAGGATCAGCCCGCCGATCAGCGCGCCGCCTTGCTGGACGTACGGCTCGCGCTCGCGCAGCAGCCACCAGCATAGGCTGTGCATCGCCATGCCGTTCAGGACGAGGATGATCATCAGGTACAGGTTGTAGGCTGCGGCAGGCGGCAGGAAGAAGTTCAAGACTGCCGTCGGCAGGTAGATGAGCGGCTGAGACCATTGCGCAGCGCTGAAGAAGCCATCGGGATAGCCGAACAGGCTCTGGTAAAACGGATTGAGTCCGTTGCGCAAGGCGTAATTCGCCCACCAACCTGCGCGTGCGTATTCAAAAGCGTCGCCGTAGCTGGCGCCGGCAAGCCAACCATCCAGATCGGTCACGAGCGGATAGGTGATGAAACAGACCGCCGCGCTGTAGATCAGCAGCGGCAAGCCATAGCGCCAAGCGACTTTGCGCACAAAAGCCATCAATCACTCGTCTCCGAGCGCGGATGTGGCGCTGAGCGAGCTTTCGGCAGGCTCGGCGGCTGCATCAGGCATCTCGGCAGCCGCTTCAGGCTCAGCGTCGCCGTCCTCATCCGCTAGCGCGTCCTCAGGGACAGCGAAATCCGCCTCGATGGATTCAGGGTCTTCGCCGCGCTCAAGGCGCTCGACGATAGTGTTGAATTCCTCGCCTAAGTCTTCGCCTGTCTCATCCGCCATGCGGCGCATGAAGCGACCGAGCGTGGCAGGATCGGCGTCCGCTAACTCATCCAGCGTTGATTCATCCTCTAGATCGGCGAAGCGCGTCGCCTCGCTTTTGGCAATGGCGACCTTTGTGATAACGCGGCGCAGATTCGTGCTGCCACAGCGCGTGCAACGCTTTTCAGCGGTCGCGTATTCAGCGTAGGAGAAAGTCAGCACCATGCGATGCTGGCAATCTAGACAACGGAAATCGTAAGCTGGCACAGGAAGCGCTCCTCATTCATCTGTGAGAGTTGCTTGTGAAGTATAACACAGCCTTGCCGAGAGCGGTTGCACGGTCGTTTCGAAGAGATAGCTGAGGCAATCTGCTCAAGTTGGCTTGGCAGGGCGCACTTTTCGGCTTGCTAATTTGCGCGCTACGCGCTAAACTTATTGTGATAGTGAAAACGTACGCAAACGCTGTAGCGCTCGGTCTGCACAAAGCACAACGCTTGCGTGAACGCTCGAAAACGGCTGATGGATTCTATAGAGTGCCGAAGAGATCAGGGGAAAGTGCATGACAACACAGACCGTCACTAAGGGGAAAGCTGCCGCGCAGACGAAAGAAGCGGCGGCGCCTGCGGCTGTCGCGAGCAGTGAAGCGGCTGTCAAGCCGATCAATCGCCGCGAATTCTTATATTACATCTGGGGCGCCAGCATAGCGGTCTTTTTGGCGCAGACGACTGGCGCGATCATCTGGTTTGCGCTGCCACGCTTCCGCGAAGGCGAGTTTGGCGGCATCTTCGTGGTTGATCCAGCCACAGTGCCAGCCGTCGGCGCTTCGCCTGTCTCCAATCCGACGGGCAAGTATTGGCTGAGCAACACACCAAACGGTCTGGTGGCGCTGAGCATGGTCTGCACGCATTTAGGCTGCCTGTTCAAGTGGGTGGAAGCGAACGGGCGCTTCGAATGTCCGTGTCACGGCTCGAAGTTCGAAGAAGACGGCAAGTACATCGAAGGACCGGCGCCGCGCAGCCTTGATCGCTTCGCAGTGCGCGTGATCACGCCTGCTGGCGTGGTTGAGTCGGATGCGAGCGGCAGCCCTGTCAAAATTGATGGCGCTGTGCGCATCGAGATCAACACAGGCAAGAAGATCAAAGGCGCAGGCATCGGTCAAGCCTAATTTCCTCATGATCATCGCAAGTGCGTGGCAACGGGGAAACTTCAGCGCGCTTGTGTGTGGTGTATCGTAAGTGAACGCAAGAGAGTTTTCAGGAGTGCAATATGTCGGTGTTGCCTTTCCCTTCCTTCCTTGACGACATCAAGGAAAAGGGTGTGCGGAAAGCCGTCATGGAGCTGGTGGACGAGACGGTTGAACGCATCACAGCGGGCATGAACATCCAAGACATCCGTGAAGCGCTGCGCGGCGATCCGCCATCACGGCGTCCGAATCCGCGCTTGACGCCGCACGCGGACGCTTTCTGGATGCACATGCGTCCAAGCTATTATCATCAGGCGGTGACGGGCATCTACCCAACTTTCCGCCTCGGCTTCCTTTCCACATTCACCTTCGTGATTGAGATCATCACGGGCATGTTCCTGATGATCTTCTACACGCCTTCGCCAACAGCCGCCTATCAAAACATGATCAACATCATGACCAACGTGCCGTTGGGTCAGTTCATGCGCGATATGCACCGCTTAGGCGCTGAGGCGATGGTGATCGTGGTGGCATTACATACCATACGGACGTTCGCCACAGGCTCGTACAAAAAGCCGCGCCAATTCACATGGTTCACAGGCATGGTCTTGCTGGTGCTGACGCTCTTCCTCAGCTTCACAGGCTATCTGCTGCCGTGGGATCAGCTGGCGTTCTGGGCGGTCACTATCGGCACGTCTATGGCAGAGGCGGCGCCGCCTGAGATCATCGGCACAAATGTGAACCTGCTGCTGCGCGGCGCGCCGGATATCGGCGCCGGCGGTCTGTTGCGCTTCTACCTGCTGCACGTCTTCCTGCTGCCCATGCTGACCGTGATCTTCTTGGGCGTGCATTACTACAAAGTGGTGCTGCACGGTCACAGCTTGCCGCCGCGCCTTGAGGAGATCGGTCAGGACACTGCCAAGCGCGTGCCGATGGATAAGCGCGTATACTTCATCCCGGATGTGGCGACCACTGAGGTGATGTGGGTTGGCATGACCATCTTGGTCATGGTCGTCATGGTGATCTGGTTCTTCCACGCGCCGCTGGAGACGCACGCCAATCCGAATGTGACGCCGCTGCACACCACAGCGCCTTGGTATTTCTACTGGCTGCAAGGCTTGCTCAAGCTGGGCGATAAAATCTTGTTCGGCTTGGTGCTGCCAACGGTCTTGATGATCGCCTTCTTCGTCTATCCGTACTTGGACGTGGCAAAGAGCCGTCGTTATGCGCATCGGCGCTTCCAGCTCAGCCTGATGTTGAGCTTCATCTTCATCATGCTGCTGCTCTCCTACATGGGTACGGCGAAATGGGGCGTTGACACTGCCGGCGACCAAGAGATGGTGCAGGCGCTCGCGCCGATGGAAGGCGTTGGTCCAGTGCGCGCTATGCCGTATGACGCTTGGGTGAACGGCACATACTGCACGAGCGACCTCTACAGCGATCACAAGCTGCAGCACGTTCAATGGGGCGCTACGATGCCACAGCCGATGCTGTATCCTGACACCTCGCGCGAGGTGCTGTGCCAAGCTGTGCCAGAAGGCAAGATGCGCCAGCTGATGGAAGAGTTCGTCCACTTGAAGCACAAGTGGGGCAAGGATTTGCCGAATGTGGTCGGCATCCTGACCGTCTCAGACTATCAGCGCGACCTGAAGCGCATTGACCTGAAGGTGATTTGGAATGTGGCGGAGCTAGGCGCTGATGGCAAGCCGCTGCGCAATCCTGATGGCAGCATCAAGATCAAGATGGTCGAGTCGCTCTACGACGTGGACGGCAAGCAAGAGCTGGACGCCAACGGTCTGCCGAAGACCTTCATCGTGCCTGCCATTCAGTCTTCGGGCAAGCAGGTTTTCGTCCATCGTTTCTCCGAGTATCAGGGCGTCGGTCACTGACGCAGCTAGGGCGGCATGCGCTGAGCTGCCGCCCTTTAGCCTAGCCTAGAACGCTGAGGGCAAGAACCGCACATGAGCATTCAAAATAAAATTGTGGTAGGCATTGCGTCCTTCGTAGGCACCATGCTGCTGGTCGGTTGGATCATCATCAACGAGCCAGCACGCATGGAAGTCTTCACGCAACAATGGGAAGGGCGCTCGATTGAGCGCGGCGCAGAACTCTACCTGAACAACTGCTATAGCTGCCACGCTGAAGACGGCTTAGGTCTGGCAGGTTATGCGCCTGCTTTGAAAAATCCGATGCTCTTCTTGGATGAGAATCCGGGCAAGGTGGCGAATGATCAGCTGCGCGCCTTGCGCGCCGAGCGCGACCGTCTGGTGCGTGCGCTAGAGACATATCAGGCGGATATTGTCGAGCGCGCTGAGCTGCTCGCACGCCGCGACGCCGCGCCTGAAGGCTCGGAAGAGCGTCAACGCATTCAGATGCAGCTGGATGAGGTAGATACGCGCATTCGGCTCTTCGATCCGACCACGCCGCAGAAGATTGACGAGCTGCTGCCGCGCATCGCTGAGCAGGAAGCGAAGGTTGAGGAGCTGCGCGCTCAAGGCTGGGAGCTGAATCGCGAGCCGCGTCTGAAAGAGCTGAACTGGACGGGCGGATTGGAAGCGTATTTGCGCTCGACTTTGATCGCAGGGCGTCCGACGAGCGGTCAGCTGTGGAATGGCAACATTATGCAGGCGTGGGGACAGGAAGCCGGCGGTCCGCTGCGCCCTGACGAGATCGAAAACTTGGTCGCTTTCATCATAAACTATCGCGAGGAAGCGCTCAAACTGACGCCGAACGACATCCGTCAAGGCTTCAAGATCGCAGGTGAAGGCACAGTGGCAGCCGATAAGGAAGTGCTTGGCGCAGGCGTGGATATCATGGCGCTCGATCTGAGCGGCGGCGACGTCACGGCAGGTCAGCAGAAGTATGCTTCGTTCGGCTGTGCCGCTTGCCATAGCGCGCCGGGCGGCGCCGCTTACAACTTCGCGCCGACGGCAGGCACGTATGCGCGCGTCCAGAACGTGCGCCTGCGTCTCGATCAGTTCAGTGGCTACACGGCTGAGCAATATCTTGCCGAGTCGATCTTGTATCCAAGCCGCTACATTGTGCCAGGCGGCGAAGCAGTGCAGATGCCTGCCAATTACGCCGATCAGATGGACTTGCAGGACTTGCGCGACATCATCGCTTACATCAGCACCTACCGCTGAGTCAACTTGCAATTTAACGAAAAACGTCCGCTCTCACAAGCGGACGTTTTTTGTCGCGATGGCGGCGCGTAGAAATTAGCGCTTGGTGTAGGTCGGCGCTTTGCGGGCGCGGCGCAGACCGGGCTTCTTGCGCTCTTTGGCGCGCGGATCGCGCGTGAGCAAGCCGTTTTGGCGCAAAAGCGGACGTTTCTCAGGGTCGAGCTTCAGAATGGCGCGCGCCACGCCGAGCTTGATCGCGTCAGTCTGACCTGTAACGCCGCCGCCTTGCACCTTGACGGTCATATCGAAGCTGCTCTCCATGCCGCACAAGCGCAGCGGCAGCAGCGCTGCGTCCAGATCGCCCATGCGCGTCAAGTACTGATCAGCAGGCTTATCGTTGATCGTGAACATGCCTGTGCCGCCTGGATAGAGCCGCACGCGCGCCGTCGATTCCTTGCGGCGACCGATGCCTTCGACGTACTGTCTGCCGTTCATGCCTTCTTCACCTCAGAGATATCGAGAACTTGCGGCAATTGTGCGCCGTGCGGATGTGTGCTGCCGGCGTAGATCTTCAATTTTTTCGCCATCTTGCGTCCCAAGCGGTTGTGCGGCAACATGCCTTTGACCGCCAGCTCGATCACGCGCTCAGGATGCTTGGCGAGCATCTCGCGCAGCGATACTTGGCGAAAGCCGCCCGGATACTGCGAGTGGCGATAATAAAACTTGGTATCAAGGCGATCTTGCGTCACTTTCACTTTGGCGGCGTTGATGACGATGACGTAATCGCCGCTATCAATATGTGGTGCGAAGGTCGGCTTGTGCTTGCCGCGCAGCACTGCAGCAACGCGAGCCGCCAAACGCCCTAGGATCGCATCAGTCGCGTCCACCACATACCATTTGCGCTCGCGCGCGGCGCTCTCAAGGGTAGGTGTGTAGGTCTTGTATCTCATCTCGTGAACTCCAGCGGGCGTCTTCCCGCTTGCTGTCTTCATCCGTCTCTGAAAAAGTCACTTCCACTAAGGTCAGCCCGTGCGGCGGCGCCAGCTGCCGAATAGCGCCGCGTCGCGCAGCGTGCAACGCCTGCTCAAAGGCGGCAAGGCTCAGCTTGCCTTGCCCAACCGCCACCAGACCGCCTACGATAGTCCGCACCATGCGATACAGAAATGCATCGGCTGTGATGCGGAAAACGGCGCACGGCACGCCATACTGCGCAGGCAAAGCGCGCCATTCAGCGGCGAAGACCGTGCGCTCGGTCGTGCCGCGCTCGCCCAGCGGCGGCGTGCCAAAGCTGGCGAAGTCATGCCGACCGATCAGCAGGGCAGCCGCGCTGTTCATCAAGGCGAGTTCGCAGGGCGGCGTCACGCGCCAAGCCTGCCTCGCCAAGAGCGGATGGCGCACGCGCGCGCAATAAATGCGATACTCATATGTGCGCCGCAGCGCCTGATAGCGCGGATGGAAATCGGCAGCGGCGCGGCTGAGCTGCAAGACAGCGATCGAGTCGGGCAGAGCGGCGTTCAGCGCGTTTTGCAAGGCGCGCTCGCTGTGCTGCCACGCCAGATCGAACGCGATGACTTGTCCGCTGGCGTGGACGCCGCGATCGGTGCGTCCGGCGGCGATGATCGGCACAGGCTGCCCTGCCAAGCGCGCTAGAGCCGCTTCAAGCGCGCCTTGCACGCTCGGCGCCGCCGATGCACCGCGCAGCCGTTGAAAGCCTTGAAATGCGCCGCCTTCATAGGCGATCACTGCACGATAGCGCGCCACACCGTCCTCGCAAGGCTACTTTTCGTCAGATGCTTTCGGCTTGGCGGCAGGGCGTCCGCGCCGCAGGCGACCCAGCAAGCCGCGCTGCGCGCCGTCGCCTTTTTGCTCGCTCGGACGGTCAACCAGCTCCAAGATGACCATCTCAGCGGCGTCGCCCTTGCGCATACCAAGACGGTAGACGCGCGTGTAGCCGCCGGGACGTTCTGCATAGCGCGGCGCCAGCTCATCAAAGAGCTTCTTGACCACAGCCTTGCTATCCAAGCGCCCTGCTAACAGACGGCGCACGAAGATGCCGTAGGCAGGATCAGGATGTGCCAAGCCGCGCTTGGCTTTGGTGATCATGCGCTCAGCTTCGGCGCGAATCGCCTGAGCTTTGGCGCGTGTTGTCTTGATCCGTTCATGTTGGAACAACTGCGTGAGCAAAGTGCGGCGCAGCGCGTTCCGCTGACCGACACTGCGTCCGAGTTGCTTACCGGCAATGCGGTGTCGCATGATTTTCCTCCATGTGCGCTCAATGCGCAGACGATTCGCTGCTCGATGTGACGTTAATTGGATGATCGGGCGGCAGCCATTGCTTCTCGCGCAGCCGCTGCAACAGCTCATCCAGTGATTTATCGCCGAAGTTGCGGATTGCCAGCATGGCGTCTCTGCCGCGATCTAGCATCTCCAGCACTTCGCCTACCGTAGTGATGCCTGTACGCTTGAGCGAGTTGAAGACGCGCACGCTCAAATCCAGCACTTCGATCGGCGTGTTGTAGCGCTCTTCATCCCAAGGCTTGCTCTCGCTCACGCGCTCAACTTCAGCGGCAACTGTGGGCAGGTGATCCAAATCCATGCCTGCGATGATCCGCAAGTGTTCGATCAGCAGTTGCGCAGCTTGGCTCATCGCCTCGCCCGGTCGGATCGTGCCGTCCGTCCAAATTTCCAAGATTAGCTTATCATAGTTGGTGCGCTGACCGACGCGCGAGCGATCCACGTCAAAATTGACGCGCTTGATCGGGCTGAAGATGGCATCCACAGGCAGCTCGCCGATGGGCAGGCGTCCGCGCTCTTCGGCAGGGCTGTAGCCGCGCCCAGTGGCAACGTTGATCTCCATCTCAAGGTGCGCATCGCTCGAATCGACCGTGAACAAATACAGGTCAGGATTGATCGGCTCCACCTCAGGCGGATAGATGATGTCGCTCGCCGTCACTGTGCCTTCGCCGCGCACGTCCAGCCGCAGGCGCACAGATTGCGCGTCGGTCAGGCGCACGCGCAGCTGCTTGACGTTCAGGATGATCTGCATCATGTCTTCGCGGACGTGCGGCACGGCTGAGAACTCGTGCGAGACGCCCGACATCCTGATCGATGTGACAGCCGCGCCGGGCAACGATGAGAGCAGCACGCGGCGCAGCGCGTTGCCAAGCGTGACTCCGTAGCCGCTTTCCAATGGGCTAATGATGAAACGCCCGTAGTTGCGCGAACTGGCGTCGCTTTCAATTTTGGGCAGCACCAGCGGATTAGTGGTCACAGTTCCTCCTCATCAGGCGAGCTGCGCGCGCGCAGCTCGCTCGACACCATTGGCGAAAGGCTTAACGCGAGTAGTACTCAACGATCAACTGCTCGTTCAAAGGCACCTGCAGCTCGCTGCGCTCAGGCGGACGCACCACGGTCGCCGTGAAGGTGCCATCGCCGTGAAATTCCATCGTCAGCCAGTCAGGGCACGCAGGACGTTGCTCCATGTAGGCGCGAATCTCGCGGAAGTAGCGCAGATTGCGGCTGCTGCCGTGAACAGTGATCCGATCGCCTGCGCGCAAGCCATAAGACGCGATGTTGGTCGGCATACCGTTCACATCGAAGTGACCGTGATTGACCAACTGCCGCGCATGGGCGCGCGAATCTGCCAAGCCGAGCCGATAGATCACGTTATCAAGGCGCATTTCCAGCAGCTCCAGCAAATTGGCGCCCGTCGGGCCGCGGCGACGTGAGGCTTCCGCGAAGTAGCGACGGAACTGGCGCTCTAAGACGCCATAGATGCGGCGCGCTTTTTGCTTCTCGCGCAGCTGCGCGTTATAGTCCGACTTGCGGTCGCGGCGGAACGAGGCTTCCTTGCCGTGCTGACCAGGCGGATAGTTGCGCTTCTCGACCGCGCACTTGGGCGACATGCAGCGCGCGCCTTTCAAGAACAGCTTCTCGCCTTCACGGCGACATAACTTACAGACAGGACCAGTGTACCTTGCCATTTAGATGGGCTTCCTCCACACAGCTTGTGTGTTTACACCTTGATGTTGAACGAATGCGTTTGGAAAGACCGCTAAACGCGCCGCTTCTTGGGCGGACGCACGCCGTTGTGCGGCACAGGCGTCACGTCCGAGATCGAGCGGACGCGCAAGCCGCTGGCTTGAATAGCGCGAATCGCCGACTCGCGTCCAGGTCCTGGACCTTTGACGAAGACATCCACTTCTTGCATCCCTTGCTCTTTGGCGGCGTCGCTGGCTTGCTGCGCTGCCATACGCGCCGCGTAGGGCGTGCTTTTGCGGCTGCCTTTGAAGCCCGAAGTGCCAGCGCTCGCCCAACAGATCACGTTGCCCTGCTGATCGGTGATCGAGACAATCGTGTTGTTGAACGTGGCGTGAATGTGCGCCTGCCCATAAGGGACATTCCGTTTGACTTTTTTGACTGTGGCGCGCCGACCACCGCGACGTGGCGTCGCGCCGCCTGATTTGCCCATAGCTCTCACTCCGTCTCATCGCAGGCGTAGCGCCTGTGCAATGTTTTATTGTAGCAGAATGCCAATGCCTTGTATAGGCAGGATTTGCAGCCTGCGCGCTGCATCCTGACCAATCACTTCTTCTTTGCGCCGCGCCGACGACCGCGCCCTGCCACTGTTTTCTTCGGACCGCGTTTGGTGCGCGCGTTGGTGCGCGTCCGTTGACCGCGCACAGGCAAATTGCGGCGATGCCGCAAGCCGCGATAGCTGCCGATCTCGATCAAGCGCTTGATGTTGAGCTGCACTTCGCGGCGCAATTCGCCTTCTACGCGATAGTTGCTGATCGCGTCGCGCAGCAACGTGACTTCCGCTTCGGTCAGGTCGCGCACACGCTTGTTCGGATCGACTTTGGTCGCTTCCAAGATTTCCTTGCTGCGCGGTCTGCCAATGCCATAGATGTAGGTGAGCGCCACTTCAACGCGCTTATCGCGCGGCAGGTCTACACCTTCGATACGTGCCATACCAACTCCTGCTTTGCTTGATGTGCGAACTGAACAAAGTAGCTGCTATTCTCTCATATTTGGCGCGTTCATGGCAGAGTCAAAATGAGCGGCTCGCCATCCGTCACGGCGATCGTGTGCTCCGTCCACGTACAGAGCGCACCGTCCGCCATCACGACCGTCCAATGATCGTCCAGCACTTGCGTCTTAGGGCTGCCTAAACTGATCATCGGCTCTAGGGCGAAGGTCATGCCGACCTGCAACGGATAGCTGCGCCAAGCGCGCTGTTTGCGTCCGCGCGGCCACCAGTTCGGCACTTGCGGCTCTTCGTGCATGGCGCGCCCGACGCCGTGTCCCGTGTATTCGCGGATCACGCTGCAGCCTTGCCGCTCAACGTAAGTTTGAATGGCGATGGCGATATCGCGCGTCTCTTTGCCCAGCACAGCGTTCTGGATGCCGATCCGCAAAGCCTCTTCGCCGATCTCGATCAAGCGCTGCGCCTCAGGCGAAATCCTGCCGACGCCCATCGTGAAGCCGCCGTCCGCTACGAAACCTTTGTAGGTCGCAGCGCAATCAATGCTGACGATATCGCCTTCTTGCAGCACGCGCTGCGGACTGGGAATGCCATGCACCAGCTCGTGATTGATCGAGATAGTGGTGGCGGCAGGGAACGGATGCGCGCTGCCCGGCGGATAGCCGATGAAAGTCGGGATGGCGCCATGCTTGCGGATAGTGCGCTCCACTACCTCGTCAATCTGCGCTGTGGTGACGCCCGGCTTGACCATAGCGCGCGCCTCGGCGTGCGCTGCCGCCACAATCCGACCGGCAGCGCGCATGATCAGGATTTCCTCAGCCGTCTTCAGATAGATCATGCGCTCTGATTCGCCTCGATTAGCTTGAGCAGCGCTGCTGAGACTGCCTCGATGCTCTGCGCGGCGTCTACTTCGTGTACCACGCCGCGCTGACGGTAGTAGTCTAATAGCGGCGCAGTCTTCTCGAAGAACGTATCAATGCGCTTGGCAGCTGCCTCAGGCGTATCGTCAGGACGTTGCCGCAGCGGCGCGCCGTCAATATCGCAAATGCCCGCCACTTTCGGCGGATTAGTGCGCAGGTTGTAGACGTGCGTCGGATCGAGCGTGCATTCCCAGCGCGCCGAGATACGCGCAATTGCCTCTTCGCGATCCAATGTGAGCAGCGGCACAAGCGAGACCTGGCCGCCGAGCGCTGAGAGCAAGGCATCGAGCGCTTGCGCCTGCGGCAAAGTGCGCGGAAAGCCATCGAAGATCGCGCCTTGCGCAGCGTCAGGCTTGGCAAGGCGCTGACGAACCACTTCGATGGTGATGTGATCAGGCACAAGGTCGCCGCGCTTCATGATCGCTTGAATCTCGCGCGCCAGCTCGGAATCTTGTCCTTCCATAGCGCGGAACAAGCCGCCAGTGGTCACGTGCGGCAAGCCGAGCTGCTTGGAGAGAATGGCGGCTTGTGTGCCTTTGCCTGCGCCTTGCATTCCCATCAAAACGATATAAGTAGCCATGCGGAGAATGCCTTAGCGCATGAAGCCTTCGTAGTTGCGCATCACTAGCTGCGACTCCAACTGTCGCATTGTATCCACCACCACGCCGACCACGATGATCAAGCCTGCTGAGCCGATGACCAGCGCAGGATTGCTGCCGCGTGTGATGTCCGTGCGCCCTGTCAGGAAGTAGTCCACGATGATCATCAAGCCGGGCGTGACAGCGGCGATGCCCAAGAACATCGCGCCTGCGAAGGTGATGCGGCGCGTCACGCGCGTGATGTACTCCTGTGTGCGCTTGCCGGGACGGATGCCTGGGATGAAGCCGCCCTGCCGCTGCAAGTTCTCAGCCAAGTTCTGCTGCTGGATCATGATATCCGTGTAGAAGTAGGTGAAGCCGACTACCAGCAGGAACTCGAAGAACCAATACCAGAAGCCGCTGCGCGTGCCGAATGTATCGCGCAGCCAGTTGCCAAACGGCGTGTTGCTGAAGAAAATGCCGCCGATGACGGCAGGGAAAGTGACGACTGCCTGCGCGAAGATGAGCGGAATCATGCCGACTGCATTGACCTTGAGCGGAATGTAGGTTGAGCCGCCGCCATACTGCTTCTGACCGCGCACACGCTTGCCATACTGCACAGGAATGCGCCGTGCGCCTTCCTGAATGATCACAATGGCGATCACGGTCACCACGGTCAGCAGGACGAAAGCGATGATGTTGAAAAGCCACCAGTCTTCATCGCCCAGCAAAATGCCTAGATTGCGCGGCGCTTGTGCTACGATGCCGCCGAAGATGATCATCGAAATGCCGTTGCCGATGCCTTCTTCGGTGATCAAATTGCCCAGCCAGATGGCGAACATGGTGCCTGCGGTCATGGTTGCCAGCACCTGCACAGTCAGCAAGAAGTTCACGCTATAGCCGGGAATGATCGGAGTCTGCGTGAAGCTCTGCATGATGTTGATCTGCCCGACCGATTGCAAGAGCGCCATAGGAATCGCCAGATAGTAGGTGTATTGATTGATCTTCTCGCGACCGCCCGGCTCTTTAGCGATCTGCTCAAGGCGCGGAATGACGCCTGTGAGCAGCTGCAAGATGATCTGCGCAGTGATGAACGGATAAACGCCGTTCGCCAGCACGCTGAAGTTGGTCACAGCGCCGCCTGAGAGCAGGTTCAGGACTTGAATGAAGCCTGCGCCTGCGCCTTCATCCAACAGTCCGCGCAACGCCTCACGGTTGACGCCCGGCACAGGAATATGCGTGGCAAACTGATAGATGACTAGGATGAAGATCGTGAACAGAATCTTGTTGCGTAGGTCGGGCAGCCGAACGGCATTGCGAACTGCATCTAACAACTGCATGGGATCGTCCTCTAAATCAGAATGGCTTAAGGATCACAGCGAGGCACGGCAAGCCGTGCCTGCGCTTATTCTTGGTATTTGGGACGGCGCGCCTTGGGCAGCAGCTTGATAGTGGCACGTGCGCCGCGCAGCAACAGCTCCAGCTGGCTGGCAGTGCCGCCTGCCGCTTCGATTTTGGCGCGCGCGCTCTTGGAGAAGCGATGCGCCTTGATATCGGTCTTGGCGCTCAGCTCGCCCATGCCCAAGATGACCACAGGCTTTTCGAGCGTGTCGATCAAGCCTGCCTCGAGCAGCTTGCTCGGCGTCACCAAGCCGCCTTGCGGAAAAGCGCGCGCCACTGCCTCAAGATTGACCTCTTGATAGTAAATCTTGAACAAGTTGGTGAAGCCGCGCTTGAAAGGCAGCCGCCGCACAAGCGGCAACTGACCGCCTTCGAAGTAAGGCGCTTTCACGCCGCCCGGACGCGCCGCCTGTCCTTTTGTGCCACGCCCTGCCGTCTTGCCTTGCCCTGCCGAGATGCCGCGCCCGACGCGCCGCTTGCGCTTGCGCGCGCCTTTATCAGGCTTCAAGTCGTGCAACTTCATGCTTGAATTTCCTCTACCTTCAAGAGATGCGCCACGCGTGCCAGCATACCGCGCACCGATGGATTATCAGGATGCTCTACCGTCATGTGCAGCCGCTTCAGCCCAAGCGCTTTCACGGTCAGCTTATGACGCTCCTGCGCGCCAATCGGACTCTTGATCAAGGTCACGCGCAGTTTTTTAGTGCCTTTCGACTTATCCATAGAACTCACTCCGTACGGCGACGCAACCAGAAAGGCTGCACTTCCTCAACAGAGACGCCGCGCACACGCGCGATCTCCTCAACGCTTTTGAGCTGCTGCAACGCTTTGAGCGTCGCCAGTGCCACGTTGAGCAGATTGCTGCTGCCCTGCGATTTGCTCAAGACGTCGCGCACGCCAACTGCTTCCAGCATGGCGCGTACGCTGCCGCCGGCGATCACGCCCGTGCCGGGCGAAGCAGGACGCAACATGACCACTGCGCCGCCATGCCGCGCCACAACCTGATGCGGAATGGTCGCCTCTGCCAGCTCGATCTTGACCATGCGCTTGCGCGCCTGCTCGCTGGCTTTACGAATAGCATCTGGCACGCCGCGCGCCTTGCCAATGCCCAGCCCAACGCGCCCGTTTTTATCGCCAACGATCACCACAGCTCGGAACGCGAAGCGCCGTCCGCCTTTCACCACTTTGGCGACGCGGCTGATGTCCACTGTGCGCTCGCTCAGTTCCTCGCGCTCTTCTTCGCGCTCGCGGCGCTCGCGGCGCGGACGGCGCTCGCCGCCGCGTTCTGAACGCGGCGCGCGCTCGTTTCGTTCACCTCTGTTCGTCATTTAGAACTCCAAGCCTGCTTCACGTGCTGCATCAGCGAGCGCCTTCACGCGCCCGTGATACTTATTGCCGCCACGATCAAAGACCACCTGCTGAATGCCTGCGCTCTTGGCGCGCTCTGCTACCACGCGCCCGACAATCTGCGCCTCTTCCGTCTTCTTCTTGCCCGTCAGCAGCTTGCGCACCTCGCCGTCAATGGTCGAGGCAGAGACGAGCGTATGTCCGACCGTGTCGTCAATGACTTGCGCGTAGATATGCTCAAGGCTGCGATAGACGACCAAACGCGGACGCTCTGCCGTGCCTGTGACCTTCTTGCGCACGCGGATGTGGCGGCGCAGGCGCGACTCGCGCTTCTCTTTTGCCCTATCCATAGCTTACTTCCCTTTGCCCGCTTTGCCTGCCTTGCGGCGAATCACCTCATCTTTGTAGCGAATGCCCTTGCCATGATACGGCTCAGGCGGACGCAATGCACGGATGTTGGCTGCTACCTGCCCAACCAGCTGCTTGTCAATGCCATCAATGTGGAAGATCAAACCGCGCTCTTCCACTGTGAAGGTGATGCCTTCCGGCGGCGGCACTTCAATCGGATGTGAATAGCCGACGTAAACGACTAGATTCTTGCCTTTCATCTCGGCGCGATAGCCAGTGCCTTCCAGCTGCAAGGTGCGGCGGAAGCCTGTGCTGACGCCCGTCACCATGTTGTTCAGCAAGGCGCGCGTCAAGCCGTGCAAGGCGCGCGATTGCCGCTCATCGTCTGGACGCTCGACGATCAGCTTGCCATCTTCCTTTTTCACCTTGATGGTTGGATGCACCTGCAGAGAAAGCTGCCCTTTCGGACCTTTCACGGTCAGGTGGTTATCCGCGCCCAGCGTCACTTCCACCTTAGGCGGAATGGTGACCGGCTGCTTACCGATACGTGACATTGTGATCTCATCCTCCGTGCGCGTGTGAGGCTACCACACCACGCCGATAACTTCGCCACCTAAGCCGCGGCGGCGCGCTTCATCGCCCGTCATCAAGCCTTGTGACGTGGTCATGATGGCGATGCCCATGCCGCTCAGCACCCAAGGGATTTCGTGCTTGCCGACGTACACGCGGCGGCTGGGACGGCTGACTCGTGCGATGTGCGTGATGGCAGGGCGGCGCTCGCGGCGCTTGCCGTGATACTTCAACGTGATGGTCAGCTCAGGCTTGACGCCTTCGCTCACCTGATACTCCTCAATGTAGCCTTGCTTGAGCAGAATCTCGGCAATGCCGACTTTCAGCTTGGAAGCAGGCATGATGACTGTCGCTGCGCCCACTTGCAATGCGTTGCGAATGCGCGTGAACATATCGGCGATAGGATCGGAAACCATATAGACTCCTCTTGCCGCCTACCAGCTCGACTTGACCACGCCGGGAATTTTGCCTTGCAAGGCAAGCTCGCGGAAGTGAATGCGGCACAAGCCGAAACGACGGATGTAGCCGCGCGGACGCCCGCAGATTTTGCCCGAGTTCGGATCGACAAACTGGCAGCGATTCCGCACTTGCACTTTATACTTACGGCGACCTTCGCGCGCCGTCACTGACCGTTTTGCCATGTTCTAGCAGCTCCTCAGTTCTCGCGGAACGGCATTCCTAGCAGCTTCAACAAGCGGCGACCTTCTTCATCGGTCTTGGCAGTAGTCACAATCGTGATCTCCATGCCGCGCACCTTGTCAATCTTATCGTACTCGATCTCAGGGAAGATCAGCTGCTCGCGCAAGCCGAGCGTGTAGTTGCCGCGCCCATCGAAGGCATCGCCACTGATGCCGCGAAAGTCGCGCGTGCGCGGCAACGCCACATTGATCAGACGATCCAAGAGCGACCACATGCGCTCGTTGCGCAAGGTCACTTTGACGCCAATGGCGCGCCCTTCGCGCAGCTTGAAAGCAGCCACCGCTTTTTTGGCGCGCGTGATGACAGGCTTCTGCCCTGTGATCTTGGTCAAATCTTCCACAGCGCCGTCTAGCGCTTTGGCGTTCTCCAGCGCCTCGCCAACGCCGATGTTGAGGACTACCTTCACAATGCGCGGCACTTGCATCACATTGCGGTAGCGGAACTCTTTCATCAGCTCCGGCACAACTGTCTCGCGGTAATATTGCTTGAGTCGCATCATTCAATGTCCTGTCCGCACTTCTTGCAGACGCGCACCTTCTTGCCTTCTTCATTGATGCGGAAGCCGACGCGCGTGCGCTTATCGCAGGATTTGCAGACCAGCATCACGTTCGAGAGGTCAATTGGCGCCTCGAACTGAATGATGCCCTGCCGCACGCCGCTGCGCG